>NZ_JBPZHC010000019.1:0-47771 GCF_051857465.1 Pseudarthrobacter cremeus | reverse complement strand
AACGATGCACTGCTGCACGACCGTTCGCTCCCACGTGGTCGTGATCGCCTCCGGCAGGCCCTTGAGCCCGTCGCAGACCGCGATCAACACATCTTCCACGCCCCGGTTCTTCAGCTCGGAGAATACCTGCAGCCAGAAGCGGGCACCCTCGCCACCGTCGCCGGCCCAGATGCCCAGAATCTCCCGCTCCCCGTTCACGGTGACGCCCATGACGACGTAGAACGGGGTATTGCGCACCTGCCCGTCACGGACCTTGACCACGATCGCGTCCACGAAGAGCACCGGATAGATCGGATCCAAGGGCCGGGCCGACCATTCGGCGAGTTCCCCGGCGACCTTCTCCGTAATGCGGCTGATGGTGTCTTTGGAGACCTTAGCCCCGTAGACCTCCTCGAAGTGCGCGGCGATTTCCCCGGTGGTCAGCCCCCGGGCGGACAGCGAGAGGACGATCTGGACGATCCCGTCCAGACGCCGTTTCCGCTTGGGCACAATCACCGGCTCGAATGATCCCTCACGATCCCGGGGCACCTCAATCTCGACCGGGCCGATCTCGGTCAGCACGGTCTTGGGCCTGGTGCCGTTGCGCATGTTGGCGCCGATCGGCGTCTGGCGATGCTCGTGGCCCAGGTGCTCGGTCAATTCCGCTTCCAGCGCGGTCTCCAGCACGTTCTTCGTGAGCTGGTTCAGCAGCCCGGCCGGGCCTACCAGGCTCACGCCCTATTCCTTGTCCTGCGCGAGCAACCGTTCCGCAAGCTCCTTCTGATCGATAATCTCTCCCGTCACAGGATCGATCATCACCCCTGCCATCTCGGTCGTGGACTCTGACACGGCCGTCTCCTTTCGGATCAGGCCGGACCCCACACACCGTTATTCAGACAGTCCCGTGCTTCAAGGCAGGTCGAAGGGCAGGGTTTTGTAGGCGGTGTCTTTGTTCATGTTCCAGCCGGCGACTATGCCTGAGCCGATCATTTGGTCGCTGAGGCGGGCTAGGCGGTAGGCGGGGTCGGTGTCGAGTGCGAGTTGGAGGAATTGGTGTGCTTTGCTGCCTCTGCCTTCCCACCAGTTGATGTAGCCAATGGTTGTAAGGACGGGTGCTGCGTGTTCGGGGCTGGTGCGGGTGTAGGCGTGCAGGAGCAGTTGTTGTGCCCACTCGATCCGTGACCACTTCGGCGCGGTCTCGGTTTGGGCGAACAGGATCTGTTGCATGGGTTCGTCCACTCCTGGGATGTCGGCGATGAGCCGGTCGCGGATGGCAGGGAACTGCAGGTTAGCAACCAGGGCGTGGCAGTCGTCGTCGCTGGGGAAGGTCTTGGCGTCGAGCATGTCTGCCCAGAGTTTCCGGCCTTGCTGCACCGCGGTGTCGGTCGGTTGGGAGGCGATGGTGTCCATGTGGTGTTCGACGGCCGTCGCTTTGGCTGCTTCCTGAACGGTGGTTGGGAGAGTGATCCGGTCGGTAGGTTCGACGAAGCTGCCGCGGTAGATGAATTCGGCGTTGATGGCGCTTGTCTGGGTGGAATTGATGGGCAGGGCGAGGCTGGTGCCGGGTTCGCCGTCGTAGGGGGAGAAGGTTTCGTCTCCGACGAAGAGTCCTTCGCGGATGGTGATGCCCTGTTGGGCGAGGACCCCGGTGAGCGCGGCGATGGTGCCGGCCTGGGGTTTGGCCTGTCCGTGCTGGGTGGTTTCGCTGGTGTAGACGGCGAAGAGGATGGATGTGGCGGTGGTGTCACTGGTGAGGTAGTGGGCGACGGTGCGTGCGTAGGGGAGTTCCTGGCCGGGTTGGCGGGGGAGGTCGATGCGCAGGGTCGCGCCGATGCTGTTCTCGTTCATGGTGATGCAGACCAGGCTTTCCTGCGGCCAGAAGCCCAGGGTGTGCCCGATGAAGCTAAGTACATCTGATGGTGTTGTGATCGTGAGCTTTTCCATGATCCCGGATTTCCGTTCACCCTATTGTTTTGCCGTGTTTCTGCGGTTGTTGGTTGTGGGCGTCGTTCTGGTAGGGGACCACCCGCTGGGTTGAGGGGCCGGAGTGCAACTTGGGGGACCGGCGCCGGGGGCGAAAACTTCGTCGCGGAGCCATCCGCTCCACTCTGGGAAGTTTTTGTTTCCGGGGTCGGTGCGGTAGCGCCCTGGTTGCGCGGAGGACCCGCCCAGCGATTATGGGACATATCAGAATGACAAGCAGCGATTGAACTTCTTCCCGTTCATCGGCGTAAACGAAACAAGCCGCATGACTTTCGGCGAATCTACTGCCCTTCGTCCTGCCGCCGGTGCGTATCTCGGCCACCTTGTGTAGGCAGCGGTGTTGACCATAGGGGAATGAAGCACTGATTCTAGGGCACTGGACATACAAAGCCTGCGTTACATTTCCGCGGGAAGGCCGGTGATAATATCGGGCTCTTGCCGTGAAGAAGGAATGCCCATGGAAGCTCTATTTGGTCTGTTATTTGTAGCTGTCGTTTTCTGGTGGCTAGCTCGCAGAAAGAAGTGGCGGACGCCGAAAGTTCTACCCTCCTCGCAGGGCAAGGCTCCGAAGGCTGAGGTGCGTAAACCGCCGATTTATACGCGGCCCCGCGCGGTCCAAGAACCGGCCCCTGCACAGCGCACTTCCATGCGTTTTGCTGAGCCTGGCCGTGTAGGTGAGCTCTTCAGCTACGGCGGGCCCTCATCAGGAAGTAGCTATATACATGACGGTTCCTTTGCCGTTATCGATGTCGAAACAACGGGGTTTTCACCAGGCAAAGGCGATCGTGTCATCGAATTGGCAATTGCTCGCGTGGATAAGAACGGGCGCATCGAAGACGAATATGCGACACTTCTGAATCCGGAAGGACGCGATACGGGCGCCGTTTTTGTCCACGGAATCAGCAACGAAGCTGTGCGGAAGGCCCCGCTATTTTCCGATGTTGTAGCGGATGTTTTAGCGCGCTTGGACGGCGCCGTCATCGTCGCGCATAACGCAGTCTTCGAAGACCGCTTCATCGCGGCCGAGTTTGCTCGCGCCGGAGTGACAACACCGCCGCTGCCGGCCCTTTGTTCGCTATGGCTGGGGCAGCAAACCTTCGATACCCCGAATCACAAGCTGGGCACTCTCGCCCAGCACGCAGGAATACCCCTGGTTGATGCTCACGCTGCCCTGGGAGACGTTAGGGCGACAGCGGCGTTGCTTCCCCTGATGCTTGACCGGTATGAGCCGGTGATTGGGTTCGGGCACGATCCAGCGCGTGGTCTTTTTGATCCTTACCGCCTGGGTGCAGTAAACCCGATGACACGTGCCGCTTCTTTGAGAAAGGGCACCGACGGTTGGATGCACTCCGTGATGTCGCGCCTGCCCATCAGTGCAGGCGATGTCAGTGACGCCGCGGCCGCCGAATATCTTGAAGCGCTTGCCGTTGCCCTGGAAGACGGCAAGATTGTCGGTGATGAGGCTAAAGCCCTGGCCAAAGTCGCCGGGAGGGGCGGCATGGGGGCAGAACAGGTTCGGGGCCTCAATGAACGGTTCTTGGAGCTGATGCGCGAAGCCGCGTTCGCAGACCAAGTATTGACAGTCGGCGAGCTCACCGAGCTTAAGCGAACAGCAGATGCTCTGGCCGCCCCAGGCTATTTTGATGATCTGCAGGCGACCGTGACGCAAACCTATGTTCCCGCAGGACAGGAAACAGATTCATCAACACAGGCCGCGAAGACCCGCAAGTGTGGACATTGCCGGACACCTGGCCACAACCGTTCGAAGTGCCCCGAACTGAACTAAATAGGCCTGTGGACATTGTCCACACTTTTAGCAGTGGATCAGGCTTTAGAGCCGTCGGACCGCTTCGGATCCCGCATGTTTTCGGGAGTTCGCAGTGTTTGCAAGGCCTGGGAGACAGTTCGAGTCCCACCTCGGGCAGGCAAAACCCCTCGTCAGAGGGGTTTTTGCTTTAATGTGTGGACATAGCTTGTGGCGTCCCTCTGACGCTAGGTGCGCGGGCTGTGGCCGGGCCGCCGCGATGGCCTATTCACTTGTGTGGGTGGCGGGCTCAGGGTCCTGGCTGGTGGGCCCTCCGCTTGCTGGGATGGGGTTATCCGTCCTCTTCTCTGCCCTGTCCTTGTGCCCCTTGTGGGCCATCACTCATTCATGGCTGGGAATCCTGCTGACGACATGACCAAGCAGAGTTTAATTCCAGGTTTTCCGTCCTTTAGGGGCTCCCTGGGGCCCGGGCATGGCGGCCGGTGGCGTTTTGTCCGGTCAAAGGGGGTGTGGACACTGTCCACACTTAAGTCTGCTTTTTGTTGCCGCTCTTGCGGGCTTCGCTCCTGGGTTTTCCGTCTACATGAGGTTCATGCATCAATGAGATCTTTGCCGCATGACTTCCGGGATTCCTGCCACCGCTCTGCAGTGCTTGCGACAGGTGGTACCTTCTCGTTGCAGATGCTTTTGGGGGACTGGCCAAGCCGTGGCTTGCTAACGCTGTCCGAAACGTCAGAGGCATGAACTCCTCCCCGCACGGGGCAAAATTGTGTGGGCAGTGCTCGTACAGCTGCAACGACTGGGGATTGCCGACATGGTTCCGGAACCGCCTCGGAGTGATGGTGTGTGGACCCCGCGCTCACGCCGAAGCCCTCCAGGACGGCGGCTCCGACCTACGGCTCAAAGCGGGTGACGTCGTCAACCTCGACGCGACGTCCGTGATCGCCAATGGTTCGGGGCCGTCTGGTTCCCACAGCGACATCACGCACCCGGCGGTCGCCGACGCCGTCTGGCAAGCAATCATCTGCGGGTCCCAAATCCGAAGCTAACCATTTCACGGTGCACGCGACCGAGCAACCCCAGGTCCCTTTCACGTGCGCGTTGTTTCGGGATCAAGCCGGCGCAGGTTTACCGGGATTTGCAGTCTTGGATGAGCCAGGGCGGGAACCACTAACTTCAGTTTCATCGCGCGGAAGTGGCCGAGATTGCCTAGCGAGTGAAGCGCCTGCAGTGCCACTCTGTAGTCATGGACAGAGAAGCCGAAATTAGAAAATTGGGTGACCTGAATCGACTAATCGGGATCAAAGAGGACGCTAGGGATAGGCGCTTTTTTGAGGCACTCCTAGCACCGGCATTTGCTATAAGTCGAGCCAGCGGAGCCAATGAAACACGCGAAACATTCCTGGATAACGTCACTCTCGCTGGAACGGGTTCCCATCGCTCAACCAAGGTGACATCGGTGAATGTTCTGGGGCACCACCGCGCAGCGGTGGATTGTCTCGTCGAATTGGACGGTAAGAAGTATGAAAACCATCGTATTTTCGTTCGCTCGTCCGTCGACTCATCATGGAAGCTGTTGGCTTGGGCTAACGAAATGGTGGCGGCCGACGTCAGCCCGACCCGCCTGAAGGAAATTCATGGTGTATATGGGCTGGGAGCGTGGCGGAAATGGAAAGAAGTCGAGGGATTAAGGCCAGAAGACTGGGACAATCTCAGCGCCACAAAATGCGATTCTGGGAGGACGAGCCTGCAGGAAGCACCGAGTCAGGCTGTCGAACGCTATGAAGATCTTGCCGATATTGTCAGTTTCCTGGCCGTCATGAATAAGAACTTGACGCTCCTGTTCCGAGGACAGAGAGAGGATTACCCGCAATTACTGCCGACATTGCAAAGGCCGACCTGCCCTCCGGATGCACGATGGGCGGTCGCCGGGACTATGGATGCTAACCGGGCGTGGTACTGGAATAAACTCGAAGGCATCGAGGAGAAGGTCAGGGAGGTCCTGTTCGAAAAGGGGCTTCCACGATGGCGACATATTCGCGACAGCAGGTTCGCCCGGTGGGCAGTCATCCAGCACTACGAACTGTGGCCGACGCCCATGCTTGACTTCAGCACCTCGCTCCGGGTTGCCGCAACATTCGCATTCGGGGAACCCGAGGACTTTAATTCCGGAGAACACAAGATATCGAATCCATCAGCGGAAAAATCCGGGTTTTTGTACATCACCGGTGTTGACAGGCTACAGAGTGATTTGATGGCCCTTCCGGACAACGATGCGGTCGAACGCTCTAATGGTCTTGTGACGGTGCGGTTGAATGCGGTATGTCCGCCACGGGCTGTCCGACCTCATCTGCAGGAAGGTGTCCTCGTGTGTCGCTATCCTTTTGACGGCGATTGGATGCTCGATCCCGGGCGGAATGACTTCTCGAGTCGGCTAATCGCCAAAATCAAGCTGATCGACAGAGGATCGTTCTGGTCACCAGACTTCCCACGTCTCACAAAAAGGGCGCTGCTTCCAACTGTCGACCAGCTCGGAGATGACCTGTGCAGTCGGGTGTTTCCTCCCAATAACGATCAGCCGGTCGGGAGCAAAAGTGCATTGTAGGCTAGTGCACCAGGCCTTGCTGCGCGCGACTGAGGAGATGCCGGCGGTCGAGGCCGGCGGCCCGTTCATGTTGACGAGACGAGCGGCACCAGTCGGCGCACGATGTTCGTCGTCCGGGGCAGTAACGCACGGGCTCTGTCGTAGACCAGACGCCCGCCACTCGTGCTGACGCCCACTGCCTGAGTCTGCAGTGCCGTCTGGGTCGCGAGGTCGGTGGCGACGCCGGGAGCGAAGCGCTAATCGAGCCGTGGAACTCGCCATCCTCAACTTACTCAGCTGCGGAAAAGAACGTAGGTGCCGGGCCGTGAATACTTCTGAATATACAACTCATAAGGTGGGCGAGATTCCAGCCATGGCCAGTTGTCACCTCTGGGACCTGCCGTAGGAGAGCCCAAATGCCGGAAGACCAAGTTCGGTACGCAGGGCACGAGGAACGTGGCAGTGTCGGCTCTCGTGAAGCCTAGGAGTGACGGGGTCAAGCCCGTCCTGTTCTTCAGTAACGCTGCAGTAACGCTGCGTCGGTAGGTTGGCCCCATATCTGTGGTTTGAGCGATATGGCGGGGTCTCGGTCACCCGAGATGAGGCATCCATCGAGGAGGGGCAGTGCCTGTCACTACGAGTTATCCAGGGGTGTACGTCACCGAGGCCAGCAGCGGGGTGCACACCATCACCGGGGTCGCGACGTCGATCGCAGCTTTCGTAGGCAGGGCCGACCGCGGCCCGACGAACGAGCCGATCACGATCAACAGCTTCGGTGATTTCGAGCGCCTTTTTGGAGGCATGTCTCTGAACAGCACGCTCGGGTACGCCGTTCGCGACTTCTACCGCAACGGTGGCAGTCGCGCGGTCATCGTCCGCCTGCACCACGCCGAGTACGCCTCGGACAAGGAGCGTGACGAAGCGGTCGCCGCGGCTCAGGCCACGGCGACCGCGGCCACGGGGGGAGACGCAGCGACCACGGCGACCGCCGCGCGCACCAAGGCCGACAGCTACAAGACAGCGCACGAGAAAAGTGCCGCCGAGCACGTCGCAAAGGCCGCCGAGGTGGCCGCGGCAGCGACGCCCACCCCCGCCGACGTGAAGAAGGCCGCAGACGACGCCGCCAAGGACGGCTCGCCGGCCGCGAAGGACACTGCGGCCGAGGCGAAAGGCCCCGACGCTGCGGCTGCGGCGGCGGCATGCCGGGCGAAGGCCGACACGTACACCACCGACCCAGACAAGTCGGCCGCCAAGGCCGTGGCCGACGCCGCCGAAGCGGCGAGCACGGTCTCCGAGGCCAGCGTGAAAGCGGCTGCTGACAGTGCCGCAGCCGGAGCGACCCCAAAGGACCGTGCGACCCTCAACGTGGGCATCCCGCTGGTGGCCGTCAGCCCTGGCGCCTGGGGCAACAACTTGCGAGCGCGCGTCGATCATGATGTCGCGGGCGATGCCGTCGACCTGTTCAACCTGTCGGTGCGGGACGGCCTCACCGGCACGGTCGAGAACCATCGCAACCTCTCAGTGACCTCCGGTCATGTACGTCGCGTCGATAAAGTGCTAGCGAACGAGTCGCGGCTGATCCGGGTCACCGACCCCGCGGACCTGCCGCCGACGCGGCCCGCCGCCTCGGCGGACCTCGCGAGCGGACAGAGGGACGTGTGGGGAGACCACGAGCCGGCCACCAACGCCAAGGTAGAGGTCGGCGGGATGGCGTCCGACGGCGGCCTTCTGGGGGACAACGACTTCATCGGTTCCGGCAAGGAGCAGGCGAAGGAGGGGCTCTACGCCCTGAGCAAAGTCGACCTGTTCAACCTCCTGTGCGTGCCGCCGTACCTTAAGGACGGTAACGTCGACCAGGCGGTGGTGGAAGCCTCCGCGGCGTACTGCGAGCAGCGTCGGGCCATGCTGCTCGTCGACCCACAGTCGACGTGGGTTGACAAGGACGCGGCCAAAGCGGGTGTGGCGAAGTTGGGGCTGACGAGCAAGAACGCCGCTCTGTACTTCCCCCGGCTGCGCCAGCCCGATCCGCTGCGCGGGGGCCAGATGGACAGCTTCGTCCCATGCGGCGCCGTGGCGGGCGTGATGGCCCGCACCGACACCGAACGAGGCGTCTGGAAGGCGCCGGCCGGGATAGCGGCAACACTGGTCGGCGTGCCGGAGCTGAATGTACCGCTCACCGACGCCGAGAACGGCGAACTCAACCCGCTCGGCGTCAACTGCCTCCGGGCCATGCCCGCCGCGGGACGCGTCGTCTGGGGTGCCCGCACCATGCGGGGCGACGACCGGCTCGCGTCGGAGTGGAAGTACGTGCCCGTGCGGCGGACGGCCCTGTTCATTGAGGAGAGTCTCTATCGCGGGACTCACTGGGTAGTGTTCGAGCCGAACGACGAGCCGCTTTGGGCGCAGATCCGGCTCAACCTCGGGTCGTTCATGCACAACCTGTTCCGTCAAGGCGCGTTTCAGGGCAGCACACCGCAGGACGCCTACTTCGTCCGCTGCGACAAGGACACCACGACACAGAACGACATCGATCTGGGCATCGTCAACATCCTGGTCGGCTTCGCCCCGCTCAAGCCTGCGGAGTTCGTCGTCATCACGATCCAGCAGCTGGCCGGACAGATCCAAGCGTAGGAGGACGAAATGGCTCAGTTCAGTGTCAACGCGCAGCGCTTCGACCCCTACAAGAACTTCAAGTTCCGGGTGAAGTGGGAGGGCCGATACGTCGCTGGCATCAGCAAGGTCGGCGGCCTCAAGCGGACAACGGAGGTCGTCAAGCACCGCGAGGGCGGCGACCCGTCGACGAGTCGGAAGTCGCCGGGCCGCACGGAGTATGACGCGATCACCATCGAGCGCGGAGTAACCCACGACCGGGACTTCGAACAGTGGGCGAACAAGGTGTGGAACTTCGGGTCCGGCCTGGGGGCGGAGGTGTCGCTCAAGGACTTCCGCAAGGACATCACCCTCGAGGTGTACAACGAGGCCGGACAGCTCGCGATCGCCTACAAGCTGTTCCGTTGCTGGGTCTCGGAGTATCAGTCGCTCCCCGACCTCGACGCCAACGCCAACGCCGTCGCGATCCAGCACCTCAAGCTCGAGAACGAGGGCTGGGAACGCGACTACGATGTGCCTGAACCGGCGGAGCCCAGCTTCGCCGAGCCCGCCTGATCGGACATCTGTGATCATGGGGGCACCTACAGTGGACGGGCTGCTCGATGCCTGGGAAGAGGGCGTCGCCGCATCGCACACGCGTCGGGCCCTTTGCCTGCTCGGGGCCGTGCACCCCGGTATGAGCACCGCCCAGCTGGCGGAGCTGTCGCTCGGCGAGCGCGACGTGGCCCTGTTGCGTCTGCGCAGAGACCTCTTCGGCGACCACGTGCAGGCGATCGGCTCATGCCCTGCGTGCGGCGCGGAGCTGGACATCGTGTTCGGTGTGTCGGGCCTGCTCAGGTCGCTCCCCGAGACCCAAGGCGGTCCGGGCCCCGCCGAGGTGGTCGTAGACGGGTACGCCGTCTTGGTCCGGCCGCCGACCAGTGCGGACGTCCTCGCTGTGCTTGAGGAGGAACCAGTACGAGAGGCCGGCGCGAGGCTGTTCGACCGCTGTGTCGTACGGGTCACGGGGCCGTCGGTGGTGCCGTCTGCGGGCCGGGTGCCGGCAGCGGTCGCCGAGGAGATCTCCAAGCGGGACCCCGGGGCCTCGATCGAGCTGGTCCTGGACTGCGCGGAGTGCGGGCACCGGTGGGCCGAGGTGCTCGACGTCGTGGGGTTCGTCTGGGCAGAGGTGAACGCCTGGGCGCGCCGCACGCTGCGCCAGGTGCACACCCTGGCTCGCGCCTACGGCTGGCGGGAGCGTGACATCCTGGCGATGACGCCTCGTCGCCGGGCGGCGTATCTGGGGCTGGTGGCCGGATGAGCGATCGCATCGATCACCACGACGACTCGCCCGGCGCCTTGTTCGACTCGCTCATCGCGCGCGAGAGCGGGACCGCCAGAAGCTTGGTGCCCCGGCTCCCGACGATGTTCGAGGCGGCGCCCGCTGGCGACGCCCTGGAGCCCGCCGCCGACGTCGAAGTGGTGGCGCCGTTTCGACCGGCACGGCCCGGCTATGCGGCTCCACCAGTGGCCGGCGCCGGGCCGTGGCCCGACAGGTCGGCTCTTTCCCGTGGCGATGAGGAGCCGGTCCAGCACCGGCATGAGGTGGTCCGCGTCGAGCGGCAGGTGCTGGTTGAGGCAGGCAAGCCGCGCAAGTCGGGCGACCAGGACGGCGACAACAGGGGGGCGTCGCGGCCACGACCCGCGGCTCCGGACATCCCGCGTGAGCACGAACGCCTGCGGTCGCCGGAGGACGGCGCGCCTCTCTGGCCGCGCCGCGCGGTGCGCCCGCCTGACGAAGGTCCGGCACTGCGACACCTCGCCACCGAGCTCGTCGTGCCGGCACCCGAGGGGCCGGCGAATCAGGCGGACCGCCATCAGGGCGGTCCGCCGGTCGTCGTCACCCGTCGCGAGGTCTTGGTGCCGCGCCCGGAGCAGCCCCGCGCGACGCCTGACCTGCCCCGTCCCGCAGAACCTGTCGTGCGGGTGTCGATTGGCCGACTCGAGATCCGTGCCGTCCCCGATCCCGCACCGGCGCGGACCTCGCGGCGCGAGCGCAGGACGCAGAGCCTTGACGACTACCTGGAGCAACGCAACCAGGGGAGCCGGTCGTGAGCAACTCCCTGTCGGTGGCCGCGATCACCTTGGCCCTGCGCGGCCTGCTCGACACCGCGGTACCGGTGCTCGACACCGGTCTGGTCGGGCTGCAGGTCACTACCCGGACGCCCGACGCAGCGCGCACCAACGTCGACGGCCCCTCGCTCAACCTCTTCCTCTACGGGACGGCGACCAACGCCGGCTGGAGTAACCTCGACTCACCCTTGGCGGTGCGGCCGGGGGAATCAGGCTTCCCCGCGCTCGCGCTGGACCTGCACTACCTGCTGACAGCCTACGGCGCGGAGGACACTGACAGCACGGCGACGAGCCATCGAGCGCTCGGAGCGGCTATGAGCGTCCTTCACGACCACCCGCTGCTCGACGGTGACGCGATCCTGGCGGCCCTGCCCGGGAGCGATGTCCAGGACCAGGTAGAGCGCATCCGGATCAGCCCGGTGCCGCTGTCGGTCGACGACCTGTCCAAACTGTGGAGCGGGTTCGCCACCCAGTACCGCTTGTCGGCGGCGTACGTCGTAAGCGTCGTGCTCATCGACAGCCGGCGGCCCACCCGCAGCGCGCTACCCGTGCTTACCCGCGGCCCGGACGACCGTGGCCCGGCGGCCGTCAGTGGTGCGGGCCCGGCAGTGCGGGCACTCGTGCCGCCGCGCGGCCGGGCGGCGGTGCGGCTGGGTGAGGAGGTCGTCGTCGACGGCACCCGGCTCACGGACCCGTCGACCGTTTTCCGCCTCGCAAGCCTGCTCCCGGACCCGCTGCCGCCCGTCGAGCTGCAGCGCCGCCCACCGATGCCCGACGAGCCCGCTGACCAGGTGTCACTGCGGATACTTCCGCTGGCCGAGGACCCCGACGCGCTCGGCCGGTGGGCGCCAGGGTTCGTCTCCGTGACGGCGTTGCTCACGCCGCCCGACCTCCCGGTCGTGGTGAGCAACGCCGTGGCCGTGGCCCTGGCGCCGTTGATCACGGTGAGCCCGAAGGCCACCGACGGGCCGGCCGCTCCAGGCAGCACCCTGACGGTCACCTGCGCCCCGCGGGTACGCTCGGGGCAGCGAGTCACACTGCTCCTAGCAGGTCGCCAGCTCGCGCCGACCTCGCTCACTCAGCCCGACCCCGCCTCGCCGACGTTCGCCGATACCCCGACGACGATCACTTTCGAGGTACCCGACATGCCGGGGGGGACCTACCCCGCTCGGCTGCGTGTCGACGGCGTCGACAGCATCCCCGTGACCTACGCAGGCGACCCGCCGCTGCCGACCTTCGACCCCGACCAGCAGGTGTCGGTGCCATGACCGAGTACGATGCCTGGTTCGCCGTCAACGACCGGTTCCTCACCGGGTCCGTGGCCTGGCTGCGCAAGCGCCTCGAAGCGGCCGCGGGACGGGAGTCAGGGGGAGAGACCACCGCGAAAGCGCAAGAGCCCAGGGCGCGCTTCGGGTGGCGTCCGGCCTCGCGGGCTGTGGCGCCCGAAGCGGCGATCGGTCGACCCGGTCCGGCTGCGCTGCCGGAGCCCTTCGATGAGGCCGAGCACAAAGACGATTCACCACCGTTGATCGTGCTCGCGCGCCATCTGGGCATGACGGCCTTCGAGCGCAATGTGCTGCTGCTCTCGGTCGCGATGGAGCTCGACACCCGCATCGCGGGTCTGTGCGCACGGGTCCACCGCGTGCCCGCGATGGATTACCCGACGTTCGCATTGGCGATGTCGGTGTTCGACGACCCGGCGTGGGATGCAATCTCACCCGAACGCCCGTTGCGCTATTGGCAGCTGGTCGACGTGGTCCGGACCGGGTCAGAGCCGCTGACCTCCAGCAGGCTGCGAGCTGATGACCGGATCGTGGGCTTCGTCAAGGGTCTGCACTACCTCGATGAGCGCCTGCGCCCGCTCCTGCGCCCGCTGCCGGAGACCTCCTCGGACGACCTCGCGCCTTCGCAACAGTCCGTCGTCGACGAGGTGGCTACTGGTCTGCGACGGGTCTCGGCCGCCGGCGCGCAGACGCCGGCCATCCTGCTGATCGGCCCCGACCGGGCAGGCAAGCGGCTGGTGGCAGGCGACGTGGCCCGCGCCGTCAACCTGCACCTGTTCACGCTGTCCGCCGAGGACCTGCCTCCGGCTGTCGCCGACCTGGAGTCGTTGAGCCGCCTGTGGCACCGCGAGACGCTGCTCGCGCCCCTCGGCCTCCACATAGACGCACACGACGTCGACCGCCGCGGGTCGGTCGCCGGCTCGGTGCGCCGATGGCTGCGAGAGGGGCCAGGCTTGGCCCTGCTGGACGTGCGTGAGGCATGGCCGGACGTCGCCGACACCGCGGTCGTCCCGGTCGACGTGGCTCGCCCGATGCCAGCTGAGCAGCTGTCGGCGTGGCGGGACGCGCTGGGCGCGTCCGGTGACGACGTCGCGCCGTCGCGCCTTACCGGCCAGTTCGACCTTGACCTGGCCACCATCCGCCGCATCGCGCACGAGACGGCGGATGTCACGGGCGAGCAGCGTCTGACCGCACTCTGGCGGGCCTGCCTCATGCACTCGCGGCCGGTCCTCGACGAGTTGGCCCAGCGCCTAGACCCGAAGGCTACGATGGACGACCTCCAGTTGCCCGACCCCGAGAAACGACAGCTGGAGCAGATCGCTGGCCAGGTCTGGCATCGCGGTGAAGTCTACGACGGCATGGGCTTCCGGGAGCGGATGAACCGCGGTCTCGGCATCAGCGTGCTCTTCGCCGGCGAGAGCGGCACGGGCAAGACCATGGCGGCGGAGGCACTTGCCCGCAAGCTGGACCTCCTGCTCTACCGGATCGACCTGTCGGCCGTCGTCGACAAGTACATCGGCGAGACCGAGAAGAACCTGCGCCGCCTCTTCGACGCCGCCGAGGGCGGCGGAGCGATCCTGTTCTTCGACGAGGCAGACGCCCTGTTCGGCAAACGCAGCGAGGTCAAGGACAGCCACGACCGCTACGCCAACATCGAGATCAACTACCTGCTCCAGCGGCTGGAGAGCTACCGTGGCCTGGCCATCCTGGCCACCAACCGGAAGAGCTCGATGGACACGGCTTTCCTCCGCCGACTGCGCTTCATCGTGTCCTTCCCCTTCCCCGGGGTGGCGCAACGTACGGCGATCTGGTCGCGCGTCTTCCCCGAGCAGGCCAGGGCAGACGAGCTGGACGTCGCCCGGCTGGCGCGCCTGGACCTAACCGGAGGGAGCATCCACACGGTCGCCGTCAACGCGGCGTTCGCCGCGGCGGCGATGGGCAGCCGAATCACTATGCCGTTGGTGCTCGACGCGGCGCGCGCCGAGCTGCGCAAGCTGGAAAAGCCCGTCAACGAGGCGGACTTCCGCTGGCTCGAACCTGCGGAGGGATCGGCATGATCCGCCCCCACCCCCAGCCGGAGGCCCGGATCGACCTGCGCATCGAGCGGCTCGTCCTCGACGGCCTTTCATTGGAGCCAAGCGATCGGGAGCGGTTCCGCGCAGGGCTCGAGAGCGAGCTGGCCCGGTTGCTGACCGAGCACGGTCTCCCCGGCGGGCCGGACCGCGCCACCTCGCGCAACGACCACGAAGCGCCCAGGCAGGTGGTCCCCATCGACCTCCGGGGAGGGTCGGTCGTCGACGGCGCAGCCCGTGTGGCCCAACGGGTCTACGAGAGCATCCACCGGGCGGTGCGGTCATGACCGGCCCACGGCCGACGCACGAGCGCCGCACGCTCGCCCCCGAGGGTCTCGGGCGATCGCAAGCCGTGCCGGCTGTCCGCCGTGCCTCGGCAGCGGGTGCCGGCATACCTCTCGGCACAGGGGTCCGAGCGTTCATGCAGGGCCGGTTCGACCACGACTTCAGTGCGGTGCGCGTGCACCCCTCGGCCCTGCCGCCCGCGACCCCTGGAGGGCAGGTCCCGCTGGCGTGGACCCTCGGCCACGACGTCTACCTCGGACCGCGCGCTGGCAGCACCGACACCCCTGAAGGACTGGCCCTGGTGGCGCACGAGCTGGCCCACGTGGTGCAGCAGGGCGATGCGCGCGACGACGACTGTGGGTGTCACGACCTGACCACCGAGGTGCGGGCCGAGAACGAGGCCCGGGCGACGTCGACCGACGTCTTCGACCCGTCCGTGCGGGTCGTGCGCCCGGCGGAGCGGCACGGCGGCGTCGGCTTCAGCACGGCTTGGGCAGTGCTGGGCGGTCTCGCGGGGGCAGTGGTCGGTGGTCTGGTCGGTGCCCTCGCGGGACCTCTGGGCGCCATTGTCGGACTGGCCGCAGGGGCTGCCCTCGGCGCGTGGGTCGCCGGGTCGCTGACCAACACGGGACGCGGAGCCGGCGAGGGCACCGCCCGGCAGCGGATCCACCAGCTGCTCGGGCGCACCCTGACCGACTGGGTCGTGACCGACGAGGACGCGGCTGCAGCGCTGGGGATCCTGCTTGCGCTGGAGAAGTCGGACCCCGTCGAGCTCTACGAGGTCGTGCAGGCCATGAAGATGGGAGACGACTGGCAGACGCTGCGCGCGGAGCTGCCCGGCGACCTCCAGGCGTCGTACTACGCCCTGATCCAGCTGCGGATGTCGCCCGACAGCGGCTACGTGATGCCGGGTGACGTGCTGCGGCTGACGTTCCTCTCCTCGCGCGGGGTCCCGAACACCGTGACGAGCCCTACGGGCGAGAGCGTTACCGACCCGCGCGACGTGCGCGAGCTGGAGGTGGTTGACCGAGCGGTCGGCCTCTTCGACCTAGGCACCCGCATCGACGCCGCCGGCCTCACCCTGGAGGCCGCGGCCGGCAAGATAGCGCAGGCCTACGTGGACGCGCGCTGGTTCAGCCAGCTGAGCGTGACCTTGGAGCCTGTCCGCCGAGGCTCGCTCTACACCTCGCTCGGCACGTTGTCGAACCCGACCAAGGCCCCGGGCGCGAGCCGGCCGCTCGACCCGGTGGAGCAGGCCCGCAAGACCAAGCTCGAACGGTTCCGCGACCACGTGCCCTGGACGAACTTCGGCATGCCGGTGCTCGACATGGCCGTCTCCCTCTACCACCGCGAGGTCGACGAGCGCCTCGACCAGTACGACGACCCCGAGCAGCTGTGGCAGCAGTCCAAGGCGCGCGCGCAGACGCGTTACGAGCAGCTCACCAAGCCCACTCCGACCCAGGAGTTCCTGGCCTTCTCCCGCCGTCAGATGGCGCGAACAGCGACCATGCCCGCGCCCGAGAGGGCAACCTATGAGAAGACCAACAACCGTTTCGTCGCGTGGCTCAGCAAGCACGAGAAGGACCCCAAGCTCGCGACCACGTCTCCGGTCGACGTGTGGACCCGCGAGTACATGGTCGTCGTCCGCGGCGAGGTTGCCTTCCAGGTCAAGAAGGAGATGGACTCGGAAGCCCAGAAGCGTCGCGATGTGGCCCTCGAGCGCGGCTCGGAGAAGTTCGGTGAGGCGCTGAAGCTCGCCGAGCGGCGGATCTGGCCGGTCACCCCGACCACGTCGGCGTCCTCGAGCGAGGAGTTCATCTCCGAGACGAGCGGCGAGGTCGTCACCAAGAGCTGGCTGATCACCGCGAGCCCGGCGGAGCGGGTGATGCGCGACAAGATCGCCACGGACTTCTTGCACAGCTCGATGGAGCGGCTGGTCCGAGAGCCCGAGGCCTACCTCAAGACCGACGTCACGACCGACTTGGCGGACTACCTCATGCATAACCCGGAGCAGCTCGCCGCCCTCCAGCTCACCGTCGAGCACCCGGTCGTCGAGAGCTTCGAGGACGAGGTCGACATCCCGGCCTGGCAGACCGCTGAGGAGGTGGTGGTCGGGTTCATCCCGTTCGTCGGTGCCGCCGTCGGGATCATCGAGGCCCTATCGGGGCGGGACCTCCATGGGCATCCGTTGTCGACGACCGAGCGTACGATCGTGGGCCTCGGTGCCGCGCTGCCGGGTATCTTCAAGACGCTCAAGCTGGGCAAGGAGGCCTTCGTCGCGAGCAAGGTCGTCAAGGCTTACGGGCTCGAGGGAGCCGAGGCCGCCCGGGTGTACCGGATGTACACCGGACTGGAGCCGGGGTCGACGGGGGCAAAGCTGTTCGGCTGGGGACTGGACGAGATCAAGGCCGGGCGCCGGGTCGACAACCCCAAGGTGTTGCGCGAGATGGAGGGCGTGCTCAAGGAGCTCGGCATGACCGACAAGGCGGCCGCCAAGGCCTTGATGCCCGGGGCCGAGCGCGAGATCGAGGCGGCCGCAGCGCGCGAGCTGCAAGCCGTGACGCTCTCGACCGGCCCGATGAGCCCGGACACCGAGAAGCTGCTGATGGGCAACGACGCCCTGCGGGGAGCCCTGAAAGAGAACTCGCTGGCGGCCAAGGTGCTCAAGAAGTGCGCCTCGCCGTGCTTCCCCGAGAACGCCACCGCCGGGCAGGTACAGCGGCTCGAGACCCTGCTCAAACGCGTCGCGAAGACCGGAGACTACGACGAGAACCTGCTGCGCGAGTACCTCTACAAGCGCCGTGAGCTGCTGGACTCGGCGATCTACGACCTGGGGGCAATCGCCAACACCAAGCGGATCCAGGCGGGCACGGCTGCCAAGGACCTCAACACCTGGCTCGCGTTCATTACCGACCCGACGAAGGCGATCACCAAGCTGGACGACCCGCTGGTCAAGCTCGCCCGGCGCAACCTCGCGCACGACATCGGCGTCCTGGGCGGCCGGGCCCAGGCCGCCAAGGACGGGTTGAAGGTCACGGCGTTCGAGTCGCCCTTCAAGATGGGCTCGCACGGGCAGGGGCTCGACGACGTGGCCGTGCAAGCAGCCGAGGGGATCGAGGGCATCGCGGTCAAAGGACCGTCCCTGGAGACCGACCTGATCTACGTGCTCGAGCACAAGGGCGGCGAGGCCGGCTTGCGCAAGGGACAGATGGAGATCGACTGGATCGTTACCAACATCCAGCGCCTCTACCGCGAGGGCGGACCCGAGGGTCGCAAGTGGGCCGGCACCCTGGCCAAAGCCCTCGATGAGGGCCGGCTGCGCGGCCGGGCCTACAGCACCGAAGTCGTCAAGGACGCCGCCGGCGCCACGATGGTGATCCAGGACTGGATCTACAAGGCGAGGAAGGTGCTCCTTGTCCCCTGACCAGTTCCGTGACGAGCGCCCTGACCAGCTGCGCCTGGACCACACGTGGGCCGCCGAGCTGACGGGGTTCCTCCGCCTGCAGCTCGACGGCGCCCCGGACCGCGACGAGGACGACCCGGTGGGGGCCGTCCTCGTCGCGGGCTACCTGCGCGACCTCGGCCTCCTCGGCGCCGTGACGGGGATGGCGCCCGAGGAGATTCGCGACCTGTGGCGGCGCAGCGTGCTGTTCACGACCGTCGCCTTCCGGATACGCCCCGGCACGGACGAGGACCAGTCGCTCGCCAACTCACGCCGCGGCCTGGAGGGCATGGAGCTCGGGCTCGCGGCGGGTGCGCTCGACGTCGTCCGCAATCTGGCCTGGCTGGTGGAGGACCCGCCCGGCGCGAGCTACCTGGGCGAGGACTCCGTCGTCTGCACCACCGAGGAACAGCTGCTCGCCTACGCCACGCGGGACCTAGTGCTGGGGAACGAGGACCCCGGCCACTGGCTCGCCCGGATCGGCGCGCCCACGGGTGCGCACGCCCTGCGCACCGCGCTGCTGGCCGCGCTTGCGCGGGCCGACGCTGCCGATGCCCGCTGGCTGTGCGAGGAGATCCACCGCGAGTACCTCCAGCGCATCGCCGGGGAGGCGGTCCTGCGCCGCCTCGACGACTGTGTCGACGTACCCTCCCTCGCCGCCCTGGTCCTGGCGCGACACGTCGGCCTGAACCTGACGCCTGACCAGGCCGACCCGTGGCTGCCGCTCGCGGTAGCCGGGCTGTCGACGCGCTCCGAGGAGGTGGATCGATGACCCTCATGCGCGAGCGGCCTGTGACCGTTGACGTGGACGCCCACGTCGCCGGTGGCCACGTGTCCGGTTTCCTCGCGCGCAAGGTTGTCGACCGCCTGCCGTCTGCGGGAGAGCCGCTGACAGCGGCCGCCCGTACCTTCCTCGGCGCGGCCTCCGGCCACGACCTCAGCCACGTACGTGTGCACCGTGACGAGTACGCCGCCGACACGGCGCGGGCGTTCGGCGCGCGTGCGCTGACGGCCGGCCAGCACGTCCTCATCGGCGCCGGAGCGAGCACCGACCGGGTCCTGGCCCACGAGGTCGGCCACGCTGTCTCCCAGGCGCGGGCCGGTGACCCGGTGGTGCAGCTCGACGCGATCGACCAGATCCAGGATCTGCTGTCGTACGGCGTTCTTGACTGGGCAGTCACCGACTCCGAGGCGATGGAGTCGTTGGCTCTGCTCAACGCGCTGCCCGACGCCCAGCTCACTGCAGGACTGGCGCGGCTGGAGAACAAATTCCTCAACCGGCTGCTGGACAACCTGCCCGATGCGGCACGGTCCGGCCCCGGCTACCAGCGTGTGGTGCAGGCCCTCGGTCCGGCGCGCGCCGCCGGGACCGCCGTCTCCGATCTCGGCTACGGCCTGTTCGACTGGGCGGTCACCGACACCGAGGTCACCCGGGTCTACAACACCTTCGTCAACCTAAAGTCGGATCAGCAGGAGGCGTTCCTGATGCGGCTGAACGGCGTCGGACGGCTGGCGCGCCTTGTGTCCAACTCCAGTGCGGGCCACCTGAGCCTCTACCTGCACCCGTGGATCAGGACGCTCACCGCCGGTGGTCTGACCCCCGACCAGCAGAAGCTGCTGCGCACCGTCGTCGCGAACACCTTCGACCTGGTTACCCTCATGATGGCGGCCAAGGTCCGTTTCAACATGACCACCGGCCCTACTTCCGTGCCGGGCCGGACCCCCTCCCGATGGGACGCCGGTCAGCTCCGAAGCACCTACCTCGTGCTCGACCAGCTCCCCGAGGCACACACCGCGACGAACCGTGAGCTTGTGAGATTGGGCCAGTTCACCCAGCCCGCAGCCGGGAACCTGATCACCGCCGGGGTGTACAGCGCGAGCCGACGCGAGCTGGCCATCAACGCGCAGGGCTCCGCCGACGCGAACACGATCCGCCACGAAACGGGCCACTCGGTGGACCAGAACATCGGCTGGAGCACCGGCCTCGAACCGGGCAAGCCCGAACGCGGGGGCTGGCATACCTACCCGACCCATGCGGCAGCCGCGACGGACATGATCGCCGACGCGAAGTCCGGGATCGCCAGCCTGGCCGCACCACAGCAGGCGGACGTCGTGGCCGAGATTGCCACCTCCATGACCAGCCGATCGACCACTGGGCAGGTCGCCCGGGTCCGGGCGCGGCCCTGGTATGCTGGCCTCGCCGCGCCGGTGAAGACGGCCGTCACCGACGACCCGACGTTCGAGGCCGTGGGCGTGGGGCTGCAGATGCCGTGGTACCGGGAGGACGGCGGTACGCACCTCGGCACGCACATCTACCAGGAGAGCTACACGCCCATCTGGGTGCGCTATGAGCACCAGGCTCGAAGGCCCGAGCGCAAGCTGACCGACTACCAGTTCCGGGACGCGGGGGAGTGGTTCGCCGAGACGTATGCCTGGTACTACGAGCCGGACTCGCGCGGCAAGGGCATGAAGCTGAACGACAAGGATCCCGACACCAAGTCGTGGTTCGACACCAACGTTGACCCGATCGTGGGGACGCGATGAACACCGCCGGGATCAGCGAGCGAGAGCTCCGCGAGCGGGTCGTTGCCCGGGCCCGGGACCTCGGCGCCGTCCTGCGGGCGGACGACGTGGTGTTGTCGTACGCAGAGGTTCCAGCCACTCCGGGCTACCGGCTGTTCCATGCTTCGTGGGGCGCGGGCGGCTCAGAGGACGCGCTCTCGGGCCTGCTGTACGCCGGTAAGGAGCCCGACCTGCTGCCAGGCCACGCCATGGAGACTCTTATGGAGATTTGGAGCGCCGCATCGACGCCGGCCGCCGGACAAGTGGCGCAGGCACTGGCCTTCCTGCTCGACCCCATGTCGCGGCGGGAGCCGCTGCTCACTGATGAAGATGTCGCGGCGTCGGCGTCGGGCGAGGGCCCCGTCACCACGCCGGCTCTGGAGACCGACGTCGCGAGCGGTCGCATCACCCGGACGAGCTTCTGGTGGCGGAGCGGCCGCGAGGCCCAGGAGGTTGTTGTGGACGTCGACGACTCGGGTCACGTCACGGTGGGTGGCGGCCGCTCCAGTGATCGTTCGGCTGTACCGGAAGCGGAAGGAGGGTGGCTGCCATGACCGGCTTCCCCGGCTCGCCCGCCGTCCTCAAGGGCGGCCTGGTCCTCGTCGACCCGACGTCGGCCGTGGTACAGCGAGTGATCGCGCTCCAGTACAACCCCGACTCGCTGAGCCGCTCCCTCCAGGTCAAGAACGCGGGCCACGACACCCCCGACCACGCGGAGGCGCTCCGGCTGACCGGGCCACCGGTGGAGACCATCAAGCTGGAGGCGGAGATCGACGCTACCGACCAGCTCGAGCTGCCCGACCAGTTCCCGGGGGTCACCGAGCTCGGCATCTTCCCGGTGCTCGCGGCGCTGGAGACGATCGTCTACCCCAGCAGCAGCCGGCTGCAGGCCAACAACGCGCTGGCGGCGGCCGGGACGCTCGAGATAGTCCCGATGGAGTCGGCGCTCGTGCTGTTCGTGTGGAGCCGCAGCAGGATCATCCCGGTGCGGCTGACGGAGTTCTCGATCACGGAGGAAGCCTTCGACACCGCGCTGAACCCGATCCGGGCGAAAGTCAGCCTCGGGATGCGCGTGCTGTCGGTCGACGACCTCGGGTTCCAGCACCAGGGAGGCGGTCTGTTCATGACCTACCTGCAGCAGAAAGAGCAGCTCGCGGGCCGCGCCACCGGTGGCGCCCTGCGGAAGCTCGGCCTGACGGGGATCCGCTGATGGCCGCGCCGTTCCAGCCCACGAGCCGGTACGCGGCCATCGAGGTGGCGGTGTACGAAGACGCCGAAGGACGGCGGTCGGCGTACCTGCGCCGCCGCTTCGTGCCGCAGCCCGAGAGCTTCGCGCTGCTCACCGAGCACGAGGTCACCGAGGGCGACCGACTCGACAACGTCACCGCGACGCACCTCCGCGACGCCGAACAGTTCTGGCGGATCGCCGACGCCAACCGTGCAATGCGGCCCGACGACCTGATGGAGGTCGGTCGCCGGCTGCGGATCACCCTGCCCGCCGGGATCCCGGGGGTGGCCGATGCTTGAGGGAGTGCACCTGACGCTGATGGTCGGTCCCGTCGTGGCCGTCCCGGTGCCCCGCGAGGTGCTCGACGCGCTCACGTCGGTCGAGGTGACCGCGCAGGACGAGGGCGTGGGCGGCTTCTCCTTGTCGTTCACGATGAGCAACCGCTCGATCCTGCCGACCCTGTTCATGGTGGCCGGAGGCAGCCCGATCCCGATCGTGCGCGTGGTGGTGGTCGCGACCCTCAACGGCACGCCGCACGTGCTGGTCGACGGCGTCGTCACCAAGACCCAGGTCGCGCCCGGCTCAGATACGGGTCACTCCACCCTGCAGATCATGGGCGAGGACCTGACCACAGTGATGGACAAGATCGAGATGACCGGGCTGCCGTACCCCGCCATGCCGGCGGAGGCGATCGTCGCGGTGATCCTGGCCAAGTACCTCGCCCTCGGCATCGTGCCGATGATCGTGCCCAGCATCATGCTCGACGTCCCCATCCCGACCAGCCGGATCCCGACCCAGAAGGGCACGGACCTGGAGTACGTCCAGTGGCTGGCCAGACGAGTGGGCTACGTGTTCTACCTCGAGCCCGGGCCCGAGCCGGGGATGTCCGTCGCCTACTGGGGTCCCAAAGTCAAGGTCGGCGTCCCGCAACCGGCGCTGAACCTCGACCTCGACGCGCACACCAACTCCGACGCGATCACCTTCAGCTTCGACTCGCAGTCCCGCTCGCTCCCCGTCATCTTCATCCAGAACGAGCAGACGAAGGTGCCCATCCCGGTCCCCATTCCGGACATCGGCCCGCTCAATCCGCCCCTCGGCCTGGTCGGTCCACTGCCCACGAAGTTCAACGCGTTGCCCGAGACCGCGAAGTACTCGCCCGTCCAGGCGGTCCTCGTCGGCCTCGCGGAGGCGAGCAGGTCGGCCGACTGCGTGACCGGCACCGGCAGCCTCGACGTGCAGCGCTACGGCCACATCCTCAAGGCCCGGTCGCTAGTGGGGGTCCGAGGGGTCGGCCTGGCCTTCGACGGCCTCTACTACGTCACACAGGTCAAGCACTCGATCAAGCACGGTGAGTACAAGCAGTCGTTCGCATTGGCCCGCAACGGGCTGATCTCGACGGTATCGGAGGTTCCCACATGAGTCCCACGAAATACTACGGCAAGTACCGCGGCACAGTCGTGCAGAACATCGACCCCGAACAGCGCGGCCGGATCCAGGCGATCGTGCCCGACGTCTCGAGCCTGGTGCCCTCGACCTGGGCGACCGCGTGCGTGCCGCTGGCGGGCAAGTCGATGGGCACCTACGTCGTGCCCCAGATCGGCTCGGGAGTCTGGATCGAATACGAGCAGGGCGACGCCGACTATCCAATCTGGTCGGGGTGCTTCTGGGGAGTGGCCGCCGACGTGCCGCCACTCGCGCTCACCGGCAACCCGGTCAGCCCGAGCATCGTGCTGCAGACGGGGCTCCAGAACACCGTCCTCCTCAGCGACGTCCCCGGTCCCACCGGCGGCATCATGCTCAAGAGCTCGACGGGGGCAGTGATCATGGTCAACGACATCGGCATCACGATCAGCAACGGCAAGGGCGCGACCATCGTGATGACCGGCCCGACGGTGTCCATCAACAACGGCGCATTGACGGTGGTCTAGGTGCCTGGCCCACTGCTCCACGTCGGCGCCACAGTGCTGTGCGCCCACGGCGGTCAGGCGCAGCCGACCGTTCCCAACCCACGCGTGTCCGTCCTGGGTCAGCCCGTGGTCGGCGTCAATAGCCCGTACGTCGTCGCCGGGTGCGCCCTGCCACCTCCCACTGCCGGCAACGGCCCGTGCCTCACCGCGCAGTGGGTCACCTCGGCCACCCGGGTCACGTCGAGCGGCGTGCCGCTCCTGTTGATGGACAGCCAGGCAATCTGCGCGCCCACGGGGACGCCCCTGACGCCGACGGTGGTGCAGACGAGGGTGAGCGCGCAATGACCATCTACCCGACCGGCTGGAGCCGGATGAACACCCAGGTGGACTTCCCCTGGCACTACGACGAGCACGGGCGCACCGCCCGCACCGACGACAACGAGCACCTGCGGGCCATGGTGGAGCAGGTGCTGTTCACCAGTCCGGGAGAGCGCGTCAACCGGCCCGGCTTCGGATGCGGCCTGCTGCAGCTTGTGTTCGCCCCCAACAGTCCCGACCTGGCCGCCGCGGGCGTGGAGTTCGGCGTCCGCGCCTCCCTGCAGCGGTGGCTGGGTGACCTGCTGGAGGTGCAGTCCCTGATCGTCGCCAGCGATGACGCGACTCTGCGCGTCGACCTCGCCTACGTGGTCCGGCGCACGGGCGCGACGACGACGGCGACCTTCACCAGGGAGGTAATGGCATGACCACGGGCGAGAGTCTCGTCTGCCGACCCGGCGGGCGTCGGGCCGAGCTGCTCCGGCAGCGGGACGGGAAGGGCGGGCACAACGGCATCGACTACGTCGAGGTCCTCCCTGGGCCCTCGCTGTGCGTGCACTTCTTCGGCGACGTCCCCCTGGTCCGTGACCCCAAGCACCCCCACGGGCTGACGCCCGACAACTTCGTGGTCCGGGGCGGCCGGCGGATCACCGGACTGCGTGTCCTCCGCCTCGAGATCGAGTCCAGCGGCGACCCGGAGCGCGACGACTGCCTGCGGCTGCGGCTGGACCGCGAGGGCGACTTCTCGACGTACCGGGTCTGCATCGTCGGCGTCGACGGCTTCGACCCGCGTTACATGTGCGCGGACGTCACGTTCCGACTGGACTGCGCGGCAGACCTCGACTGCGACACCGACGATGGATGCGACGATGACGACGACGCGGCCGAACCAGAGATCAGCTATCTCGCGAAGGACTACGCGACCTTCCGCCGGCTCATCCTGGACCGCCTGGCCGTGACCATGCCCGACTGGCGCGAACGACACGAGGCCGACGTCGGCATCACGCTGGTCGAGCTGCTGGCCTACGCCGGCGACCACCTGAGCTACTATCAGGACGCCGTGGGCACCGAGGCCTACCTGCAGACCGCCCGCCAGCGGATCTCCGTACGACGGCACGTGCGCCTGGTCGACTACTACCTGCACGAGGGGCTCAACGCGCGTGCGTGGGTGAGCGTGTGGACCGACTCCGACACGCCCGCGGTGCCGCGGTCCGAGCTGTCGTTCGTGACCGCCGTCCCCGGGCTGCCGGACGTCCCCGGAAACCATCGCCTTCTGCGGTCCGAGGACCTACGCAAGGCGGCACCGGGGAGCTATCTGGTGTTCGAACCGGTCGGCGACCCCGACGAAGAGGTCACCTTCCGGGCGGCGCACAGCGAGCTGCGGTTCTACACCTGGGGTGAAGAGGAGTGCTGCCTGCCGTCGGGCACGAGCTCGGCGACGCTGCTCGACCCGGACCGGGCACTGTGCCTCGAGGTCGGCGACGTGCTCGTGCTGGAGGAGGTCAAGGGCACCCGCACGGGCCATCCGGCCGACGCCGACCCGACCCGCCGCCACGTCATCCGCCTCAGGTCCGTGACCCCTGCCACCGACGAGCTGCTCGGCATCGACGTCGTCGAGATCACCTGGAGCCCGGCCGACGCGCTGCCGTTCGCGCTCTGCCTCTCGGTGCGCCTGCCCGCACCCGACTGCACCCTGGTCACGGACGTGTCCGTCGCCCGCGGCAACGTCCTGCTCGTCGACCACGGCGAGGGCGTGACCGAGCCGCTCGACCCCGTGGACGGCTCGACGGTCGTCGACGCCTGTGGCTGCGACGGCGCTGTCCTGGAGTCGACGCCCTTGCCCTTCCGGTTCACGCCCGTCCTGGGGGCCGGTCCGCTGACGTTTGCGGATCCCGTCGACCTCCGCGCCCCCGCCGCCGCGGCCGCGGTCCGCGACCCTCGCCAGGGCCTGCCCGCGCTGGCGCTGACATCGACCACGGGCCCGCGGTCCCGCTGGACGCCACGACCCGACCTGCTCACCAGTGGGCCGGACGACAGGCACGTCGTCGTAGAGGTCGACGACGACGGCCGGGCCCACCTGCGTTTCGGCGACGGTGAGCTCGGCAAGCTGCCGCCGGTCGGAGCGACGTTTGCCGCGGCGTACCGCGTCGGTGGCGGACCTCTCGGCAACGTCGGGCCTGACGCGATCACGACCATGGTGCTGCGCACCCAGACTTGGAGCGGGGCCGACGTGCGGCCCCGCAACCCTCTACCGGCGACAGGCGGCACGGCTCCAGAGCCGGTGGCCGAGGCCAAGCTGATGGCGCCCGACGCGTTCCGCGAGCGCCTGCGCCGGGCGATCACAGCGGAGGACTACGCGACGATCGCCGGCGGCCTGCCAGGCGTCCAGTCGGCCGCCGCCGAGCTGGCGTGGACGGGCAGCTGGTACGAAGCGACCGTCGCCGTCGACGAGCTCGGTGCCGACGAGGCCGGGCCAGAGCTGCTCCAGCGGGTCGGCGCGGGCCTCGACGACGTACGCCGCCTCGGCCACGACCTAGCGGTTGAGCCTGCACGGTCGGTCCCGGTCGACCTCCGCGTCGAGGTATGCGTCGACCCTCATCACTCACGCGGCGTGGTCAAGGCGGCCGTCCTCGACGTCCTGGGCAACCGGCGCTTGGCCAACGGACGCCTCGGGCTGTTCCACCCGGACCGGCTGACGTTCGGCACCAGCGTTCGCACCTCGCAGGTGGTAGCGCTAGTCCAGGCGATCCCGGGCGTGGCCAGCGTCGAGGTCACTAGGCTCAGGCGGCTCGACCGCTCGGACGCAGGCGAGCTTGACGCGGGCGTCCTGACGGTCCACAACCTGGAGATCGCGCGATTGTCCGGTGACCCCAGCCTGCCGGAGAACGGCCGGCTGGTCCTGGTGATGGGAGGCGGACGATGAGCACCTGCGGCAGCTGCGGGTCACCCGTGTCGGTGGTGCACCGGCCGGGACTGAGCGAGCTGGCACTCCGGGTCCGGACGCACCGCACGTTCCTGGCGGACATGAAGGCCCGCCTCTCGTCGCGAGACCTGCCGGCCTTGGCGGCGCTGACGACGCATGACACCGCCGATCCAGCGACCGCGCTGCTGGATGCCTGGGCGGTTGTCGGTGACGTGCTGACCTTCTACCAGGAGCGCATCGGCAACGAGGGCTACCTGCGCACCGCGACCGAACGCCGTTCGCTGGTGGAACAGGCAGCCCTGGTCGGCTACCGTCCGCGGCCCGGCGTCGCTGCCAGCACATACCTCTCCTACACCGTCGACGACAACGCCGGACCCGTCGAGATCCCGGCCGGCTCCCGGATCACCAGCGTGCCGGGTCCGGGCGAGGTCATGCAGACCTTCGAAACCTCGGAGCCGCTGGTCGCCCGCCACGAGTGGAACCGGCTCGGCGTCCGGACGACGCAGCCGCAGACGGCGGCCGACGTCGTCGCCGCCGGGCTCATGCTCGCCGGCACCGCCACAGGCCTCTCCGTCGGCGACGCGCTGCTCGTCGACTTCGGACTCGGACTCGACCTGTCGCCGGCCCGGGTGCGGACCGTGGAGCCCCAGCCCGAGGCCGACCGCACCCGCATAACTATCGAGTCCTGGGCGGGGGATGCGATGTCGGTCGAGGTGCTCCTGGCCACTGTGCACCGGCTGGCCGACACCGCCGCCTTCGACGTCGATCCCGCGGGGGCCACCGCCAAAAAAGTGCTGCCCGCGCTGGCAGCCGTCGAGAAGCAGGCACGGGCAGGCGATGAGTCGTCCGCACGCGCCGTGGTCACCGCGCTCGCGGTGAGCCGTCAGCAGCTGGAGGTCGCCCAGCGCAACAACTGGACGAAGCTCGCCACCTGGCTGGAGGAAGGCGTCCTCCGGCTCGGGAACACGTTGCCGGACGGCACGACCACCACGAACTCGCGCCTTGGCGAACGCCAGCAGGGCAACGGTCTCGACGAGCTGCTCGACGGCCTGGCGGCGCCGCCCTCGATCCAGCCACGCGGCTCGCGTCAGCTCGTCCGCACGACCGAGGCGACCCTGGCCAGAGGCGCGGACGCGTACCCCGCACTGTTGGCGACGCTGCGACCGGAACTGGCACAGACGCTGTACGGCGCGCTCGCCAGGCTCGATGCCGCCCCCGTTTCACCGCTGCGGGTCTGGGCGCTGCGGCTCACGGCGCCGTTGTTCGGGCACAACGCGCCTCTCGAGGCGGAGTTCAACCCCCGCGGTGTGTTCACCGGGTTCGACGAGTGGGACCTCAAGAAGGACGAGCGGTCGAACGCCGCGTTTCTGGACCGCGACCACGCGGACGTGCTAACCGACATGCCCGTTCTGATCACCCGGCCCGTGAGTGACGACTTCGGGCTGGCGGTGGTCACCGAGGTCCATAAGGTCGAGCATCTCTCGCGAAACGCCTACGGGCTGGCAGGGAAGTCCACGAAGCTGACGTTCAAGAAGGACTGGTGGCTCCCGATCCCGGACGACGTCCACGATGTCGACGACTTCGACGTGCTCCGGGCAGCCCTCGTGCACTGTGGGGCAGAGGAGTTGGGTCTGGCGGACGCGCCGATCGAGGCTCCGATATGCGGTGGAGAGATCGAGCTCGACGGCCTGTACGACGGCCTGCGGTCGGGACGTTGGATGGTCGTGGCCGGCGAGCGCGCGGACCTCAGCGGCACGTCCGGGGTGCGAGCCGCGGAGCTGGTGATGCTCGCCGGCGTGAGCCAACGGGTGAAGACCGTGCCGTCAACGGGCTACCTGACGAATGCGAAGAAGCCCTCGTCGGCGGGGAACAACGGGAACGGCGGCGGGGACGGGGGGTTGCCACTGCCCGGTGACGCGCTGCATACGTTCGTTACCCTCGCCGCGCCGCTTGCCTACTGCTATCGCCTCGACACTGTCGTGCTCTATGGCAACGTCGTCCACGCAACGCACGGGGAGACCCGCCAAGAGGTGCTGGGCGGCGGCGATCCGACGAAGCGCTGGCAGGAGTTCCGCCTCCGCCAGCCACCGCTGACGTGGACGTCCGCGCTGACCATATCGGGCGTGGCCAGCACCCTGGAGGTCCGGGTCGATGACGTCACTTGGCACGAGTCGCCCAGTGTGGTCGGGCTCGGGCCGGCGACACGCGGCTTCCTGACCAGGCGGGACGACTCGGGGGCTACGACGGTGGTATTCGGCGACGGCGTGCATGGCGCGCGACTACCGACTGGCACCGACAACGTCCGGGCGACGTACCGTAACGGCCTCGGCAAAGTCGGCAACCTCGCCGCCGGTCAGCTCAGCCAGCTGGGCACCCGGCCGCTGGGTGTCAAGGAGGTCGTCAACCCGATCCACGCCACCGGCGGCGCCGACGCCGAGAGCCGCGAGCAGATCCGGCGCAACGCACCATTGGGGGTGCTGGCCTTGGACCGTCTCGTCTCGATCCAGGACCACGCCGACTTCGCCGGTACCTTCGCGGGCGTCGGCAAGGCGGCGGCCACCCGGCTGACCGACGGGCGACGGCAGCTGGTGCAGGTCACGATCGCAGGGGTAGACGATGAGCCAGTGGACGAGACGTCCGACCTCTTCCGCAACCTGACGGACGCGCTGCACCGCTTCGGCGATCCGAGGCTTCCGCTCAGGGTGCAGGTCAGGCAACTGCTGGCGCTTGTCGTCAGCGCCAGGGTAAAGGTGCTGCCTGACCACAACTGGGACAGCGTCGAACCGATGGTGCGGGCGGCCCTGCTGGAGACTTTAGGGTTTGACCGGCGTGAGCTCGGCCAGGACGTCCTGCCCAGCGAGGTGATCGCGTGCATCCAGGCCGTGCGCGGCGTCGACTACGTGGACCTGGACGTCCTCACCGCGTTCAGCGACGACGACCTCATCCGCGGGCTCTCGACGGGAGTGGGCGGGACGGCGTCTCCGCCTGCTGGTCCTGCCGTCGTCCAGATGGTGAAGCGGCCCGCGCCGTCCCGTGTGGCCGTGCATCCGGCCCGGCTGGTAAAGGCAGAGATACGGGCGGCCGAGCTGGCCTACCTGCAGCCGGGCGTGCCCGACTCCCTGATCCTCAACCAGATCCCCGACGAGGTGACGCGATGACCCGCCGCGACGACTACCTTTACGCCTTGCTGCCCACCCTGCACCGGATGAGGGACGAGGTCCGGGGGGGCCCGCTGCGCGAGCTGCTCCGGGTGATCGGCGAGCAGGTCCAGGTGATCGAGGAGGACATCGACCGCCTCTACGACAACTGGTTCATCGAGACATGCGACGACTGGGTGGTGCCCTACCTCGGCGATCTGGTTGGCTATCGCACTCTTGCGGACGCAGGGCTGGCCGCCGACCCGACCACCCCCGAAGCCCGCCGACGTATCCGAGCCCTCGTGCCGCGGCGCGACGTCGCCGACACGATCGCCAACAGGCGGCGCAAGGGCACCGTCGCACTGCTCGAGGATCTGGCCACGGACGTGACGGGCTGGCCAGCCCGGGTCGTGGAGTTCTACTCCCTCCTGGGATGGTCCCAGCACCTCGACCATGTGCGTCCGGCCCGCGCCCGCACGGTGGACCTGCGTGAGGGCGAGCGGCTGGACCGCGCGGCCCCCGTCGACACCGGCTTCGATGACCTGGCCCGCACCGTCGACGTACGACGCCCGGTCTCACGCCGCACGCGTGGCCGCTACTCTGTGCCGAGCACCGGACTGTTCGTGTGGCGCCTAGGTTCCTACGCCGTGACCGGCACACCGGCCAAGTGCATCGAGCGCGAAGGGTCCCACTGTTTCACCTTCAGCGTGCTGGGCAACGACTCTCCGCTATTCATCGGACCCACCCCGGAGCCGGGTCCCACCCATGTCGCTGAGGAGACCAACGTGCCGGCGCCACTGCGGCGACGGGCGCTCGAGCACCGGCTGTCGGAGCACCCGCTGCGTGCCGACGCTTCGCCGACGTACTACGGAGCGGGTCGCAGCGTCTGGGTCTCGGTCCAAGACTGGCCGCGGCGCGGGCGCCGCGGGGTCGTGCCGGCGGAGTCGGTGATTCCGGCCGACCTGTCGGAATGGCACGCCTACCGCGCACCGCGCGATATGGTGCTGCTCGACCCGCAGCGCGGGCGATTGGTGTTCCCACCAGGCCAGCCGCCCCGGCGCGTGTCGGTCAGCTACCGCTACGGCTTCAGCGCCGACATGGGCGGCGGGGAGTACCGCCGTCAGCTGTCCCAGCCGGCCGGTGTCACGGTTTACCGGGTCCGCCAGCGTGACCGGGCTGCCGGCGAGTTCCAGACCATCGAGCAGGCTTGGCTGCGCTGGCGTGCTTTCCGACGCAAGTCCCTGGAGGAGGGGGCCGAGGTGCCGCGGTCGGTTGTCATCGAGGTCGCCGACAGCAGCGTCTACGAGGAGCGCCTGGTTCTGGACCTGGATCCCGGAGAGTACGTCCAGCTGCGGGCCATCTCAGGCTGCCGCCCGGTGCTGCGCCTGCTGGACTACCGCGTCGACCAGCCGGACCCGTTGCGCATCACCGGCGGCGCCGGCGCCAGGTTCGTGCTCGACGGGTTCCTGGTCACTGGCCGCGGGCTGGTCGTGGCCGGCCGCCTGCCGGGTAGTGACCCCGACGCCGACGCCGAATCCAACAGCTATGGGGACGGTTCCAATGGAGCCGATCTCCCTTCAACGCCCCGTGGCTACACCGACGACATCATGGACGTGTCACCAGAGACATACGAGGAGACTCCGGAACCGGCGACGGGAGACCTGTGCGACGTCACCATCCGCCACTCCACTCTGGTCCCCGGATGGGATCTCGACGGCGACTGCTCGCCCGGGCGTCCGGACGAGCCCAGCATCACTGTCGACCGGACCGGCGCCCGCCTTGTTGTCGAGCACAGCATCGTTGGCTCGATCGTCGTCGCCGCAGATGAGCGCCGGACCGACCCGAACGTTGTCTCGTTCAGCGACAGCCTCCTCGACGCCACGAGCCCGGACCGGTTCGTTCTCAGCAGTGACGACGGGCGGCATGCGTTCGTGCACCTGTCGGTTGCCCGCTGCACGGTCGTGGGGGAGGTGCTGGTGCACGCCGTCGACCTGGTCGAGAACAGCATCTTCACCAGTCGGCTGCGGGTGGCCCGGCGTCAGGTCGGTTGTGTGCGCTATACGTACCTGCCACCCGGTTCGCGCACACCGCGCCGCTACCACTGCCAGCCGGATACCGCGATAGCCTCCGCTGGGAACGACGCGCAAGCCGCGCAGGCAGCCGAGCGTCTTCGGCCGGAGTTCACCAGCCTCCGCTACGGGCACCCGGGCTATGGCCAGCTCGCCGATCCGGTTGCCGATGAGATCTGGCGCGGAGCCGACGACGAGGCCGAGTTGGGTGCGTTCCACGACCTCTACCAGCCGCAGAGGGCCGCGAACCTGCGGGCCCGTCTGGACGAGTACACCCCCGCCGGCTCCGAGACCGGCATTTACTTCATCACCTAGAGGAGGGGCTATGAAGGGCGACTTCACCCGGGAGACATTCGACCGACGGCTACACTATACGCGCGTGCTGATGCAGCAGGGGCGGGTGCAGCTCGACGCCGACTGGAACGAGCAGACGGCCATCTCCCAGCACCACGTCCGCACCCTGGCGGCTGATTTGATCGGTCCGCACGGCGGTCCCGCCGCAGCATGCGGGTTCGCGTTAATACGTGACCCGGCGGTCGTAGACACCCTGACCGACGACCTCGGTAGGCCGTTGTCCGCCCAACGGGTCGATGAGCTAAAGGGCCGGATGAAGCGTGGCGACTTCCTCATTGGACAGGGCCGCTATTACGTCGACGGCTTGCTGTGCGAGTGCGACACCGCGACGACGTACGGCGAGCAGCTCGGCTACCCCTTTGACGACGCCACGACGATCGAGGCTCTGGCCGGCGTCGATGGAGTGCTCGTCTACCTTGACGTGTGGGAGCGGCACGTGTCTGGGGCCGAGCGCTCCGACCTGCTCGACGTCGCGCTGTCCGGGCTGGACACGGCCACTCGCACCGAGCTGGTCTGGCAGGTGAAGGTACGCCGCGGCGACGGGCCGCTTACCTGCGGCGATTACGTCGGCCTCGCTCGGGAGCGGTTGCCGCTGCTGCGCGCCGATGCGCGCCTGCCAGAGGAGGACCTCGCCGCCTGCGTCATCGACCCCGAGTCGAGGTACCGCGGCGCCGAGAATCAGCTGTACCGTGTCGAGATCCACCGCGGCGGCCTCGCACGGGCTGCCGGTGAGGTCTCTGGCGGCGCGACCTTCGTCTGGTCGCGTGAGAACGGCTCGGTGCTCTTCTCCGTCCTCCAACACTCGACCGACGGGGACAAGACGGTCTTGGAGCTGGCCAGCCCCGGCCGCGACGGTCGTTCTGGTCTAGTGCCCGGCGAACGGGTACAGCTCGTCGACGACGCCAGCTCGCTGCGCGGCGCCGCCACGCCGGTCCTGCAGGTCGAGAGCGTCAACCGCGACGTCCTGACCGTCGTCCTGACCGGTGCCGCGGACGGCACCGGCAGTCGCCCAGAGCTGCACCCCGTGATTCGGCGCTGGGACCACGACGCCGACGATCCAGACACTAGCGATGAGGGGGCGCTGCTGGTGCGAGAGGCAAAAAGCGAGGACGACGGCTGGATCGAACTCGAGGACGGCGTGATGGTGCAGTTCCCGGCCTCGACAGTCGACGGCAGCCCGAATTACTATCGCACGGGCGACTATTGGCTGGTGCCCGCCCGCACGGCCATCGGCGACGTTCTCTGGCCGCAAGAGGCACACGGCGAGGAACAAACGCCACGACCGCGAACCCCCGACGGCATTCAGCACAAATACGCGCCGCTGGCCGTTGCCACCTTGGCCGCCGACGGCACTTGGTCCGTCTCTAGCGACTGCCGCGCCCAGTTCGCAACGATGCCTGCGGCATTCTGAGGACGCCCTCCGAGAAACCGGCATCTGGCGAAGAACTTAGGGGACACGCCCTAATTGATTTACGAGTTCTCCCTCGACATGCAATCGGGCCATACGCCAAAGTTAGGCCTGACTCAGCGCTGGCAGAAGTTATGGCTCGAGCACTGCAACCGCACAAACCCTCCATGCTCGCGTTCGAAGCTGCATCCCCAGGCCGTGAAACCATCCGATCGGGTTAGTACATCCAACCATGCAGGAAATGCCTTTCCAGCTGCTCGCGACTGATGGATCTTGAGCGTCGTGACCGAGAGCCCGAACTCCGCCCCATAAGCCGTGGGCATGGTCAACATTTTTCCACGAGCACAAGCTCGCTAGGTCAAGGAGTCAACAAAACCGGAGGCAGTCCCCGGTGCCCGTATGCGCCTCACAGTCACTCCGCGTTCAGGTGCCGCTTGAGCCATGCAGCCCCACAGTACGCGCTACCCCAGGACGCGGCTCCTCCGCAGTCACAGCGCGAAAATGCGGCTCGCTGTAATAGATTCAAGAAACTAAAGCTCATGTAAGGGGTACATCGTGTGCTGAACCACTGAGCCTGCGGATCTTCTCGCGCGGCTGGCCCATTCCAGGCAAGCCCGCTCGGCGGAAGGCAGCAATCTGGGCACTGGCCACCTCCGTAGGCCAGCTGATTGCACAGTTCCGATCAGAACAGCCGGAATGCCCTAGTGCTTGCACACGACACTCGGGCTTCGCTGAGACGGTAGCGGCGTGAGCACACATAGTTGGTTGGCTTGTTACTCGGCACGTGCGTCTCGTCCATCAAGCGAGGCGATCGGCTTACAGTTCAACAACCAGAAACCCGGTAACCAGCGGGAACTTGTGTGCCCAAAACTGATGTGCACCACACCGGGTTCGTGGGTCCGGCGGTGTCTAGGCCACCATGAAACCGACTTCTTCGGCCGGGAAGGTGCCGCCAGCAGTCCACTTATAAGGCGCAGCGGTACACCGGCGTCGATTGCTGGGCGCGCAACGGACTCCAGACATGCACTATGGCGAACGTGCTACTGCTGCGGGCATCCGCCTAAGGAGGGATGCCGGGCAACAAGACGCCGTGCCCGCGATCCTTCAGTCGGAAGATATTAGAACGATAACGCAGGTGTAACGTTCCGCCCGTAGTCTGGGCGCGAGAAAGGTCGATGCGTTCGGCTGGCTTATGACTTCTCTGTGTAGTGGCCGAGTGTCTTGCCAGACTGGTTATTGGCCCTCGCACTTTGAAGTGCTTTGGAAGGGAAGGGAGAGGCGAACTAAATGGGAAACTTTGGGAGTAGGCGCATTCTTGCCGTTGTAGTGATTGCCTTGATTTTTGCCTTTGTGCTAGCAAGCGTACTTTTCCTGACGCTGTTCTTCTATCGCGACCCGCGCGTAGAAGCGAATACTCTTGAATTTGAAGCCGCCAAAACTTTCCTTCAGATTGCTGGGGTAATTCTCTTTGGTGCTTTCGTGGCCCTGGCTACATTTCTCTTTCAACAAGAATGGACCTTTCGACGGGAGAACTTCAGCAGAGAAACCCAAAATCTTCGCGATGAGAGGGAACGACAGGACGCTGCACTCCGCAATATATTGAACGACACTCTTGAAACCTACAATGGTGTGAAGAGGATCCGACGAGTATTAAAGGCAGAGACAGGACCTGTGGGCCGAAAGTCGATCTCAAAGGAGGTATATAGGCGGCATCTACTTGATCTGAACAACTATCAGCTGACCTTTGAATACTTGAAGAGAACGGCGCCGACGCTTAATGATCGGCGTTTATATTCGAATCCAGCTGTTAGCCGGGTGGTTAACGTTCCACTTGATCTTGAGCGCGAGTACAAGGGCGTAGAATCCTATTTGAACCGGATCGTCAAGGAGTTTGAGGAAAATCTTCACACTGTTGAGGAGCGCGAAAGCGTTCCTCTCTCATCCCTTGCATCACTGAACCAATTTGTTACAGTTACCGGCGATTTTACGATTGGCGTCTCCACGCGTATAGATCAGATTATTGCGGCCTTGCAGAAGGCCTTACTCGTTCCTCTCGTGCTGCCCAAAGTCGGCGGTCAAGAGACTTCGCTGTGATTCTGCCCGTCTGTGCACCCCGATGGGACAGGTCCTGACGGCCGGTGCGTTCCCGCCGGCCTCGGGCTCCGGTGTAATAATCCTAGAAGGTCGTAATGGCAAAAAATGAATCTGATAAGAATAATTCTGCCGAGCTCAGGGGCGAGGATCCCGCCTCGAATATCGCTGGTACCGCTCTAATCACCGGTGATACCTTCGCTGTCAGGGCTCTAAACTACGCATCTGTCGAAGGACAGGCCATGTTCGAGGGTGACATCTCGCTCGGGCCGGTCGACGAGGTTGAGTCCCACAACGACGCGGTACGTGCCGCCCTCGACCCGACTGTTGCCGCAGGCGTCGCCATTACCGGGCACCGCTGGCCCGGCGGCCGCATTCCATTCGAGATCGCCGGCAGCATGCCGAACCAGCAGCGAGTCACGGACGCAATCAACCACTGGCATGCCAATACGGCGATCCGCTTGGTAGCCCGGACCACCGAGACCGACTACGTCGAATTTTTCGACGGAGGCACCTGCTGGTCTCGGGTGGGACACCAGGGAGGCAAACAACAGATCAGCTTGGGCCCGGGCTGCAGCACCGGCAACGCGATCCACGAGATCGGCCACACTGTTGGTCTGTGGCATGAGCAGAGCCGAGAGGACCGCGACAACTTTGTCACGATTCAATGGGTGAACATCCAAGCTGGCATGGAGCATAACTTCAACCAGCACATTGCCGATGGTGACGATATCGGAGCGTACGATTATGGCTCCGTGATGCACTATTCGGCCACTGCATTCAGCAGGAACGGGATGCCGACGATTGTTCCCGTCCAAGCCGGTGCTGTGGTCGGTCAGCGCAACGGTCTCTCAGCGGGTGATATCGCGGCAATTCGTGCCATGTACCCGGAGCTTTATCCAAGCCCATTCAAGAAGCTGCGGGACGACGGCGGTGGGGTCAAGAAGCTGCGGGACGACGTTGGTGGAATCAAGAAGCTGCGCGATGACGGCGGTGGGGGTGGGGTCAAGAAGCTGCTGGACGACGGCGGTGGGGTCAAGAAGCTGCGCGATGACACCGGCGGAATCAAAAAGCTGCGCGACGACACCGGCGGGATCAAAAAGCTGCGCGACGATGGGTTCGTTAAGCCCCCTGCTGACTTCCCAAGCAGGCCAGGACCCGGCGAAGTGGTAAGCCCGACGCAGGGTGCCGTCCTGCCGTTCGGCCTGGCCACCGGCCACCAAGACCCGATGGCTGCCGCGTATGCCGCAGGGGATGCGAATACGGGGGACCTGTTTACTGCCTACGACACCCTGATCGAGGAGGCTACGGCATCGCTCATCACGATCGCCAGCCAGCTGCAGCAACTCCGCGACGAACGGGACGCTCTCATGCTGGCAATGGGGCTGTAAATGATCCTCATCGTCTCCCATGCGGGGGACGATCACGCCGCTGCGGTGCTCGATGTGCTCGGGCGCGACGAGCACCCGGCCGTGCTGCTCGACACTGCGAGGTTTCCGACTGAGATGCATCTAGACGCATCGATAGGCGCCGACGAGGTAAGGATGGTGATAGAGGCCAGGGATGGTGCGGTCGTAAGCCTAGATGTCTGTCGCGCTGGCTGGTGGCGGCGTCCGAGGCCGTACGAGCTCCACCCTGAGCTCGACCCATCCGCTGTGCAGTGGGCGTACCAGGAGTGCCACGAGGCGTTCGCCGGCATTCTGGCCTCCGCCCCGGCCTCCTGGGTCAATGAGCCTTATGCCGACGAACGCGCCTCCCACAAGCCCTACCAGCTGACCATCGCCGCGCGGCTTGGCATACCCTTCCCTCGGACGCTAATTACGACTAACCCGGAGAGGGCTAGGGAGTTCATCAAAACGAACAATGATGCCGGGACGATCTTCAAGAGCTTCCGGGCGACCGAGGAGCAGTGGCGGGAGACCCGCCTCGTCGGAAAAGGTGAGCTCGAGCGGCTCGATGAACTGCGGCTCGCCCCAACAATTTTCCAGCAGCGCATAGACGCTGTGTCAGACCTGCGAGTCACCGTTGTTGGGAACGAGGTATTCGCCGTCGAAATTGATAAACAGTCCGATCTCTACCCGCACGACTACAGAATGAGTATGGAAAGTGCCGAGTTCCGCCCCGTGCAGCTGCCTGAGATGTGGGTCGCCCACCTTCGGCGCCTGATGGCTGAGCTTGGACTTGTCTATGGGGCGGTCGACCTAATGCGCCTGCCCGATGGCAGACTGGTGTTCTTGGAGGTCAATCCTTCCGGCGAGTGGCTGTTCGTGAGTGACCGCTCAGGGCAGCCGATCACTGAGGCAATGGCGAGCCTGTTGAGACGCTTCGACAAGGAGGGGTAACCGTGTCCAGGAGCGAAGAACATAGCGAGGAAAGGGATCCAGAGAGCCCTGAACGGACGGTTCATGGTGTCTTACATGTACCCGGCGAGGTACCGCAGCACGCCGCTCGGCTGGTTGTCCGGGTCCTCGACGTGGGCCGTGCCGACGCCGCCTCCGAGGTGATCGTGGAGAAGATAATCACAGACGCTCATCTCGCCTCGGAGACTCCGTTTGAGGTCTCTGTGCCCAAAAACACCGTGGGGCCCTCATATATCCTTCAGGTGCATGTTGATCTGGCTGGCACCGGAACCTTTTCCCCCGGTGACTACCTCACCACGCAGGCCTACCCGGTCCTCGCGGGTGGTCCGGATGAAGATCTGGAAGTAAAACTAACGAGGATCTGAGACTGGCTGCAAATGGAAACTTCACGACAGATCAGGGCAAGCTGCTGCATCAACCGCACGCGGAGTAAGCCCCGTGACGCCATCGGATACATGCTTGCCTCCCACGCCCTTCCACCGCACTCCTAAGCCGGGGGACGGATTCTGTATGACTTTCCGGCAGTTCTGGGGTGTATTGGCCGCAACGGCTGCACTTATGGCCTTCGTGCTGGTCAACGTCGACTGGTCTCCGGCCGCCGTGACGGATCCAGCCCGTACCTTGTTTCTGAACGCTCAGGGTGTTCTGCGCTGGAGCCAGAATCCCGACCGGACCCCGTTTTCGGTTCTGGAACTCGTATTATTCCTCGCCGTTGGCCTGGCGTTCGTCGCAGCAGGGATCACTGCATGGCACAGCAGGCCCAACCGGAATCCAGGTCTGCTGCTCGTGGTGTCGGGCTGGATGTGGCTGGCGGCCGGCCTGCGGCTGTCGAGCCATCCTCTGGCCTTCACCCTCGGGGTGACACTGACTTTGATGTACCAACCCCCGTTGCTGCAGCTGGCCCTGTCCTTTCCCGGGGGCGTACTGCGCAGCAAGTGGGAGAAACGGTTCGTCGTTTTTTTCTTTGCCTCCTGGCTGTTCATTGCGATCGCCGGGTGGGCTTTCTTCGACCCGCGGCAACAGATTCCCGGGCACGCCTCAAGCTCGCAGAATCTGTTCCTGTTGTGGAACAGTCCGGAGATCACCAACCGGATCGGCAACACGGCGAGGGTATTCCAAATCTGCGTGGGCCTTGCGGTGGTGGCTGTCCTGGTCGCACGGTGGCGCTCCGGGACACCCGCATATCGAGCCTCATTCCTGCCACTATGGCTGGCCGTCATCCTGAAGACCGCTGCAACCATCTGGGTTTCTCTGGCGGTAGTGCAGCTATCGGGGAGCCTCTCGCCGGCAGCGCTGTTATGGCAGTATCCCGCGACTGCGGTGGTGCCCTTTGCGGTGTTGTTCGGACTATGGCGCTACCGCTTTGCCCGCGGCACCCTCGGCGAGGTCATGGTCGAAATCGGCGCGGCACCTGTGAGCGACAAGCTCGTCCGCGTCCTGCGCCGCTCCGTTCACGACCCCACCCTGGCACTGTGGCGTTGGTCCGCCGAAGCCGAGCAGTTCATCGACGACGACGGGCGGCCGCAGGCCCTGCCCAATGACACGTCAGGCAGGGCTGCTATCGTCCTCGAACGCAGCGGCACGCCCTTCGGCGCTCTGGTCTTTGACGAGACGCTCAAGGACCAACCGGAACTCCTCGCCGCCCTAAGCAGCGCAACCGCCCTCACCCTCGAAAACCAGCATATGGAGCAGCAGCTGCGCGAACAGCTGATCGAGGTCAGACGCTCCCGGCAGCGCATTGTCACGGCCGGCGACGACCGCAGGCGGCAGTTGGAGAGGGACCTGCACGACGGCGCCCAGCAGCGGCTCGTGGCCGTCGCCATGGCACTGGCCAGGGCACGGCGGGTCGAGGATCCGAAAGACATACGCTTCCTCCTGGAGCAGGCGGGCCAGGACCTGAACGAGGCCCTGGCCGAGCTCCGGGAGTTGGCACATGGCGTCTACCCGCCGTCACTACGCGAGCGCGGCCTCCTCGCGTCTGTGACCGCACTTGCTGAACGCACGGCCTTACCCATTCAAGTCGAGGCCGACCTTCCCCTTCGGCCACCGCCCACGGTGGAGCTGGCCGCCTATTTCATCTGCGCCGAAGCGGTCACCAACACCGTCAAACACGCAGCGGCCACTTCCATGGCCATTTCCCTGACCAGCACCACAAAGGAACTCTTCATGACTCTTACCGATGACGGCCGCGGCGGGGCCGAATTTGGACCTGACGGCGGCCTGCTCGGCCTCACAGACCGCGCGGAAGCATTGGGTGGCGTCCTGACCGTTACCAGCCCACCTGGGCGGGGAACCACAATCACCGCAGTCCTACCCTTCGTCAATGACGCCGAACGGTCCCTGCCATGACCCTGCGTGTGGTGATCGCTGATGACTCAGCCCTGCTGCGGCGGGGACTTGCGGTGCTGCTGGCCTCCGAAGGCCTCGACGTCGTCGGGGAGGCCTCGGAAGCACAGGGCCTGCTCGACCTGGTAGCAAACCACCGACCTGACGTGGCCGTGGTCGACATTCGCATGCCGCCGTCCTACACCCTCGAGGGCATCCGGGCGGCGGAACAAATCCGCCGAGACCACCCGGAAACCGGGGTTTTGCTGCTTTCCCAGTACATCGAAACGGACAACGCCATGGCCCTTTTGAGCAACGGGGCCCGCAGCCTTGGATACCTCTTGAAGGAACGCGTGTCGGACGTGGACGACTTCCTGGACGCACTGCAGCGGGTTGCCAGCGGAGGAACCGCCATTGACCCGGACCTGGTCACTCGGATGGTCTCCCGGCCGCGGACCGCGGACCGCTACAGTCAGGAATTATCCAGTCGGGAGAAGGATGTACTGGGGTTGATGTCGGAGGGCCGCACTAACAACGGAATAGCCTCGGCGCTGTTTATGGGCGAGCGTACCGTCGAGGCGCATGTCCGCAGCATCTTCCTCAAATTCGGGCTTCACCCTGAGCCAGAGGACCACAGGCGGGTGCTGGCCGTTCTTACTTACCTGCGTGCCGGACACGATCCCCGCCCCTGAGTGGGGATCGGTGCAAGGGGGCCTCGTTGTCAGGATGCAGCGAGCGCCGAAACGCGCGCCCGCAACTCCGAGCGCATTAACTGGCCTAACTGGAAGCTGGGCTCCTGGTCGAACGTGTCCTGCCAGAGACTGCGGAAACGGCGATACGAACGCTGGGCCCCGTTGATGTTACCGGCAGCGAGTTCTGCCCGGACCAGCAGAATCATCGAGCTTTCGCGCAGAGGTTCGAGGTTAACTGCCGCCATCGCCGCCGTTTCCGCCGTCTCTGCATCACCCGCGGCGAGCGCTCGCTCGGCTGCTCTGTCCAGGGCGGTGACCCGCAGGTGGCGGAAACGCTCCTGTTCGTCGATGACCCAGTCCTCATACCATCCGGGCAGTAGTTCTCCGGTCCGCAACTCCTCGAGCGGAACAGGCTCCCCGTCTGCGTATGTCAGGGAGTGTTGCAGGATGTGGAGGTCAACGGCCACTGTTGGGCCCAGGGTTAGCGGGTCCTCCACGTCCACCAGAAGGCCCGGGAGTTCGTGTGCCACATGCCATAGTGCCACCCGCATGCTGGCTCCCGCCTGGTTGTCGTTGCTGTCTGGCCAGAGCAGCCCCGCAATGGCCGTTCTGGGTCGTGGCCCAAGGAGGGCAATAGCGGTGATCAGGCGTCGTTGCCGGATCCCCACCCGCACCGGTTGGCCGAGGCGCCGTAACTGCCAACAGCCCAAAAGATTCAAAGTCCACGTAGTTTCAGTCATTGCCGGATCCCTTGTGCCCTAGGTGGTGAAAGTGTCCTCCCAGTCTGCTGGGGGCCGCGGAACGGGGCCTCCGTGCTATCACTTAACGGCTACAGCGCAGAGCGCGGCTCGTGCTCTATAGGCGGTCACTTAGATTGGTCCTCCGTCTTCCCTGGCTGCTCATCTTCAGCACGGCGCTCCGGGAGTCAGCTTCTGGACCGGAACTATTGGCTTTGCTTTAGCAGTTCAAGAATCAGCCTCCTATTCGAGGGATTGCATTCTTAGGGAATTGTTGTCAAGCATCTCTAAGAGCGCGGAAGAGGTCGAAATCCGGGCTATCCAGAAGGGCGATAGGGCATGCAGGCTTTGGCAAGGAAAGAATGCTCGTGCGAGGCGAGGTAGTAACGCGCCTGTAACGGGCAATGACTTATATTCACCTCATGTATTCAGCAGCTGTGGGATCCACCCAGTGGTCCTGAATTTTAGGTTGTAGCAACCCTTTGAGGTCATGGCTTGGACACATGCATGGCCGAAACGGGAAAAACCTAGTTGTTGTTCGCAAATGTTGGACCACATGCGCAATGGACTCTGAGGAAGTAGCCGTGAACGAGCAGGATGACGGGACCCGGGCTGCCGAAAATTGCGTGGCGATGGATGTAATAGTCCGGCCTCAGAAACGCAGGCGGATCTGGGTCCAGCATGTCGATGTGGACACGGCCCGCATTGAGAGCCGAGTAAGGGCAATACGAAAGCGTGAACCAACGTTGACTCCCTACCAAGATTCCATTGCCAACGCCGTGTGCGCTTTTTCCCAGAGAGCCTGGCTTGCGGCTAACAAAGAGGATCCGGCACCGCGCGCCCTTGCCAACTGGTGGCGAGGCACGCTGGTTGAGGCGGCCTATCGAAATCTCCATGCAGCCCGCACCCAAATGATCGACCTATATAGCCCAGCGGAGCTCCGTGCAGAGATACCGATGGTGGTTGCCCGAGCTAATGCCACCCTTCATCGGGACGATCCCAGACGCATCACAATCCATGAGCTTCAGAAGGAAAGCGTTGAAAATCTTCGGCCTCGTATGCGCCGTGTGGTCGGTGACAGCTACGAGCAACTCGACCTTGAGCATGCCCAGCTCCGAAGCTTCCGTAACATTGTCCTAATCTCAGCCCGCTTCCTTCTTCTACTCCTGGTCCTGACTGTGTCCTTTGTCACCACGCACCCAACATTCATTCCATTCTGCTTTCCCGGAGAGCAGTCACCGAACGCGCCAACGGTCATCCAGGCAACGCATTGTCCAACAAGTTCAGGACCCCAGGCAGCGCCCACGGGAAGCGATATTCTCGTCGTGGCCCTCTTGGGGGCCTTGGGCGGTGCTACAGCCGCCACGCTCTCCATACGGAACCTGAAAGGATCCTCGACACCGTACGACGTGCCGATGGCACTTGCCTTTCTCAAGGTTCCGCTCGGAGTGCTCGCTGCCATCCTGGGCCTCGTCGCAGTTCAGGGAAACTTTGTGCCGGGTCTTTCCCGTCTAGACTCCCAAGGCCAAATTCTGGCCTATGCTCTCATCTTTGGTTTTGCACAACAGGCACTTTCGCGTCTGCTGGACAAGCGGGCACAGGATCTAATGGAAGGGCTCCCAGGGGGGACGAATGTAGAACCACGCCCCCCAGGCGAGGGCAGGCTTGAGATAGGGGCAAGCGAGGGGCTCGAAGGTGTAGCTCCGGGTCAAAAACAAGTCAGCCGGGAGCGGGTAGTTTGGGTTAGAACTAAATCCGGTAACGCGTAAGCCTCAAAGCGGATCGGAAGCTGGCGTTTGACGCGACACCGGTAGCAATCGCTCTAGCGGGCAATAGTAACGCGTGGGTAACGGACTGCCTCCACACTCGAGGTAATAGCCACAAATATGGCTGCAGATAATACGCGGGTATCTAGGACGAAGCCAGATGCCCACATCTGAATTTTCATGACCATTCTGACTAGACGTGGCGACTGCCCACCGGGGCAGGCCGAGTGGAGGGGAGCGCAGGAACATGACAGTGGGTATTTGTCTCAGCGGTGGCGGAGCCAAGGGAGACTTCCAAGTTGGAGCGCTGCGGTATCTGTACGACCGAAGTATTCGCCCGACGATACTTTGCAGCACTTCCGTTGGCTCCGTCAATGCGATCAAACTCGCCGAAGGCGAGGACCCCGGCAACCCAAACCGTGGACTGGCCGGGCTCGAACGACAATGGTCAGCCCTTCAAAGAAATTCCGATATGTTTTCGGAGGAAGACTGGCTTAACGACCCAGACATGGATGTGCGTGTGCGGGATGTCCTCACGGGCCGCTCCAAGGGTTTGGGTATCTCGGCCCCAAACCCGGATGCCGGGCGGTGGGGTGATCTGGGTCCGCTGATCCAGGTGATCAGTGATATCGGCTTTCTGATAGACGACGGTGCCGACCTCCTGAAATCCCTCAACGTTGTCGCCAAAAGAGCGAGGGCACTCTATAACCTTGGCCCCATCGAACGTCGGCTCCGTAACGAAGTTGATATGGCAGCCGTGAACGGCTGGGCTTCTGCAGGTGGCAAGCTCCGGTTGGCAGCGGTTGCACTAGAAAGCGGCAATCTCCGCTATGTCACTGAGGCCGGGACGGTGATCGAGCGTGACGGTTCGCCTATTCTATGGGCCGGACCTCTGACTCCGGCATGCGCCACGATCCTAGGGGAAGCTCAAGGGTATGAAGCCGACATTGCCGACCTTCAGGAGGACTTGCGTAATGCCGCCCCCGGAGAAAAAGCACAGATTGTTCGTGAGATCCGCCGTCTACGGGCGCCCCTTGAACGCGCGCGGGCCGGCTTTGAAGCCTGCCGCAAGGCACAGCCTCCGGTTCCCCTCACTGTTGACTTCTCGACCGGCGTTCTGGCATCGGCCTCCATTCCGGGTATTTTCCCGCCTGTCGCTATCGGTGATGAGCATTACGTCGACGGCGGAGTTCGTGAACTCCTGCCCATCCAGGCTGCCGTCACCCTAGGCGCCGACACGATTTACGCGGTCAGCGCCTTCACCTTCAACGTCAGTCGGCGGGACTCATTCGCACGGGCACATCTCGCCGAAATTCTGGCCCGTTCGGTTGAGGACCTGATGCTCAACGAAATTGGACTCGATGACACCCGGGTGCAACCGCCCGCCGCCAGCCCGGTCCCCAAGATTTTCCTCATAGCACCCGATGTGGAAATTCACGACGTGACAACCATTGACCCGGGACTCATTCAAATTAATCGGGACTACGGGTACATGCGGGCGGCAGATGCCCTCGATCAGGTCGGGACGGAGACGCGCCGGTGGGCCTTGGCCACGGACATTGCCGTGCAAAGGCGGGATACGTGGTCCCTCGAGAACCGCCGGTTTGGGCATGAAGACCCGACTCGACCGGCAGAGCGGGCGCAGGCGGCGGACCCCGCCCTCCAAGGGGACATAGATGCAGGGAAGGCCCGTCTGCAGACGCTTCTGGACGAACGGTCAGGGCTGGGTGCGCCGATGCCTTACGATATCGAACGCTGGGTTGGAACGCTGGAACTCCACCCTTGGACAGGGATGCTCAATGACGCTGTTTTTGTCAGGCAGGAGGTGCCAAACTCCCTGCCGAGGGGTGCGAGCCTGCCCGTGACTATAACCATGCGCAATTCCGGTACAACCACGTGGACTCCGGCCAACTCCCACAGACTCGGTTCGCAGTCGCCGCAAGACAACCTCGTTTGGGGATCAGGCCGTCAAGAGCTCCCCAACGCAGTGGGACCGGGGGCTCAGGTGACTTTTGCATTCACTATTACTGCACCTCCTCCTCCGGGAGCCACTTTTCAATGGCGCATGCTGCAGGAGGGCAACGAATGGTTCGGATCCATGACGCCGGCTGTATTCGTCGGCGTCGAGGAGGCCACGGAATGTGTATCGGTGCGGGCAGCGATAGCCGAGCTGCAGGCCGATATATCCGCCCTGCAGCAGGACCTTGCCAACGCCGCTCCTGGCGAGAAAGCCCAGATTGTCCGGCAGATCAACGCAGCACAGAACCGTGTTCGCGAGCAACGGGCCAGATATGACCAACTCGGCTGTAACTGATTCGAAGAACAACATCGTGTCGGGGACAGTCATTTCCGGAAATCGCGTCTTGCCAGCCAAAGGAAGGAAGACAACTCCTTGGGACAAGGGACACTCGAGAAACGGAAGGTGGCTGTCTCTCGACTGCTGTAAGCCGTCCAATCCAATCCGACGAGCATTGCCAGAATATTCACGGTCTGACGAAGAGGTAATGGCCGCTCTAGTTCCGTTTGGGCCGAACCGAGATGCTGGCTACAGCAAATACTGGAAGGTGTCTGAGCATGGATGATCCGCTGTGGGAGCGTGTTCTGGTTGCCGCGACCGGACCTGTCCTGACTGCTGTTTTGGCATTGTTCGTTCTAAATCAGGTGACCGGATGGGCGCAACGCCGACGGGAAGCTAACGAAACACGGGACGTGCTCACCAAGGGCGTCACAGAGACAGGCAACAGCCTATACCTTGGTCTGCAGGCGTTTTGGCGGAAGGCACGGGACGTGCCGATAAGCGACCGGGCTACATCGCCGGACTTATCCGAAGCCCGCGAGAAGCTGGACGAACTTTACGGGAGGGCCCGCTTGGGCGGACAAGTAATCGAGCAGCAACTTCGTATCTACTACTCCTCACCCGAGCCGGCCAAGAACTGGCACCGAGTAACTGACCTCTTATCCGTCAGGTACTTCCTGCTAACGGAGAGCAATAAAGTTCGACGCGCCAATATTTGCGCCAGAAACGCTGGACCGGCGCACTCGGGTCTGACAGAAGCGCAACTAATGAATCCTCAAGTTCTGCTAAACGCATACCGGGTTGCACTCGCAGGCACAGTCCGATCCCTCTGGGAATATGAGATAGACCGCAATGGAAAGCATATGCAGATCGCCAAAGTTCCTGGCGGAGACAACGAAGGCCAAACGGGCGATTAACCCGCGAATTCGGGGCGGGATGGATGTCGAAGTGGGCTCTCCGATAAACGGTATGTGGAGTCCGGCCGGTTTTCATTTTGAGTGGTTCTTTCGAACCGGCCAGCGAAGGCAATGGAGAACGCGCTCAGTGAAGGCTTCAACCGGCAGCACCCGACGTGCACGGCCGCTGCCAGTTAGATCAAGAGATCTGGTGACTGGATATGGGCATTTCAGGGCCGCCGTCTCGTTCGGAAAGTGCCCGCGGGCCCTTACCACCCTTCGGTAGCGTGCGTTGATCGACTCGATTGCGTTCGTCGTGCAGATCATCGGATCTCCACGACGTACTCCAGGAACGGCACGAACTCGGCCCAGGAGGACTCCCAGAGCCGCACGATGGCCGGATATCGCTGGCCCCATTCGGCAGTGAACGCGGCGAACCAGACCTTCGCCGCTTGCTCCGACGGCGCCGTGTAGACGGGCTTGAGCGCCTTGTCGATGCCCCCGCGGTGCTGGCTCACTTTTCGACCATCGCTGACAGTAGCGGAAGCTTACGGATCACGTGCACGTTATGCCGACGTCGGCATAACGTG
>NZ_JBPZHC010000018.1:0-51035 GCF_051857465.1 Pseudarthrobacter cremeus | reverse complement strand
CCATTATCTCCCGCGTCGAACGAGGCATCATCCGCAACGACGAACTCGCAACAAGCTACCGGACATGGCTCGAGGAGCAAGCGACTCAAGAAATGAATTGACAACCATAGGAGCATCACTGGGCTTCCGCGGAAACATGCGGAATCCGGCCCAATCCGACCCACATATGGCCCAGTCCGAGACCCAGAGTGTGGACATTGTCCACACCCCAATTCGCCCCTCCGCGCTAGCCCACAACGGCAACCGGCGCTCCCTCCCTCATTGAGGGTATTTCGTACCCGGGAAACACTTCGATTGTCGGTAGCCCCCCGTCTTCAGCTTCCACCGGCGGATACGACCCCAGCGACGCTGGCCGACAACCCCTGAATGCTGTCCAAAAGCGGCCATCAGCTGGCGTGACATAAGCGAAATTCTCAATCTACGGGAATCGCTTTGCTGTTCGGGAGAGGCCCCCGTCACACTCGAAGCATGAATTCTTCACCACGCCCTACGCTCGTCGTCACCGGGACGCTGCGCCTTCCCAACGGCAGCTACGGCCAAGGCTCGGTTTGGATCTCCGGTGAGACCATTGACCGCATCACCCCCGGCTCCCCCGGGAGCGAAGCCGAGCTCGACGGCGCCCGCCACATCGACGTCGGCGACGCCTACGTCCTCCCGGGCGCGATCGACGCCCACGTCCACTGCTACTCCCACGAGGGCGAGGGCATGCTTGCTGCAACCTGCTCTGCCGCGGCGGGCGGAGTCACGACCATCGTCGAGATGCCCTTCGACCGGACCGGCCCCGTCCGGGACGCGGACCTCGTCAACCGAAAGCGCGAGATCATCACCCGTGAGGCGGTCACCGACGTTGCCCTCATGGGCACGCTCTGGCCGGGCGGCGGGTGGCGCGAGGCTGAACCGATGGCGGAGGCCGGCGTCGTGGGCTACAAGGTCTCGCTCTACCACACTGACACGAACCGCTTCCCGCGCGTCGACGACGCCGAGCTGCTCAACATCATGGCTGCCACCACGGACGTCAAGCGCACTCTTGCCGTGCATGCCGAGAACAACGAGATCGTCCAGCACCTACAGCGCGTTGAGCGCGAGTCCAACCCCCTCGACCCGCTCACCCACGTGCGCACCCGTCCGCCAGTCTCCGAATCCCTCGGCGTCCTGACCGCGATGGAGATCGCCCACGACCGCGGCACGCGCCTGCACCTGTGCCACATGTCCATCCCCCGCGCGGTCAAGCTCGCGGCCTGGTGGAACGAGGACGGCGCGGACATCTCCCTCGAGACGTGCCCGCACTACCTCACGTTCACGGCGGACGACATGCACGCCCAGGGCGCCCGCCTCAAGATCAACCCGCCGTTGCGCGACCGTGAGCATGTGGAGGGCCTCTGGCAAGGAATCGGCGACGGACTCGTCCCCATCATCTCCTCTGACCACGCTCCCTGGCCCCTGTCGATGAAGTCCCACGAACACATCCTCGAGAACGCCTCGGGCGCTCCCGGCGTCGAGACCCTCGTGAACGTCACACTCGGAGGGGCCCTCAAACGGAGCCCGGACCCTGCCGCCTACTTCCACAACGCCGTCGCCGCTCTCACGTCCGGCCCTGCGGACCGGTTCGGCATCGGGGACCGCAAAGGCCGCCTCGAGCCGGGCTTCGACGCGGACCTCATGATATTCCGCCCCGACGCCGGCTACACCGTCGAAGACGACGCAATGCACTCCAACGCCGGCTGGACCCCGTACTCGGGCATGCGCCCGGGCGGGTTCGTCGAGAAGACGTTCCTGCGCGGCCGCCTCATCTGGGATTCCGCCAGCGGCGAGCTCGGGCAGGCCGGCTACGGCCGCCACGTGACGCGGGCCTAACCATGGACAGCGAACTGGAGAGGATCCTCGCCACGGGCCAGGAGGGATCGTCGATCCTGGCCCGCGGCCTGGGATTCCTGCACCTCGTCGCCGCTTCGAGCGGAGCGAGCGTGAAGGAACTCTCCGAGCGCGCCGGGCTACCCCTGGCCACCACCTACCGGATCGTGAACCAACTCCGCGAGGCAGGGTTCGTCGTCGAGTACGACGGCCGCATCCGCGCCGGCGCCGCCATGGCACCGGCCTCCACGGAGGGCCCCCACCTCGTGGACTACGCCCGTCCGGCACTTATTCGGGCAGCCCGGGCCACGGGTATCACCGCGGTCCTCACTGTCCGTGTCCACACCCTTGCCTTGTGTCTCGACGTTGTCCCGGCGGGGAGCTCGGGTGCCCCGGCCTTCCGGATCGGCGCGACCCGAACCCTCTATGCCGGAGCGAGCGCGACGCCGCTGCTCGCCTTCGCGGCGCCTGCCGTGGTCTCCAACGTTCTCGCCTCGGGTATCAAGCGATACACCGCCGCGACGCCAACGGCGGAGGCCCTGCCGGCCAAGCTGGCAGACATACGCCAGCGCGGCTACGACCTCTCCCATGGCGAGATCCAGCCGCAATGGACGGCCTTGGGCCTGCCCGTGTTCGACAGGGGCAGCGTCTTCTGCTGCCTCTCGCTCACAGCGCCCTCTGCCCAGTTCACCGACGTCGACCGCCTTCTGGGGACACTCCACGAAGCAGCGGAACACCTCACGAAGCACCTCCCGGCGTCGTCCGACGGCCTGCCGTGGAACGCCACCGACCCCACCGAAACCGGAGACTGATCATGACCCAGACGCTCATCGAGCCGGACGCCCAATCCGTCGAGGCGGCCATCGCCGACCTCGCCGGCTACGTCGACTCCACCCAGGACGGATGGACACGGCAGGTCTTCAGCGACCCCTACCGCGCCTCCCGCGAGTTCGTCGCCAAACGGATGCACGACGCCGGCCTGGAAGTCACGCACGATGCCGGCGGGAACATCGTGGGTCGCCTCCCCGGCCGCGCATCCACGGCCGGGCTAACCCTCAAACCGATCATGACCGGGTCCCACACGGACACGGTGCGCGGCGGCGGCCGATTCGACGGAATCGTCGGAGTGCTCGGCGCGATCGAAGCCGTCGAGGCACTGCGCCGCGCGGGCGTTACCCTCAACCGCGACCTCTACGTGGTGGACTTCCTCGGCGAAGAGCCGAACGAGTTCGGCATCTCCTGCGTCGGCTCCCGCTCGATCGCCGGCATCCTCCTTCCCGAGCACCTGGACATGACCGGCGCAAGCGGGCAGAGCATGGGCAACACCCTTACGGCCGTGGGCCTTGACCCCCAGGCTGCCCTCGGGAACGCGTGGGCGCCAGGCTCGCTGCACGCCTACATCGAGCTGCACATCGAGCAGGGGCCCTTGCTTGAGCAATCGGGTCACGAGATCGGCGTCGTGACCGCAATCGCGGGCATCGACCGGCTCATGGCGAAGTTCATCGGCCGCTCCGACCATGCCGGCGCGACCCCGATGGACGCGCGCCTCGACGCACTCACGGCCGCCGCGGCGGCCGTGCTCACGATCGAGCGCGAGGGCTGCGGGGCGCCCGTGCACGGCGTCGCCACAACGGGCCGCATCGAATCCTATCCAGGCTCGTTCAACGTGGTCCCGTCCGAGGCACGGCTGTGGGCCGAGCTCCGCTCCACGGATTCGGAGTGGCTTTCCGGGGCCAAGGGTCGGCTCGCTCAGGAGATCGGCCTAGAGGCGGACCGCCGCGGCGTGTCCCACATGATCGAGTGGCTCACGGACCAGGACGCCGTCCCCACGGCGCCTGCGATCCGGGACGTCATCGCGGCCAGCGCGGACCGACTCGGCCACACGTGGTCGCCCGTCCCGTCCGGGGCCGGGCACGACGCTGCACACATGGTCCATCTCGGGCCCATGGGCATGATCTTCATCCCCTCCACCGGCGGGCGGAGCCACTGCGCTGAGGAATTCACGCCCACCGCCGACATCGTGCGCGGCATCCGCGTCCTTGCAGAGACCCTGTCCGAGCTGGACCGCGCCGAGACCCTTGCCGCCTGAGCGGCGCAGGTCACCCCATTTCCCCTTATCCTGTTCACACCACATCCATCCAAGGACCCCTCTATGTCCAAGACCCTCCCGTCTAAAGCAACCCCCGCCATGGGCCACGCGAAGCCAGCAGGCTCTGCCAAGCCCGGCAAGGATCCGCTGCGCAAGGTCGTTATCGCCGCTGCCGCCGGTAACGCCCTTGAATGGTTCGACTTCTCGAGCTACGCGTTCTTCGCCTCATACATCAGCGTCAACTTCTTCATGCAGGGCGACTCCTCGTCCGGCCTTATCGCGACGTTCCTCGTCTTCGCCGTCGGGTTCCTCGCCCGCCCGCTCGGTGCCATCGTCCTCGGCTCCTACGGCGACACACACGGCCGCAAGGCAACGCTGACCCTGACGGTTTCGCTGATGGCCGTGGGCACGTTCATCATCGGCTTCGCCCCGCCGTTCTGGGCGATCGGCATCGGCGCCCCCATCCTCCTGCTCGTCGGGCGGTTGTTCCAGGGCTTCTCCGCGGGCGGCGAGATCGGCGGCGCGACAGCGTACCTCGTCGAGAGGGCCCCCGTGGAGCGGCGTGCCGGCCTGACCGGCTGGCTGCAGGGCTCGATGGGCCTCGCCAATGCGATGTCGGCGCTCATCGGCGTCGTCATCACGTCCACGTTCTCCCAGAGCGAGCTTACGGAGTGGGCATGGCGCATCCCGTTCTTCATCGGACTGCTGATCGTCCCGGTCGCGGTGTACATCCGCAAACAACTGGACGAGACCGAGGAGTTCCTCAGCATGAAGGAATCGATGGGCGCCGAGAAGCGCTCACCGATCCGGGAGCTCTTCAAGCACTACCCGAAGCAGCTCGTCGTGGCCGCGCTAATGGCCATCCTGTGGACCGTGAGTGTCTACGCACTCGTCATCTACGCACCCACGTACTACTCATCCAAAACCGTGGCCCTCGGATTCACGCCGAACGAGGCCTTCTGGGCCTCGCTCGTGGGGAACGTGTTCATGATTTTTGCGTGCGTCTACGCAGGCCGCCTCGCCGACCGGTTCGGCACCGAACGCACCCTGCGGTGGATGACATGGGTGCTCATCGCCGTCCCCGTGCCCGCCCTCTTGGTGCTGCACGCGGTCCCGACGCTACCGGTGCTCATCGTGGTCCACATCGTGCTGTGCATCGCGGTCTCCGGCTTCGCGGGCATCATCCCCTCGGCCCTCGCCCGCGTGTTCCCAGCGAAGGTCCGCTCGACCGGAACATCATTCTCCTACAACATCGCGGCGATCTTCTTCGCCGGCTTCACCCCGGCGCTCATGACCTGGGCCGTGCAAATCACCTCTTTCGCGACGGGCATCTACGTGGTCCTCGCCGGGCTCGTGGCCCTCGCGACACTCCCGGCCTTCCTCCGGCTCATCGCCAAGCAGGAGGCGGAATCCGCGATCGCCGCCAGGTGACTTTCGACGGACCGAGTACACCGCACCTGGGCCCGTAGACGCACGATGCCGGTGGCTCGCCTTCCCAAGGCGAGCCACCGGTTTCACGTAAACGCCGCCCATACGCCTGTGCCGGCATGGGGAACCCGTAGCGCAGCGCCGATTCAGCGGAGGAAGGATTCAATTCTTCTTGGTTGGCCGCTCTGTTCAAAGCCACCTTCGAATACGGATCGCCGAGCGCCTCCCGCAGCTGCGCGGGCCCTTGATCGCTGGCATTCGGTTCCAGGTGGCCGAACAGTACACATGCCAGTTCTCGGCACCGCCGGGAAGTTTTTACAACTCGGCCGGGCGACGAGGACTACTGCGTGATCCCGAGCATGACGCTGACAGTCGCGACCCATTGCCGTCTACATGGACGGGAAAAGTACCGGCTGTGATCAACGACGGAGCTGTCCTCAAGCTTCCTCAAGGGCAAGAATCTCCTCCGGGCGGGCGCCGAACTTGCCCTCGGAATTGACGTAGACATTCATATCGACGATCTGCTTTTTGAACTGTACGAACTCCCAGTCCTTCCCGATTGTCTCTATCAGCCTCATAGTCGGATCGAGTAGCTTTAGGGCCAAGGTCCGCACGACCATAAGGGCAACCTTCCCGGCGACGTATGTATCCTCGGGAGAAGGCATCGGTCCGCGTTTGGCATGCTTGACGTCGTTATAGTTTCCCGCAATTGCCTTGGCTAGTGCCATTCGGGACTCCGCAATTTCGGACCAATCGAGATTCGCCGCGTCCAGGCAACGGAAGACAAAGGTGGCAGTAGTCGGGCGCCCTCGGAACCACGAAGATTTCTCTCCCTCAACCTCGCCGATGATGAGGCCCGCCGCCTCCAAACTCACGGATGCGTTGAGGATGTGGTCTTCCAAATAGGACTCTGGTCGTCGCAGCGTTCCGGCGGCGGGGTGAATAACGCGCTGCCACTGGTCGAATTCAGCCATCCAACGCTCCAGTCCCTCGGCCCCTATGTCCGAAGCAGTCGCCAGTGGATGCTTCAGTTCCTTTGGGAGAGGCCGCCAGTAATCGGAGACAGTGTTCTCGGACACCATTTCAAAGAAGGGCACGTCAACAACCTTGCCGGTCAGAACCTTTGCATTGAACCGCGAGTCACGTATCTCGTGGCGCCTGAAGACGACCGGCTGACCGTACATCAGCGTCAACAGCGCTGCGACTTTTCGTTGCTCCTCGAAGTGGTCCGCGCATGGTCGGGACGTTTCATACTTCGTCGTCAGACAAACCCACTCCCGTACGCGAAAGCCTGCCTCCTCTTGGTCCGTCACCCAATTGGTGCTCAGCTCGAACGTCACGTCCCCGTGTGTCCAGGTCAAAGCGGGAGGAGACTCCACCGCAACATTAATTTTTTGAACGCGATTCCTTTCGTCCGGCACGAAGGAGTACGAGGTGGCACCCATGTTCGTCCACTCGGTAAGCCCGTCGATATTCGAGCGGAGTTCCGTGACCTCCAAGGCGTCCTCGAAATCGCCGTCACGATCCTTGAAGACCACCTCCCTCGGCGTCACCTGAACTGTCGAAAAGCCCTGGCCCCCGAAGTTGAGCGAAGATCCAGATGTTCGGCACCCGTACAACGTGAACCGACCGCTGCCCGTCAGCAACTGAAGATTGGACGGCGGTCGGCCTGCCCGCGCCCAACCTTTCACTGACTCGAACTGGGGAGTGTTGTTGAGAAACGGGACCACGAGGCTGATCCCCTTCCCCTCCTCAAAGGCCAGCATCCCCGTTACGTATGGCGTTCCATCAACATTGTCGACTATCAGACCCGGAACGGTTTCTCCCATTGCCAAACCTTGCTTGTTCACTACGGTCCCCCGATGTTTGAGCTGAGATTTGGAGTGTAGCTTGCCGTACTGACAGCCGTCCTAAGGATGTACTTGTCATGTCGGCCGAGCAATATGTAACGGGTCAATCCCGTTCCCGGGCAGCCTGAAAGCGTCAGGCCGTTGGCGCGGTGATGGGGGCGAGATAAGCGTTTCCGGCTGGGTAGTCCTGATCAAGGCCTCCTGCCAGTACCGCGGTCGTCGCCAGTCCTATTGCTCTGGCTTCAGACAACTGTGGCGCCGTGGGCGTCGATGCCGTAGGCCAGTGCGCTGGCGGCGCTGATTAGGGTGAGTAAAAGGTGGGTCCAATGGGAGCAGCTCCTTCTCCTGACTGCTATCTGTAGTACCACTGCAGGTCAGAGCACTGTTGGGTCGGCAGACGATTCGAACCGAAGATCCGGCCCTTACTTCCTGGACAAACTTGCGACTGGGTGCAAAAAGCATTCGGAGTAAGACTGCAGGTCAGGGCCATTTACCAGCCGTGTGGACGGATTGGCACCGAGCAAAGTCCCCGGATATCGGCCAAAATTCGGTCCTGCGCAACGCGGGACCCCAGAGTAAAACCGCAGGTCAAAGCAACAATCTGGAGCCTCCTGTCGGAGTCGAACCGACGACCCCCGCTTTAGGTCCGGACGCCTACTGACAGACCGGGAAGGTGCTGTTTTGCCCGGAATCTAGGGGTTTCGGCTATCTACGATGATTGATGAATGCTTGTGGATTGTCGTTGATTGGGGTGAGTAAAAGGTGACTCGGTTGCAGTTACTGGCGGCTGGAGGGGCGTCTGCTGCCCTTCCGAGAAATCCTCCTCTCAATCAGAGATTCTGGACTTCTTGCCCTCTTCATGGCAGAAGTTCGCGCCAAGCTCATGCTCGATGGCCCTATAGGTACCAGACAGCCCTGTGGTAAGCCGCCCTTCCGAGGCTCGGAGCCAGCCCAGTTCATCGAGCTGCTTCCATAACGGGACGACCCCTATGACGAAAGGCCGGTTATCGGCGTAGTAACCAACAACAGCAGAAATACTTGCGAGAACTCACGTTTCCATGTCAAATTCCGGTTTGCGCAGGAGTTTCCTCTTTAGGAGCAGGCGCAGCCGAGTCAATCCCGCGCTGCAGCCCGTCTTCCGTTACATCGGGCACTGATACTGGTCCGAGGATGAGTCCTATTGGTTACGCCAGGATACTTCCGGGACAAGATCTGACATTAGTAGCATGCGTCGTTCCCCGAGTTCATTTTCGAGGATCCACACCACACCGATCTCCGGGGAGGCTTCCACTACTTGCCCGCGAACCGGAGACCCGTCGTTTATTGTGCCGGCCACAAAGTCGCCTTTTTGGACCTTGTAGGCCCACCCTTTGGTCGTCATACTCGTCTCCTACATTCCGGTGGTGTTAGCCGAATTTTCAATCCTCGGACGGTGGTCATATATGCCGGAGGCCTCACCTGGTGCGTTGGAAGCCTCCGGCCGGCAGGACTAGAACTCGACGACGCTCACGGACTTTCCGGTGGCGGCGGACTCGGCGGCTGCGTTCGCCAGGACCAGTGCCGATACGCCATCCGCGAAGTTGGGTGAGGTGGGTGCTCCTGTGCGGATGGAGTGGGCGAAGGCCTCGAGTTCGGCGTAGTAGGCCTGGGGGTAGCGCTGGAGGAAGAACGGGAAGTAGGGGTCTGACTCTTCCGTCCCGGAGGCACCGGACTTGCGAACGGTCGTCGGGGCCACGTTGCCGGCGGACAGCATGCCTTTGGCGCCGAAGGCTTCCAGTCGCTGGTCGTAGCCGAAGGCGCAGTGGCGGGAGTTTGTGATGGTGACGAGTTCGCCTTCACTGCCGCGCAGTGTCACGACGGCGGAATCGAAGTCGTTCAGCTCGGCGATGTCTTTGCTGAAGACGTTCGTTGCTACGGCGGTGACCTCGACGATGTTCGGGATGAAGGAACGTGCCATGTCCAAGTCGTGGATTGTCATGTCCCTGAAGATGCCGCCGGAGGTGGCGATGTAGTCGCGTGGGGCGGGTTCGGGGTCGCGGCTTGTGATGGTGAGCTGTTCGAGCTTGCCGATTTCGCCTGCCTCGACCCGGTTCCGTACGGCGGCGAAGGAGGGATCGAAGCGTCGGTTGAATCCGAGCATGATGGGAACGTTGGAGTCTTTGATCTGTTCGCGGCATGCCAGGACGGTGTCGATATCGAGGTCGATGGGCTTTTCGCAAAGGACGGCGAGGCCCTGTGCGACCGAGCGTGAAATGAGGTCGACGTGGGTGTTGGTGGGCGAGCCGATGATGACACCGTCGAGTCCGGTTTCGGCGAAGACTTCCTCGGGGTCCTGCACTGCCCGGGCGCCGGTGTCCTCTGCCAGCCGGCGGGCCCCGTCGATGAAGGGGTCGGCGATGAGAACGAGGTCAATGTCCGGGTGGGCTGCGATGTTGCGGGCGTGTACCTGCCCGATGCGGCCTGAGCCGAACAGGGCCAGGCGCAGGCGTCGGTCTTTAGACATGGTGTGTGAACCTTTCAAGATGGTTTGGTGAGGCGGGCGGGGTGGTCAGCGCTGGTGCTGCGCGCCGGGAAAGCAGGCGATCGCGGTTTCGTACGCCCGCTTGAGGCCTTCGGTGAGGGGGAGGCTGCGGTGTTCGGCCGAGATGATCTCAACGCCCCACGGACCTTGGTACCCGGCGTCGAGGGTCCGTTCGATGAACGTGCGGGTGTCGAAGTCACCCTCGCCGCAGTAGGCCCGGTTGTTGATTGTGTCCTCGAAGAGGGTGCCCACGACGTCCTTGTAGCCGTCGTCGATCTCAACGGCGGCGACCCTTTCCATGGGCACGACGTCCCACAGGTCCTTGTGCGACAGGCCGCCCCTGTAGGTGTGCCAGATGTCAATCATGAGCCCGGCAGCGGGGCTGTCGGACTGGGTGACTACTTCGACCGCTTCCTGCGTGGTGCGCAGGTGGGAGAAGGGCGTCGCCTCCAGTGCCAGGCGGATGCCGGATTCGGCGGCCTCATCTGCGAGGTCGGAGAAGGCACTGGCAAGGGTTGCGAGCGGAAGCGGGTCATCCGCCATGCCGGCGCCAACCTTGATGTGGCGGGCACCCAGGGCTCTGGCGGCTTCGAAAAGCTCGGAACGGTGGATGTCCGATTCTGCGCGTTCAGCTCCGGTGGCCCACCAGCCGTTGAGGAACTCGACCTCCACGATGCCGATGCCGGCCTCCCGGATCAGTCGTGAGAGTTCGGCGTACCCGATGGTGTCGCGGGCCTGGACAAGGTCTGCATGAACGAGCCCGACGCCGGACCATCCGGTCTGCGCGATCGAAGCGATGCGCTCGGCCATCGAAAGGGGGCTGCGTTCGTCGGGGCGCCCGGGCGCGGCGTCGCCGGCGCTGATCCAGCAGGATGCAATCAGCTGTGGGGTCATCGTGTTCTCCTTGGTCATGCTGACTCCACCTCGATCGAGGCTCCCAGCTCTTTTTCCGAACGGTAGCAGGCGTCGACAATGCGGGCGACGGCCAGTGCATCCGCCACAGGTGCCACAACCGGAGAACCCGTGCGGATACTGTCGACCCACCCGCGCATTTCGGGGTGGAAGTTGCTGATGTTCTCCAGCTCGGGCAGCTCGGAGAACTTGTTCGTTTCGGTGCGGGCAAACGGGGGCGTGAAGTAGCTTTCAGTCCATTCAGTCCAGCCGGCCTTCCATCCTGCCCGGTCCTGGTCGACATAGACGCGAAGTTTCTGGGGGAGGACGCCGATTTCGATCATCCCGGCGGTGCCGTACACGGAAATGCGTGAGCTCTCGAACCACTCAAGACGATCGTGACCGTCGAAACTGAACGTCACGGACATGTCCCGATAGTTCAGCAGGACGGCTGCGGAGTCCTCGCGGCTGGTTTCATCGGAGAGGCGGGGTGACTTGTGCACGCGGGCGTTGACGGAGTCCGGGACTCCGAAGATATGCACAAGGGAGTCGAGCATGTGGCATCCGATGATCCAGAGCGCTCCGCCCATGTCTGCCGGCTGGTTGAGGTGTGCGGTGAGATGTTCGCCCACGAGCGCGGCGCCTCGGGCCGAAACACTGACCACGTCCCCGATCACGCCGGTCTCTATCAGCTCCTTCGCCTGGCCGATGGACCGGGCCAGCCGGACGTTGTAGCCGACCTGCACGACCAGGCCGGGCCCTGCCTGCGCTTCGGCCTGGGCCAGCTGCAGAAGGTCCTCGACCGTACCGCCGCCCGGCTTTTCCACAACCACTGATTTCCCGGCCGCCAGTGCCCGGAGTGCATGCGGGACCATGTCTTTGCTCTTGGAATGAACCATGACCGCATCGATGCGGCCATCCTGGAGCACTTCGTCGACGGTCCTGGCCTCCACGCCGTACTTCTCGGTGAAGTATGTCAGGCGCGGGTCGTCGTCGGCAGCAGCGACCACTTCAACTCCTTCAATCTCACGCAGGGCGCGAACCCTGGCCGAGGCGTGCGGGTGGGTTATTCCCAGAAGTCCTACGACAATCGGTTTCACGGCATTGTCTCCTGTCGATTGAGCCCTGAGGCTCGGTCGGGGTTTTTGTGTGGTTGTGCTTGTGGGCCAAGGCTGTCCCCGCTCCGGTGCGAGAGATCTACAGGCAGCATTTGGTGTCATCTAATGGACAAGCTGTCCAGAATCATGTCATGCCGGGGATGCGTGGTCAACTATGGCGCGAAACACATCCATGTGATTCGTGACAGGGAGGGACGGTGCCCCGAGGTAGTCTGACAGCGCCCGCGCTCCCCGGAGAACGAGCTCAGCTACGGGGTCGCCGTCGGTGCGAGCGAGAAGCCCCTCGCGCATGCCACTGACCGACAGCGAAGCGGCCACTTCACCACGGTGGTTGAAGATGGGCGCGCCGACGGCGGCAATGCCCGGGGTCACCTGGTTGTCGCTGCGCACGAAGCCCTGCGCCTTGATCTCTTCAAGTTCCGCGTAGAACTCGGACCGCGACCGGCCCCGGAGCCATGGTTCGCCAGTATTGGCCGCGATCGCGGCGTACTCCTCCCAGGATTCACGTCCCTCGAACGCGAGGAGGGCGCGCGGAGCGGAACCGACGTGCAGGGGAAGTGACTCCCCCAACTGAAGGACACGGCTGTTAACGCGAATCCCATCGATACGCTCGATGCAGACGGCCCGCGTGCCGCGCCGGATGCACAGGAAGGTTGTTTCTCCGGTCGCTTCATGGATTTCCCGAAGGATCGGGGCGGCCGCCCGCCGGATATCTGCCCGACGCGAGAACTCGCCTGAGAGCGCAACCAGCTTGCTGCCCACACGGTAAGCCCCCCGGTGACCGATCTGTTCCACCCAGCCCGCTTCCGTCAAAGTAGCCAGCATGCGGTAAACCGAACTCACGGGTTCTTCGAGGAGTTCGGTGAGCCGGGCCGAGGTGGCGATCCGTTCTTCAGCCAGCGCCGCCATCAGGGCACTTGCCTTGGCGATGACGGCGGGGGTCCGCGGAGCTTCCCGCCCAGGGTCCTGCGGTTCCTCGGCTCTGGCGGTATGCCGGGGGACGACAGTGGCGCCGTCTTCGGCCGTGAACGCTGTGATGGCCTGCGCTGCTGCATTCAGCGCCTGCCTGGCGACCGCTTCCTGCCCCAGCACGCTTCCCCGAAGTCCGGCAGCCGCTATGGCTCCCAGCAGGGTGCCGTCGCGGCGGAAAACCGGGACACCTACCGAGGCGACGCCTTCGATTACTTCGCTGTCCTCGATGGTCCATCCGCGCAGGGCTGTCTGCTGAATTTTCTTCCTGAGCGCATCGGCGGTGAGGGGCGTCTGTGATGCGATGCGCTCAAAGGGGCCACATTGGAGAAGAGCTTTCTGGAATTCCGGGGAAGCAAAGGCGAGCAGGGACCGGGACGCTGCCCCTGCATGAAGGGGAATGGTGCGGCCCGGGGCCAGATCGAGGAGATTGACATCGGAACCCTCAACCTGGTCGAGGCACACCGCGCCGTTCTCACGCAGGACACAGAAGTACGCGCTCATTCCCAACTGCCCGCGGACCCAGCGCAGCTGGGCATGCAACCCTGCGCGGTCGACGAGGGCATCGGCCGCAGCGTCCCCCAGCGTGAGTATGGCCGTGCCAAGTTCAAGCCTGCCCTCACCTGCCGGGCGGACCAGCCGGGCCTGTTCCAACGCCGCAACGATGCGGTAGACGGTCGGCCGCGGCTCAGAGATGACCTTCGCCAACTCCGCCGGCGTCGACTGCCCGATGCGGGCAAGCTCGTCGATCACCTGGCTGGCCTTCTTCAACAACTGAATGGTGCTCATTGACCGCCTCTTCCATCGCCCTCGAGGGGACTAGCGCTTGTAGTTCCCGGGCCCCGCGGACGCCCTGGCCCGTGACTGCAAATCCATGTTCTGTACGTCCGGCTGCGGTGCATCATGCTGGCCATGACCGACGCGGCGCGAATGTAATGTGCGACACCACTAGCTTTCTTAGGTAGTACTGTGCGAACATGTTGTCCATTGTACGGCACTAAGTGCTGGCAGTCACAGATAAAACTTAGGCGCGGCATTCATGACGCGCGGAAGTGGCCCCAAGGGCCACTCGGGCTCCAAAGGAGGAGAACGGTGCAAAAGAAATTTTTCCTGGTCGCTGCAGCTACGGCCGCTTCACTGGTACTGGCGGGATGTGCCGGTGGCGGCGCCGGTTCCGGCGGCGGATCCAACGGCTCCCCCGCCGCACCCAAGGACACCCGAATCGGTGTTTCCCTGCCGAGTCAGGATGAGGAGCGGTGGATCACCGACGGTTCCGCCATCAAGGAGGGCCTGGAGAAGATCGGTTACCAGGTGGACCTGCAGTACGCCAACAACGACATTCCCACCCAGCAGCAGCAGGTGGACCAGATGATCACCCAGGGCGCTGACCTTCTTCTCCTGGCCCCGCTGGACGGGACCGCGCTGACCCCCCAGCTTCAGGCTGCCGCGGGCTCGAACATCCCGATCATTTCCTATGACAGGTTTGTCAGGAACAGCGCCGACGTTGACGTCTACGTCACCTTCGACAACTTCAAAGTTGGAGCACAACAGGCAACCTCGCTCCTCATCGGCCTGGGCGTGCTCAACAAGGACGGATCCGAGGGCAGTGCGAAAGGCCCGTTCAATATCGAACTGTTCGGCGGCTCGCTGGACGATAACAACGCGACGTTCGTTTTCAACGGCGGCATGTCCGTCCTGCAGAAATACATCGACAACGGCACTCTCATCATCACCTCGGGGCAGAACAAACTCGCCCAGGTCGCCACGGAAAACTGGTCCCAGCAGAAGGCCCAGGAACGCATGGACAACCTGCTGACCGCCAGCTACACCGGCGGGCCGGCGCTCCACGGCGTTCTGACCCCCAACGACAGCGTCGCCCGCGGCGTCATCACCTCGCTGCGCAACGCCGGTTACGGCCCGACCCTCACCTCCACTCCGAAGCCGATGCCGGTGACAACCGGTCAGGACGCCGAGGTCGCCACGGTGAAGCTGATCAACGACGGCGTCCAGTTCTCCACCGTCTTCAAAGACACCCGGACCCTGGCCGCGCAGGCGGTAAGCGCCGCGGAGGATCTCCTGGCCGGCAAAGAGCCCCAGGTTAACGACACCAAGTCCTACGACAACGGATCCAAGATCGTCCCCTCGTTCCTCGTGCCCATCCAGCCGATCTACAAGGAAACCATCAAAACCGCTCTGATCGACAGCGGCTACTACACCGCTGCAGAGGTCGAAGCCGGCCGGCTTCAGTAGCACCCGGGAGGGGCGCCGGTCCTTCGCAGGCGCCCCTCCCCCAAACCCTTTTCCCTTCAAGACCCCTGAATAGGACGGCGTGCCATGGTCGAACACATCCTGGAAATGCAATCCATTACCAAGTCCTTCCCCGGCGTCAAAGCGCTGTCCGGCGTGTCCCTGGCAGTGGAGCGCGGCGAGGTCCATGCGATCTGCGGCGAGAACGGCGCCGGCAAGTCCACCCTGATGAAGGTACTCTCCGGGGTCTACCCGGCCGGTAGTTACGGCGGCGAGATCCTCTTCAAAGGGCAAACCTGTTCCTTCTCCGGTATCCGGGATTCCGAACACGCCGGCATCGTGATCATCCACCAGGAACTGGCACTTGTGCCCCACCTGTCCATCGCCGAGAACATCTTCCTGGGCAACGAGCGCCGCGGGAAGTCCGGACTCATCGATTGGCACAGGACCAACGCCGAGGCTGGCGTGCTGCTGGACTCGGTGGGCCTCCGCGAGGAACCCACCACACCGGTCGGGCAACTCGGCGTGGGCAAACAGCAGCTTGTTGAGATCGCCAAAGCCCTGTCCAAAGAAGTGCAGCTGCTCATCCTCGACGAGCCCACAGCAGCTCTGAACGACAACGACTCCGCCCACCTGCTCGGACTCGTCCGCGACCTGCGCAGCCAGGGCATCACCTCGATCATCATCTCCCACAAGCTCAACGAGATCGAAGCGATCGCGGACCACACCACCGTCATCCGCGACGGAAAGACCGTGGAAACGCTCGACATGGACGCCCCCGACGTCAACGTCGACCGGATCATCAGGGGAATGGTGGGCCGCGACCTCGAAGCCTTCTACCCCTCCCGGGACTCGAACCCCGGAGAAGTTGTGCTCCGGGTAGAGGACTGGACGGTGAAACACCCGACCCAGGACCGCCTGGTGGTTGACCAGGCAACCTTCGAAGTCCGGGCCGGAGAGGTTATCGGCATCGCCGGTCTTATGGGGGCAGGGCGCACCGAACTGATGATGAGCGTCTTCGGCCGGTCCTACGGCCGCTACATCTCGGGCCAGGTGTTCATGCACGGCAAGGAAACCAGGACCCGCACCGTGGCCGAAGCCATCGAAGCGCGGATTGCCTACGCAACCGAAGACCGCAAGGCCTTCGGCCTGAACCTCATCGACGACATCGCACGCAACATCTCCGGCGCCGCGCTGGGCAAGCTGTCCAGCTGGGGCTTCGTCAATCATCACGAGGAGGCCGCCGCGGCCGAGTACGCGATGAAATCGATGAATATCAAGGCCCCGAACGTGAAATCCATCGTCGGGAAACTCTCGGGCGGCAACCAGCAGAAGGTCGTGCTTTCCAAGTGGCTGCTCACCGACCCCGAGGTACTCATACTCGATGAGCCGACCCGCGGCATCGATGTCGGCGCCAAGTTCGAGATCTACACGCTGATCAACAGTTTTGTGGACGCCGGGAAAGCAGTGGTGGTCATCTCCTCTGACCTGCTCGAACTCCTCGGCACCTGCGACCGCATCTACGCCCTTTCGACAGGCCGGATTACCGGGGAACTGGCGGCAGCCGATGCCTCCGAGGAACGCCTCATGACACTCATGACCAAAGACAAGGAACTCATCGCATGACCATGACAGCCCCCAAGGGATCCCAAAAGGGGAAAGCCCCGGCTCCCGCATCAGTCGTCACCGCAGGCACCAGCGAAATCCGCGAGCTGTTCACCCGGAACATGCGCACCAGCGGTATCTACGTCGCACTCGTAGCGCTCATCGCCCTCTTCGGCGTCCTGACCGGCGGAGCCTCGCTCGGGCCGGGAAACATCACCAACATCGTCCTCCAGTACTCCTACATCCTGATCCTGGCAATCGGGATGGTCATCGTGATCATCGCCGGCCACATCGACCTCTCGGTCGGTTCCGTGGTCGCCCTCACCGGAGCTGTCTCGGCGGTGGTCGTCATCAAATACGGCCAGCCATGGTGGGTGGGCGTCATCGCCGCCCTCGTGACCGGGCTGCTCATCGGCGCCTGGCACGGCTACTGGGTGGCCTACGTCGGAATCCCGGCCTTCATCGTCACCCTGGCAGGCATGCTCCTGTTCCGCGGCCTGACCCTGGTCGCGCTGAACAACGTCTCACTCTCCCCGTTTCCTGCCGAGTACGGCCAGATCGCCTCGGGCTTCCTCAACGGGCTCCTGGGCGGCGCGGGCTACGACGTCTTCACTCTTGTCATCTTCGCCGTCGCGGTGGCCGGTTACGCATTCAGCCAGTACCGCACCCGCAAGGCGCTCATCAGCTACAACCAGCTGGTTCCCTCATTCCCGCTGTTCATCGCGAAAATCGTCGTTGTCGCGATCGCGGTCATGACCTTCGCCTGGCAGCTCGCCACCGCCCGCGGCATGCCGATCGTCCTGATCATGCTGGCCATCCTGATCCTGGCCTACAGCGTCGTGATGCAGAGAAGCGTCTTCGGTCGCCAGGTCTACGCCATCGGCGGCAACGTGGTCGCGGCAGCACTCTCAGGGGTCAAGGTCCGGACCGTCAACTTCTGGATTTTCGTGAACATGGGCCTGCTCTCGGCCCTGGCCGGCATCGTCTTCTCCTCACGCTCCAACGGCGCCCAGCCCGGCGCCGGCAACATGTTCGAACTCGACGCGATCGCCGCAGCATTCATCGGCGGCGCCGCAGTCACCGGCGGCGTCGGCAAAGTGGCCGGGGCCATGGCAGGCGGCCTGATCATGGCCGTCATGAGCAACGGCATGCAGCTGATGGGTATCGACCAGTCCGTGCAGTCCGTGATCAAGGGCCTGGTGCTGCTGCTGGCCGTCGCATTCGACATCTACAACAAGCGCCGCGCCGGCTCACGCTGACCGCCCCCACCCATTCAGGGACACCCACGCATGAACGCACTGTTCAGCGAAAAGAATTCATCAAAGGAGCAACACCTATGACTCGCCAGTTTGTTTACGAAGCCCTGCCCATGCGGGTGCGGTTCGGCGCCAACTCACTCTCGACCCTCCCAGAGGAACTCGACCAGATAGGGCTCAAGCGGGTCCTGGTCCTCTGCTCCCCCGAACAGGAGGAAACCGGCCAGCGGGTGGCCGCGGCACTGGGTGACCGCTGCGTGGGCGTGCTGCCCGAAGCCGTCATGCACGTCCCCAACGAGGTCGCCCAACGCGCCAGCGACGAAGCAGCGCGGGTCGGTGCCGACGGCTGCGTCGCCGTCGGCGGCGGCTCAGCCATCGGACTCGGCAAGGCAATCGCACTCAAGCACGGCCTTCCGATCGTCGCCGTGCCCACCACCTACGCCGGCTCCGAAATGACCCCCGTGTGGGGCCTCACAACCGACGGGCGCAAAGAAACCGGCCGGGACCCCCGGGTACTGCCCCGCAGCGTTGTCTACGACCCCGAGCTGACCGCAACACTGCCGGCATCGATGTCGGTGACAAGCGGCATCAACGCCATCGCACACGCCGTCGAGGCCCTATACGCCCCTGACGCCACCCCGATCATCTCGCTGATGGCCGAAGAAGGAGTCAAAGCCCTCGCCGCCGCTCTCCCCGCGATAGTCGCCGATCCCTCCGACCCGGAAGCCAGAAGCAACGCACTCTACGGTTCCTGGCTGTGCGGGGCGTGCCTGGGCGCCACTACGATGTCCCTGCACCACAAGCTGTGCCACGCCCTGGGCGGGACCCTCAACCTGCCCCACGCCCAAACCCACACAGTGGTGCTCCCCCACGCCCTCAGCTTCAACCAGCCCGCAGCGCCCGAGGCCACCGCAGCCCTTTCACGGGCCCTCGGTGGCGCGGCAGACCCGGCCGAACGCCTGTGGGAGATCGCCGGCGAACTTGACGCGCCACGGTCCCTCGCCGACCTCGGCATGCGGGAGGAAGACATCCCCCGCATCGCCGAAGAGGTCACCAGCCGCTCCTACGGCAACCCGCGCCCCATCACATACGACGACGTCGTGGGAATCCTGAACGCCGCCTGGGCCGGGAAGCCGCCAAGCTCCAACCCCGCCGCCTGAACCCGGACACCCGGAAATCCGTTCCGCCGAAACTACCTAGGAGACCGACCTTGCCCACCAAACGGACCATCGCCCCGGGGATCGAAGTATCGCCCCTGGCGCTTGGCACCAACGTCTTTGGCTGGACCGCCGACACCGACACCTCGCACGCGATCCTCGACGCCTACATCGAAGGTGGCGGGAATTTTCTGGATACCGCAGATTCCTACTCCTTCTGGGGAGAGGGAAATTCCGGCGGCGAGTCCGAATCCATCATCGGCACGTGGCTGGCCGGCCGGCCCGACCGGGATGACCTCGTGGTGGCAACGAAGGTCAGTCACCACCCCGACCTCCAGGGGATGGCCCCGCAGACCATCCGTGCCGCCGTCGATGGCTCACTCACCCGCCTCGGCATCGACACCATCGACATCTACTACGCGCACTTCGATGACCCGGGAACACCTCTGGCCGACAGCATCGCCGCGATGTCCTCGCTCGTGGACGAAGGCAAGATACGGTCCATCGGAATCTCCAACTACTCAGCAGAGCGTATCGAGGAATGGCTGAGGATCTCCGAGCGGGAAGGATTCCACACCCCCGTCGCGCTGGAACCCCAATACAGCCTCATGGAGCGGGGCATCGAAGCAGACACCCTGCCCCTGGCCAACAAACACCGGCTGGCAGTCATGCCGTACTACTCCCTGGCCCACGGCTTCCTGACAGGAAAATATGCCGGGACGGCGCCGATCGAGGGCCCCCGGGCCGCCGACGCTTCCAAGTACCTCACGCCTCAAGGACTGAGGGTCCTGGACGTTCTGCGTCTCGTGGCTTCGAACCATAATGTCCAGGCCGCCTCCATCGCACTGGCTTGGTTGGCTGCACAACCCGGGGTCGTTGCCCCCATCGCCAGTGCGCGGACCACAGGGCAGGTCCCCCCGCTGCTGGAGGCCATGGACATCAGACTCGCAGACGTCGAACTTCAGGACCTCGACGACGCATCCCAGGCCCTGGTACGCGCCTAGAGAACCGGCCCATCCCACCCCGAACAGGCACCGCCGCCGCCCCACCTACAGCTAGGAAACCATCGTGACCAACCAGACACGAGTCATTGAAACCGGCACTCATCCAGGCCCGCACCCCGTCTCCGAGGCCCAGCAGAAGGTCGAGGAGAAACTGATCCAGAATGTGCTGGCCTCCTTCGAGAACTGCCAAGACCCGAGACTCAAGCAACTCATGCAGTCGCTGACCCGGCATATCCACTCCTTTATCCGTGAAGTGCGGCTGACAGAAGCCGAATGGAACGCCGCCATCAACTTCCTGACCGCAGCCGGCCACATCACCGACGACAAACGGCAGGAATTCATCCTGCTCTCCGACGTGTTCGGAGCATCGATGCAAACAATCGCCGTCAACAACGAAACCATCGACAACGCGACCGAGGCCACAGTCTTTGGCCCCTTCTTCGTCGAGGACGCACCGGAAATCGAGAACGGGGGGGACATCGCCGGCGCCGCTCCCGGCCAGCCATGCTGGGTCGAAGGCAGCGTCAAAGACACCGCCGGCAACCCCATCCCCAACGCGAGAATTGAAGTATGGGAAGCCGACGAAGACGGCTTCTACGACGTGCAGTACTCTGACCAGCGAGTATCCGGCCGCGCCCACCTCTTCAGCGACACCGAGGGCAACTACCGGTTCTGGGGACTGACCCCAACCCCATACCCGATCCCCCACGACGGACCGGTGGGGGAAATGCTGGAGGCCGTCGGACGGTCACCCATGCGCGCCTCGCACCTTCACTTCATGGTCACCGCACCGGGCCTGCGGACATTGGTAACGCATATCTTCGTCCGCGGTGACGAACTGTTGAAGCACGACAGCGTTTTCGGGGTCAAGGAATCCCTCATCAGGGACTTCGAAGAACAGGCACCCGGCACCGCTGCACCCGACGGACGCGACCTCGACGGCAGGTCCTGGGCCAGAACCCGCTTCAACATCGTCCTGGCCCCGACCGAAAGCTAGACCTCCTGCCACCGGTCAGACCGAGCACAGCCGCCAGCACCTGACGGGCCGCCGGACCCGACAAGGGACTGACAGCGCCTCGTGCCCACTCCCACCTTCCTCGCTGGGCACTGCCCGCATTCCCGACCCCGGATAAGGACAGCCACATGAGCACCGACGAAAATGGCCCGAAAGTCTCGCTCTTCTGCGCTGCCGCGCTGAAGTCAGCCATGGAAAGCCTGAGTCTGGAGTCACACAGCGCCGACCTCGGCGCCACCGTGGACATCATCTACGCCTCAACCAACTTGTTAGTACAGCGGATCGAGGCCGGCGCACTACCGGACGTGATCATCGGCATCTCCGACACCCTCCAAGACCTGGCGGCCACGGGCATTCTCCTGCCCGGCTCAGTAGTCCCCTTGGCGAAATCCGGAATAGGCATCGCAGCGTCCCCCGAGATAAAAAAGCCGGACATTTCCACAGTCACATCCCTGGCGGGAACCCTGGCCGCGGCCAACTCCGTAGCCTACTCCCGCAGCAGCCCCAGCGGACTGTACTTCCAGACCCTGATCACAAAGCTCGGCATCGCCGACGAGGTCAATTCCCGAGCCACGCTCATCGACCACGGACCCACCACGGCAGCCGTCATAGACGGACGGGCAGACCTCGCCGTCCAGCAGATAAGCGAACTCCTGCACGTACCCGGCGCAAAGTTCATCGCCCCCTTACCTGACCCCGTTCAGCACTACACCAGCTTCTCAATAGCCCTCGCGGCTACAGCCGCCGGGAGACCGGCACCTGAAGCACTCATCCGCATTCTCACCGGGCAGCGCGCCAGGACCGCCTACGCCGAAGCAGGGCTGGAAGTCTCATAGCCTCCAACGCCAGTCCGCACGCCCCCATGGTCGGTGAGTTCCCGTCACTGGCCCAGGGCAGCTCCCCCTTGCTGGGGAGTTCGGCCCAGTCCGTGTACCGACGACCAGGCGGTGGAGCTGCAGATCACACCAAAACAAAGCGGCTGACCCGTCCAGATCGGCGTAGCGCAGCCAACCTTGAGTGCACGTTGCATATAATGGACAGGGTGTTCGTGGGATACTCTCTGCCTGTGTCGTTGCTGTAGACCGCTGCCCGGTGAACCGAATTTTTTCTCCCTGCGCATGAACCAGAAGGATGACGTCCTGCAATTCACCTCGCCTGGCGCGAAGTAGTTCGATTCAAGGGGTACACTATGCCGCAACCAGCCAAGCTGATTCAGCTGGTGCTCAAAGCAACACAATTGGTGGATGAAGCATCCGCCCTCGGCCCCTCGACTCCGGCGGACCTGGCTAAAGCTGTCAACGAACCGCGGCCTTCGGTCTACAGGATCATCAGTTCGATGGAACAGTCAGGGATTCTGCGCCGTTCCCCGGGCGGCCTCGTTGAATTAGGCACTGGGATCTTGCGGTTGGCGGAAGCGGCAACCGCTGCCCTCCTGGATCATGCGGCCCTCAATACCCTGCTCGAGGGTATCCAGTCCGAGCTTGGGCTTACAGCCGCATTCTGGATACCACGCAACGGGACCGCCGTCTGCTTGGAGCAAGTCGACTCCACGGAAGTCGATCTCCACGAACTATCATCTGGGCGGATCCTTCCACTCCACACCGGCGCCGCATCCCACGTGCTCCTGGCATGGCAATCCCCCGAAGTACTCAACGAGATCCTTGCCAAAGCTCCCTATACGCAATTGGCGTCAAGGACGCCCACTGACGCCCAGACACTTCGCAAGCTGGTTGCAGACACCAAACGCCAGGGCTGGAGAATGGAATCCAACGAGGTGGTCGACGGAATCGCAGCCTTGGGATTTCCCGTATTCAACCCGGACGGCAGCATTTTCGGTGCCTTGACAGCAGCAGGTCTGGTCGACCAGGTCCTCAACCAACAGGACCAAGCCAAAACCGTTCTCGCTGCTGCCGCGCAGACCCTGACCAATCTCATGACGGAATTCAAGCCGATCCCGACCGCCCATCAGTTCGCTGCCCCCGAACCGACCGAATCGGTATTGGCCAAGGCCAGCTCCCTCATGGATGCGCTGGCCGTCGAACGCGTCTCAACCTCGGCGAGAATCGCCGACCTCATAGGCGAACCCATCAGCTCCGTCTACCGCATGTTAGGCACCCTGATTGAAGCCGGTTGGATAGAACAGCTTGGCCACCGCGGTTCCTATCGAATCGGCAGTAAGATGATCTCCCTCGCGGGCAACCTGTTGAACCAACTCGACTTGCGGCGGGCAGCGCTTCCCGTGCTTCGCGAGATCCACGACGCAACCGGGGAAACAGTATTCCTTTGCATCAGGAGCGGTCTACGAGCTGTATGTATCGAGCGAATAGACGGTAAGCGAGTCAACAGTCGCCGCTTGGCCCTTGGCAGCTCATTGCCATTGCACATCGGTGCCGCACCCCGCGCATTGCTGGCTTTCGACACCCCCCAGTCCTGGGAGGGGTACGCCGCGGTCATGGGCCAGAGCTCGGACTTCAACCTCGGCGCGCAATCCCGAGCGGAATTCTATGCAAAACTCAAAGAAATCCGCGATGCCGGCTTCGCCCTTAGCGACGACGAAGTAACCCTGGGAATGGCCGCCGTAGGCGCCCCAATTTTTGATCACCGCGGCCACGTGATCGCGTCCCTATCGGTCAGCGGCCTCCGAGAAGGCATCCTCCACCAACCTGATTCCTCACCCAGCATCATCGACTTAGCCTGCCATGGGGCACGACGGCTTTCAACGTATTTTGGAGCCCCGGCATCCTCCAACTAGCGGGCCTCCGGTCGACAGGGACCAGGTCATCGAGGAAGCCTGGCACGCCGTTCATCGCTCGGTCGCGAAAGTCCACCGACGCAACACCAAGTTCGCCCAAGCAGGGTCGCTCTCGTGCATCTTCGCATTCCACCATATTTCCGATATTGGCTAGGGTGGTTGTCAGGTTGGGGCACACCCAAACCTGACATCACGCGCCCGAGCGCGCCAGGTGTGTGAGTCGGGCACGTACACGTTCCTTAAAGCAGACGTAACTGTGGACACTGTCCACACCCCCTTTGGCAGGACAACAGAGCACCCCGAGCTCGCGTGACGCCAGGGAGCAGCCTTCAAAGAAATCTTTGCGCCAGAATCGGCTGGGTCATGTGGTCCCCGCTCCCCTCGGACCATGAACAGGTGTTGGCCACCCCCGACCAACCCGACAGAACCGGAACGAGGAACCGTATACCCAGACCACAGCAGGCGGAAGGCCCACCAGCCAGGGCCTTGAACCCGCACCCCACACCTGAACAGGCCACCGCGGCGGCCAGGCCACAGCCCGTGCCCTAGCGTCAGAGGGACGCCACCACAAGCTTCGTACACACGTTAAAGCAAAACCCCCTCTGACGAGGGGGAATGCTGTGCCCAAGGTGGGACTCGAACTGCATTCCAGGCCCTGCCAACACTGGGAATCCGCGAAAACTTGCGGAGTCCGACCCGATCCGGCACCGGTACGACCCAGTCCGAGACCCAAAGTGTGGACACTGTCCACACGCCCTCTTCTCCCCCACCAAAAACCTCCCCCAAACAGCCGCACCCGCATTGATAGGACAGGGTGCGGCGCTTCTTTGCCCAGAAAGGCTTGATCCTGCTGGAAGATATGAACCTCGACTGGCACCGGGTCCTGCCAGCACTCGTTGCAGGCTCCCGGGCACGCCCGCACGGCACTGAGTGTCCAGGCTCTGCATAATGATTCCACCCCCTTCGAATCATTCTGGTCCGACCGGCGGACAGCTGCATGACCGGTGGCGCCCCTCAGACCCTGTCCGCGGATACAACAGACACACGAAAACAAGGGAGCCATTGCGGCGGCACCAGCCCCCGCCACGGCCCGGCGCCAACGATCAGTGCCTCGCCGCAAAGTAGTCGCTGGTTCTTCAAAACCCGACGGCATCTGCCTCTGCCCGCGGCACTGTCACGGTGGGATCGGCCGGGACACCGTGCGTACGCCCACAGTGGGCCGTTTTTCACATAGCGTGGGGCCAAGGCCCGCGGCCGGGCCCGGGACTGTGACTACGACTATTTGGCGGAGGACGAACGTGGAATACATCAAACTCGGCAACACCGGACTCGACATCTCGCCGCTGGCCCTGGGATGCATGACGTACGGGGACCCGGGCCGGGGTCCGCATCCCTGGACGCTGCCGGAGGACCAGAGCCGGCCGCTGATCCGCCAGGCCGTGGAGGCGGGCATCAATTTCTTTGACACTGCCAACGTGTACTCCAACGGCTCGAGCGAGGAATTCCTGGGCCGGGCCCTGGCCGATTTCACCTGCCGGGACGAAACCGTCATCGCCACGAAGGTGCATGGGGTGATGCGGCTGGGCCCGAACGGGCGGGGCCTGTCACGCAAGGCCATCTTCGCCGAACTTGATGCCAGCCTGACCCGGCTGGCAACGGACTACGTGGATCTGTACCAGATCCACCGGTGGGACCCCGCCACGCCGATCGAGGAGACTCTGGAAGCCCTTCACGACGTCGTCAAAGCCGGCAAGGTCCGCTACATTGGCGCATCCTCGATGGCCGCCTGGCAGTCCAGCAAAGCGCTGCACCTGCAGCAACTCAACAGATGGACCCGTTTCGTCACCATGCAGGACCACTACAACTTGATCTACCGGGAGGAGGAACGCGAAATGTTCCCCCTCTGCGCGGACCAGAAGATCGGGGTACTGCCCTGGAGTCCCCTGGCTCGCGGGAAGCTCACACGGGACTGGAACGAAAAAACCAACCGCTCGGAGAAGGACGAGTTCGGCAAGACCCTCTACACCACCGAGGAAAGCGACAGGGCGGTCGCCGAAGCCGTGCGCGTCATCGCCGAACGCCGCGGCGTACCCCGCGCCCAGGTCGCCCTGGCCTGGGTCCGCTCCAACAACGTCGTCTCTTCGCCGATTGTCGGGGCAAGCAAACCGGCCCACCTTCAGGACGCCCTCGCCTCCCTGGAACTGACGCTCACCCCCGAGGAAAAGCCGAACTGGAAAATCCCTACGTCCCACACACAGTCTCCGGATACTGAGCAGAAGCCGCCTGACATCACCCAATATCAGCACCAACCGCGCGATTGACTGAGGCCAAAGCCGCGGCTTCAGAGCCCGAGAGAGAATCAACTAAATGCCAACGCCGGGCCCACCGTTAAACGGACACACCCGACCACCGCCAGTTTTCCAACGAAGGTGGCCGAGCCACGGTGCCTCTCCACTCTTTAGGTGTCGCGTGTCCCCTCAGTTCTGGCAAGGTAGGTAGGTGTTCGTTCCCTACGGCGTGTCCCTGTCTTCCTCTACAGGATTACTAGGAGGCCAAGTGGGAATATCGAGATATACATCTAAGCCCGTCGGTGCGGCCCATCTATTACCACGGGTCACCGGCGAGACGGCCGTATCGCCGGTGCGGCGGACACGTTGCGCCGACGAATTTGGGATTGTTTCGCAAGAGGGTTACATAGCTTTATCCAGTTCACGCAGGTCGATTCCGCGGGTTTCCCTCATCGTCAGCGTCGCGACCAGGGTGCATATGCAAAGTACAACAATGTAGACGCTGAAGATCCAGCCAAGGCCCCAACCTACGAAGAGCTGGTTCAGATATGGTGCGGTGCCGCCAAAGAGCGCGACGCCAAGCGAATAGGCGAAACCGATCCCCCGCGTGCGCATGCTCGTGGGGAAATTTTCGGCCTGCATTGCCGCGAAGATGGAGGACGCCAGCGCCCAAAGGGTCAGTGCAATTGCCTGCGGGATGAACAGGGACCACCAAGTGTCCGAAACCATGGCGGACAGAGGGAACACCAAAACGGAGGAGCTGATGGCGAAGAACAGCACCTGGCGCTTGCGTCCGATGCGGTCCGAAAGCATACCGAACAGCGGCAAGCTGATCAGCGCTACGCCCTGCGCGGACAGACTCATCCAGTAGGCCAGCGACGGGTCCATGCCCCGGCTGGTGATGGCGTACGTGGAAATGTAGCTGCTCCAGGTGTAGTGCACAGCCGTGATGCCTGCAGTGAAAAGGACCATGCGCGTAGCCGTCTTGATGATGCGCGTTCGCGGCCACGCCTTGGCCTCGGCCTGAACCTGCGCCGGCGAGGCGTCTCCTTCCTCGTACACGTCCGACTCGTCCATGTGGCGACGCAACAGCAGGGCGGCGACGGCCAGTACGGCGCCGAGCAGGAACGGAATGCGCCAGCCCCAGTCCATGACGTCTTCTTTGTCAAGTACATCGGTGATGACCGCTCCGAGCAGGTAGGCCAGGATGGATCCGCCGACGATCGCCACGTGGATAACCGAGGACCACAGTCCCCGGCGGTTGTTCGGTGCGATTTCCGCAACATAGGTGGTGGACGTTGCCGACTCTCCGCCGTGGGCGAAGCCCTGGATAACCCGGGCGACAAGGAGGATGACCGCAGCCCAGACGCCCACGCTGTTGTGGGTAGGCATGACGCCGATGACCAAGCTTCCGGCTGCCATCATGAGCATGGTGGTTACAAGTACAAATTTGCGGCCCTTGCGGTCGGCGATCCAGCCGAAGACGACGCCGCCGAGTGGGCGGAAGAGGAAACTGACAGCAAAGATGCCGAGGGTGGCCAGGATTCCGGACGCCGTGTTCGACGATTCGAACATCACCTGGGCGATGAAGGGCGCGAACACCGCATAGGCACTCCATTCGTACCACTCGAGGACATTGCCAACTGTACTGGCGACGAGGGACTTGACCTTGGATCTGGAGGCGGCCCGTGAGGACAGAACCGGGGGCCGGTCCTGGACCGTGGTTGAGGACGGGAAGTCTGACATGGAAGCTCCTGGGGATGGTCACCGACATTGGTGACGTGCATTACGTTGGACTACACTGACATGGCTTGGATCCAGCGACAAACCAAATAGCTACCCATTATCGTCGTTGCACTTCACATTCAGGAATATGGATCCAACACGGAGGGTTTGGCGGCCACGACTCCATGAAGGAGAGCGATGAACAGCGATCAAGGATTGCCCGGGCTTCGGGGCACGGACCACATTGGCCTTACCGTTCCGGACATGGAACAGGCACACGAATTTTTCGTTGGCGTCCTGGGCTGTGTGCGCGTCTACTCGCTCGGGCCGTTTTTGCCCAACGGTAACTGGATGGCCGAGCACCTTAACGTCGACCGGGACACGACGATGCGCGAGATCCGGTTCTACCGGTGCGCCAATGGCTCCAACTTTGAGGTCTTCCAGTATGAGACTCCTGCGCAAAACACCGTGCTGCCGCGCAACAGTGACGTCGGCGGTCACCATCTGGCGTTCTACGTTGATGACCTGGACACGGCGGTAACTTATCTGGAGTCCAAAGGCCTCCGCGTGCTGGGCAGCCCGACGGCCAGCACTGGGCCCAGCTTTGGCCAGCGCTGGGTGTATTTCCTGTCCCCGTGGGGCATGCAATGTGAACTCGTCAGCTTCCCCAACGGTAAGGCCTATGAAAAAGAGGCCACCGTAAGGCTGTGGGACACTCGCGCCTGAGGATCCGAGGGCATTCTCCGAAGAAAATATCCGGGTGGCGGGCCAGTTCCTGGCGCGTTCGCCGGAGGTGCCCATACATCAGCTGCTCGGCTTCTTCGCCGTCGCCGCGCCTGAACGTCTCCACCATCAGCCGGCGTTCGCAGGGCGTCAGTCGGAGTCCATCCCCACCGATCAACTGGGTGTAGGCCCGGGGAATGTTGCGTCGTGTTCCACAGCCGCGCGCCATGGAGTACAGCATTGGCATCTTCGCTGCCCCTTAGCTCTCCAGATAGAAACTGCTTAGCTCTCCAGATAGAAACTGCGGTCCAGCTTTAGATATTGTTCGACATCGTCGGCGGCTTCGATAGTGGCGGCCATTTCCGCCCAACGCGTGATGTCGTCGTCGGTGTAGTTTACGGCCGCCAGCCTGACGAGCACGTCGGATTCCAGGATCCCCAGCGCTTCGCGGACCGGCAGGCGGCTAGCGCCGAATTCCTCGGACACGATTTCCTGCCGTATACGCTGGCCCGGCTGAAGACTAACGCTGAGAATTTCCGGCCCGAAGGCTGTCGGCAATGCGGCGACTAGCAGCCTCTTTTACCGGACTGTGCCTACCGTTCAATGCCATGTCTTTCAGCTTAAGGTGTTCACGACGGAAGAGACGGCATATGCCGCTTAGCCGGCCATGAACAGGCCGCCGTTGACATGGATAGTTTCGCCCGTGATGAAGCTGGAAGCCCCGCTACAAAGGAATGCAGCCACGGCGGCCACTTCCTCGGGCTTTCCATACCGTCCGAGGGGCGTTCCGGTAAGCATGTCAGCCCCCCGGGCTTTGACAAGGTCCGCGACCATAGAAGTCTCGATGGTGCCTGGCGAAATAGCGTTGACCCGGATCCCGGGGCCCACCTCATGGGCCAGACTTCGGGTCAGGGCGATTACGCCGGCTTTGCTGGCCGCATAGTGGCCGTGGTTCTTGCTTCCGCGGTGTCCGGCAACAGATGCGAAATTCACCACTGCCCCGCCCGGACGCACCATGGGGATGGCGGCGCGCAGAAGCTGGAACACACCGTCCAGGTTCACGGACATCACCTGTCGCCATTGGTCGTCGCTAATCTCGACGACCGGGGACTCCGGGTAGATCCCTGCCACGGGAATGACGAAGTCCAATCCGCCGAATCGTGTGCGCGCCAGTTCAAGAGCGGTCGAGATATTAGCCGGGTTGGAAGCATCCCCGGCCACCGCGCAAATCCGCTTGCCAGCCCCAAGCTCTTCGGCCAGTTCCCGCAAGCGGACCTCATGCAAGTCCATCAACACCAGGTGCGCCCCAGCGTCATAAAAGGTCCGGGCTACTTCCTTGCCGATGCCACCGGAAGCGCCGGTGATCAGTGCGACCTTGCCGGTGAAATCGAAATCCATTCTGCTCATGAGTACCAGTTCCCGTCCACGGTCATGCCGCCGTCGACCATGAGCAGATGCCCATTGACGTACGAGGACGCCGGGGTGGACAGAAAGTGAATGGCCTCGGCGATTTCCTCCGGGTCGGCAAAGCGTCCCAGCGGGGTCCGGGCCTTAATCAAGGCGTCGTCAAGCTTGCCTTCGGCCACCAACGTGTCAGTAAGCGCCGTGCGCACATAGCCGGGCCCGACCGCGTTCACGCGGATCCTGTCGGGTGCCCACTCCACGGCCAGTGTCCGTGTCAGTCCCACGATGCCGGCCTTGGCTGTGGTGTAGCTGGCCCGCCCCGGCATGCCGGTCAGCGACGCCACGGATGCCAGGTTGACGATAGTACCGCGGCCGGTCCTCTTCAGCAACGGATACGCCGCCCGACACGAACGCATGGCGCCGGTGAGGTGGATGTCCAGCATGTGCGTGAATTCCTCGTCGCTTACCTGGCTGCTGGGGCCTGGCCGGGCAATCCCAGCCGAGTTGACTACGGCGTCCAGTCTGCCCTCGATTTCTCGGATGCTCTGGAAGCCGGCGAGGACGCTGGCGTTGTCAGCAACGTCAACAACGGCTCCCCGGGCTCGACCACCGAGCTCCGCCAGCGCCTTATCCAAGGCCGGCCGTGCAAGGTCTAACAGCACCGCCGTTCCACCGTCGGCAATCCAGCGCCTGGCCGACTCCAGGCCTATGCCTGAAGCCCCTCCCGTGATAGCAGCAACAGGGGGCCGCAGATTGTTCTTCATTGATGAAACTCCTGTCCAAGTCACGCTGACGTGTATCAATATTGGATCCAATACTACGTCCAGATCCCTTCTTTGGGAATGTTTTGACCAAGATAACGGTTGCATTGGATCCGACTAATAAGTATCGTGGAAACTAGTGACCCGAGTCACCCCGCCCGGATCCTTCGTTCCGGTAGGGCCCCAATACCTTCCGTGGAGAATTCCGATGGCTGAAACAACACCGCTCACGCCCGATGTCGAATGGGTCGAACTGCGCACTAGTGAAGCTGATTGGAAGAAGGCAGACCCTTCGCTACTGAAGACCATGTTGGTGCAGATGCAGATCATTCGTTCTTTCGAGGAGAGCGTCCTTGAGCTCGCCGGTGAGGGTCTGGTGCATGGGCCGGCGCACTCAAGCATCGGGCAGGAGGGCGGCGCCGTTGGGTCTGCGATTGATCTGCGTCCCGGTGACGGTGTCAACGGGACTCACCGAGGCCATCATCAGTTCCTGGCCAAGTCACTTGCCTATCTGGCGCGACAGACGGGCGGGCGTATGGACCCGATTTCTCCTCTCAGAGAAGATGTCAGGAAGTTGCTTCAGCGTACGCTGGCAGAGATTCTCGGACTGGAGCAGGGCTTCAGCCGTGGCCGTGGGGGCTCGATGCACCTTCAGTGGACGGAAGCCGGGGCACTGGGGACGAACGCGATCGTCGGCGGCGGCGTGCCGCTGGCCGCTGGCAATGCCTGGGCGCAGAAGCACGATGGTGCCCGGACCGGTGGAGACACTGACCTAACCGTGACGTATTTCGGTGACGGGGCGACGAACATCGGTTCGGCGCTGGAAACGATGAACCTCGCCGCAGCGTGGAAGCTTCCGCTGTGTTTCTTCATCGAGAACAACCTCTACGCTGTGTCCACGCACGTAGCGGAAGTGACCGGGGAGTCCCGCCTGTCCGGCCGCGGCCCTGGCTTCGGTATCCGGTCCTGGCGGGTTGACGGCATGGACCCCTTAGCCGTGCACCTGGCAATGGAACAAGCCGCCGAACATATGCGCTCCGGCAACGGCCCGGCGCTCATCGAAGCCGAGGTCTACCGCTACTTCCATCAGAACGGCCCCTTCCCCGGCAGTGCGTTCGGCTACCGCAGCAAGGCCGAGGAGAAGTCATGGCGAGACCGTGACCCCATCCTTCGTGTCGCAAAAGAACTCAAGAATCTGGGACACATGGACGCCCTAGCCATCAAGGACATGAACGGGAAAATCAAGAACGCCTGCGACGACGCCGTCGCCGCCCTGACTGAGCAGGACCCCGAAGCCAAGCCCGGCAAACGAAGGATCCGCCCCGAGCTGTGGCCAGATCCCGGTTTCGTTGACGTCGGCGTCCGCGGCGATCTCTCCGAACTCGAGGGGGCACGCACCGAGGAGGAAGCCACGTTCAGCGGTGAGCTCGCCGAGCGCAAATTCATCGACTCGGTCGCTGACGTGATGCACGCACGGATGGACAGTGACAAATCCGTCGTTGTCATGGGCGAGGATGTCCACCGGCTCAAAGGCGGCACCAACGGTGCCACTCGCGGGCTCAAGGACGCCCATCCGGAGAGGATCCTGGGCACCCCGATCAGTGAAAATGCATTCGCAGGGCTCGCCGGAGGTATGGCCATGGACGGGCGCTACAAGCCCGTGGTCGAGTTCATGTACGCGGACTTCATGTGGGTCGCCGCCGACCAGCTTTTCAACCAGATCGGCAAGGCACGCCACATGTTCGGCGGGGAAGGAAAAATGCCGCTGGTCCTTCGTTCCAAGGTCGCAATGGGAACCGGCTACGGCTCGCAGCATTCCATGGACCCGGCCGGCATTTTCGCGACCCAGCCCGGCTGGCGAATCGTCGCCCCGTCCACCCCATTCGACTACGTTGGGCTGATGAACACCGCACTCCAGCTTGAGGACCCAGTCGTCGTCCTAGAGCATGTGGACCTCTACACCAGGAGCGGCGCAGCCCCCGTCAACGACTTTGACTACCAGATTCCCTTCGGCAGGGCCGCGATTCGCCGGGAAGGCAGCGACATCACCGTGCTGACCTACCTGGCTATGGTCCAGCCCGCCCTGGATGCAGCCGCCTACGCCGAGCTCGACGCCGAGATCATTGACCTGCGCTGGCTGGACGCGGCAAGCATCGACTGGGACACTATCGGCGAATCCATCAAGAAAACCAACAACGTCCTGATCGCCGAGCAAGGCGCCCGCGGCACCTCCTACGGCAACTGGCTCAGCGACGAAATCCAGCGACGGTTCTTCGACTACTTGGACCAGCCCATCCAGCGCGTCACCGGGGCGGAAGCGTCGCCGAGCATCTCCAAGGTCTTGGAAAGGGTAGCCTTCGCAGGCCGCGCCGAAATGGACAAGGGTCTGGCCGCTGCCGCCCACAATCTGGGCCGCTAAGGCCTGCCCTTTACCGCTCCTACCTCCCGCCGACCCACGGCTACCCGTTTCTGGAGAAACTCTTATGGCAACATTGCTGAACATGCCGGCCATCCTCGCTGACGCGACCGAGGCTGTGCTTTACAAATGGTTCAAATCCACCGGCGACTCCATCACTGCCGGCGAACCCATCGCTGAAATCGAAACCGAGAAAGCCACCGTGGAAATGGAAGCTGAAGGGGACGGCATCCTCGCCCGGCTCATCGCCCAACCCGGTCAAACGGTCGCCGTTGGCGCCCCCATCGCCGTCATCGCGGCGGTCGGCGACGCAGAGAAGGACATCGAGGCCGTCCTAGCGACCGCTTCCTCCCAACCCGGCGAAGCTCCGACACAGCACGTCAGCGCCGCTTCCGGCCCTGACGTCGACACCGCACGCGTGTTCAGCTCCCCGCTGGCCCGCCGACTTGCCCGTGAACACGGTCTGGATGTATCCGCGCTCAACGGGTCCGGACCCGACGGACGAATCATCCGCCAAGACGTCGAAAGCGTAATCGCGGCGCAGCTCACATCGACGGCCGCAATCCCTGCCCCCGTGCCGGACCAGGTGGCTTCGACTATTCCTTTGGCTGCCACCCCGGCCCCGGTTCGGGGACCCGCTCAGCCGGGCGGTGAAACTATCCCCTTCACCCGCATGCGCCACGCAATCGCACGCCGGCTGACCGAATCCAAAACAAGTGTCCCGCATTTCTACCTCACCCTGGACGTACGCATGGATAACCTGCTCGAGCTGCGCAAGCAGGTCAATGCCACCGCGGTCCGCAAAATTACGGTCAACGACCTTGTCGTGAGGGCAATCGGTCTGGCGTTGCGTGACGAACCGGATGCAAACGTCAGCTTCAACGGCGACAGCATCATCCGGTACAGTCACGCCGACATCTCGGTCGCCATAAGCACTGATGGCGGCTTAGTCACCCCCGTCGTCCGCAGCGTCGATACGATTTCGATAACCGAAATCAGCTCAACCATCGCAGACTACGCCGCACGGGCCCAGACTGGAAAAATCCGCCCCGGCGAACTTTCCGGAGGAACGTTTACCGTCAGCAACTTGGGCATGTTCGGGACGAAAGAATTCACCGCGATCCTCAACCCTCCGCAGGCCGGTATTCTTGCCGTCGGCTCTGCCGAATTACGACCCGTCGTCGTCAACAGAGAACTGACAATCGCCACTGTCATGACCTGCACCCTCTCTGCCGACCACCGGGTCGTGGACGGAGCAGTTGCTGCCCGCCTGATGGCTGCGTTCAAGCAGCGCATGGAGAATCCTCTGTCGATCCTTATCTGATAGGCAGTTTTGGCATTTCTGAACCGATGAAGGCGCCGAACCAAACAGAAAACTCAATGCCTTCCACTCCTCTTGTTGCCGAGAACCGACACCTTGTCTAACAGCCCCGCGGTCCGTGTTGACTCTTAACCGTCGCGCGGCCGGCCACAGCGCGCCGAAGCGACAGCTTCTGACCGACAACATCTTCCTAAGGAGATCGCTTGCGCAGGCCCCTGCTGTCACCATGTCACCCGCCACCGGCGAGTAAGCTGCCACGGAGATCTCGGACTGTGGGCCTTCTTTAAGTGGGGGTCTACCGAAAGTAGAGATCAGCATGACCGCATCACGTAAACGATTTACCCAGGAGTTCAAGGACGACCTGTGCCGCAAGGTGGTAAACACGTCCAAGCCGATCAAGGAGGTGACCACCGCGTACGGTGTCGGCGCCGAGACGCTTCGTAACTGTCACGAAGGGCGTCAGAGGCGCCAGGCCACGCGACCGCTGGCGCTCTCTCGCACAAACCCCGGCGCTGAACCGCACGAATAGTGGCGCTCAAAGCTTCAAATACTCAGGGGTGAAGGACCGCGAGGCCAAACGGCGGCACCGAGGTGGATCGGACGGTCTCGGAGCGAGTCGGGCTGAAGGAGCTCGAGCGTGATTATCCCGGTGTCCAGATCATGCCGAGGTCTGCCTGAACCCATACCTCAGGGCCGGGCAGGTGCTGGAAACGCAATAACTCAGAGGCTTCCAGAAATTCCAGCAGGGTGTCTGCCGGTGAGTAGCGCCCGGGAATAGTGTCCGGCGGTCCGGTCCAGCGCCCATTGCTTGAAACCCAGGTCGGCGTGCAAGTGGGCTTGGGTCGATTCAAGGGATTCGTGGACCAGCCAGAGGCAACTGGTCGCGGTGGCGATGCCGGCAGCGATCCTCCGCATGGAGTTGGTGTGCCTGAGAACGTGCGGGGTCACGGCTTTTGCCGCCAGTGCCGGGCAGGTGGTGGCCGCAGCGGGCGTATGGACGCGGAGCCGTTGCGCGACCGTGTCGGCTGTCAGCGGCCGGCCTCCGCTTGGGCGGTGAAGACCGTGGATACGGGAGCGGCTGACGCTTACCCTCATACCATCACTGACAGCCTGCAGGACCAGGCCGTGGCAGCGTCCAGCGGCGTGATCCGCTCTCGCCCAATACATGGGACGGTCAGCGTATGCCTCGCCAAAACTCTTCTTCTCGCATCTAATGACCCATTGCTACCACCACCACAGCTTCGCCAACCGGCTCGCCGTCCGGACCTCAGTCATGACTACATCGAGTCCTGGTAGAACCGCCAAGGGCCAAAGGCCCGAACGGCCCACCGCCCCCGTCAGCAGCCCTCACACGAACACCCGACGCAAAGCCAAGCAAATGGTATTGCCTTATACAAATCCCGATGCCGGCGACTGACGAGGTACCGGCCACTGATGGGCCCTATCTGATGGTATCCGGGGGGTTGGAGTCCCAGGCTGCAATCGCCGGATAGGAGTCAGCATCCGTGATGACCTCAATGAGGAAGAATTGGCTGCCGCTGAAGGCCGCCTTTAGCGCGGTCTCAAGTTCGGCAGGCGTCGTTACGCGGCTTGCTTGCGCGCCAACTGCGCGGGCAATGGCCGCATGGTCGACTGGCGAGAACGGAATGGCCGTTGTGAATTCCGAAAATGAGTTCAACTCGGCATGCTTTTGGAAGCCCAGGATGGAGTTGTTCAAGAGTACGGACACGATGGGCTGATTGCTCCGGACGGCTGCCTCCATCTCGGCCCACACGTGGCCATAGCCGCCGTCGCCGCTGATACAAACAACACGCTTGTCCGGGAACGCTGCCTGCGCTCCCATAGCCATGGGAAGACCCCACCCCAGGCCGGCAAGGCCGCGAGGAGAGATAAATCTTTGCCCGGCGGACTTGGCTGTTAAGTAGTTGGACATCCACAGAGTCGAGTAGCTGGCGTCGGCTACCGCGATATCATCCGCTTTCAAATGATCATTCAGGACCGACATCACGTACTGCGGCGTGAGTTTGTTTGAGGGTTGGTTCGCGCGAAGCTGCTCCACATCGGCTGCGGCTGCTGTCTTTGCCAGGGCAATCCGCGACGCAGCGCAGGCCCGGCTTTGACCCCGCCGCGTCAGGTCGATTTTGCCCAATTCAGCAATGATGTCCTCCAGACCGAGGCGTGCGTCTCCGACAAGACGGACGGCCTGATAGTTGCGGCCAATCTCGACTCCATCAACATCCAGATGAATGTAGGTTGCATCACGCGGAAACAACTTCCAGGCGTCCGTCCCGTTTTCGTTGGTGCGCGTCCCGACAAACAGCACTACGTCGGCATCTGCCACGAGCGGGCGCGTCAGGTAATTGGGCGCCTTCGCGCCCAGCGCGTTGCCGATAACACCCAGGGAGAGCTCGTGCGTTTCGCTGACAGCGCCCTTCCCCATATTGGTGGTTGCCACCGGGATGCCGCTGAGCTCCTGAAGCTGTCCAAGCGCTTTTACTGCACCGGACAGATGGACGCCTCCGCCGGCCACAATCAGCGGCGAAACCGCTTCTGCCAGCAGTTTGGCTGCCTCGACGACGCGGGCGCCGTCGGGACGGGAGCGATCCAGCGGAAATCCTCCCATCTGGGAAGTCCGGGCAGTAACTTCCGTCTGCTCAACATCCATTAAAAGTACGTCCCGCGGAACCAACAACGCCACGGGGCCAGGACGTCCGGTCGTGGCGATCGTAACAGCCATGTCAACGTAGTCGTTGATCCGCGTCGGATCATCCAGTTGCTTCACCCATTTGGTGCAAGATGCAAAGAGTGCCACATGGTCAAATTCCTGGAAGGCATTCCGGCCGCGTTGGCTGACAGGTACTTCTTGGACAATGGCGATGACCGGTGAGGACGCTTTCATGGCCTCCGCCAACGGGGGTACGAGCAAAGTTGCGGCGGGGCCGTTCTGCGCTCCCACCAGGGCAATCCGGTTTGACACCCGCGCGAAGGCATCTGCCATGGCTCCGCCAGCGTTCTCAGTGCGGTACGGGATCTGGCGGATGCCGGCTTTCTCGGCGGCCAGAAAGAACGCCGACGGCAGGGACTGCCCAAAGACGTCGGTCACTCCGTGCCTGCGGAAGGCGGCGACCATTATTTCGGCAACTGTGGGCATAGCGTGCTCCTTATGAGTATAGAAAATTTACGGTCGTGACGTAGCAAAATTCAGGGCGCCGCCGTCGACGACAAGGATCTGGCCGGTGACGTAGCGAGACGCACCCCCTGCGAGGAATTCGATAACACTGGCGCATTCTGCCGGAGTCCCAATTCGTCCCAGCGCCACATTTTTGTGGATTCTTTCTTCGCCCATCTCGGCGAAAACCGTACTCAGACGTCCGGTGGCTATGTAGCCGGGTGCCACGACGTTGACTCGGATGCCCCGCGGCCCCAGTTCGTTAGCAAGGAAGCGTGAGTAGTGGGCAACCGCTGCTTTTGCGCTTCCATAGGCCGAGAACATGGGTTCCACCGCGGCTTCCCCCGCCTGGGACCCGACATTGATAATGCTGGATCCTTGTTCCATGAGCGGAATCGCAAGCTGACAGGCCAGGACCGTGGTGACGAAGTTCCGCTCCATGTTCTCCCTCAGATCGCTGATCGGGAGGGTGCTGGGCAGCGTGTCGGCCCCCGCTGAATAGCTGCCACCGCCCACGTTGTTGACCAGTACATCGATCCCGCCCCATTCAGAGCGGATGGACTCCATCACATCAGCCATGCCGTCCTGGTCAGTGGCATCAAGCTCGTAGCCCAGGGCAGCCCTGCCCAAATCCTGGATTTCCCCGACGACGGTGTCGTTTTTCATGTCGTCTGCTTCAGGCTGAAAGTCGCGATAGGAGTGCAAATTAATGTCCGTAACGGCAACGTCCGCGCCGGCCTTGGCAAGGTGCAGTGCATAGTTACGCCCCAGACCGCGGCCGGCACCGGTCACAAGAATGCGCTTGCCGGCCAGGCCGGTATTTTCCCTTGACATATGGTTTCCTTCAACTCGCCGGATCGGTGCCGATTCGGCACCCAATTCCTAGGACCTGACAAAGATGTACTTATCTAGAACATAATCAGCTATGGACATTGCGGCCGTCGCTGCGGGGGAAGGCGCATTCCTCAGCAGCGTGACCGGTCCTACCTGGTCCACCGCAAAGTCATCCAACAGTGAACCGTCCGCACTCCAGGCCTGCGCCCGAACTCCGGCCGCTGTTTTGGACGTAAGGTCGGACAGCTGTAGTTCGGGGATGAATCTCTGCGCCTCCTTGTAGTAAAGAGGCTTGATCAGGGACGAAGCGATCTCCTTTATCCCCATCCGCCAGTGCTGCTTTGCCAGCGCGGGCGCACCTGGCCAGGAGAGCGAATCCCAGGTGTCCTTCACGGAAACTTTCGCCCAGCTGTAGCCTTCGCGCGCCATCGCCGGCACAGCGTTCGGGCCAACGTGGATATCGTCATACACCCCGCGGGTGAAGTGCACTCCAAGAAAGGGAAACCGTGGATCCGGCACTGGATAGATCATTCCCCGGACGAGATGCTGCTTTGCGTTTGCCAGACCCCAGTATTCGCCACGGAATGGCAGAATCTTGGGGCTAGCCGGAGCTCCGATCAGGCGGGCAACGACGTCGGACTGCAGGCCCGCGCAAACGATGAGCCGATCAAAGGAAAGCTCCGCGGCGGTAGTGGTAACCCTGACCTTTCCTGCCTGCTGGACAATAGCAGTAACCTCGTGCCCCAGAAGGATGCTGCCCCCGCCCTTCCGCACATCCTCGGCCATAGCCTCAGTAATAGAGGCATAGTCGACGACCGCGGTACGGGGAGAGTGGATGGCGGCAACCCCGGCCACGTGAGGCTCGACATCCTTCATCTCCGCAGCGCTCAACCGCCGAAGCCCGGGAACTCCATTCGCAACAGAACGGGCCTCAATGGCGTCGAGATAGGGAGTCTCCTTGTCCGTCACGGCAACGACCAACTTCCCGACCTCGCGGTAGGGGAGCTTTTTCTCCTGGCAATACTCTTTGGTCAGCTCCCGTCCCGTGGAACAAAGGCTCGCCTTCAAGGAACCTGGTGCGTAGTAGAGCCCCGCGTGCACGACTCCCGAATTACGGCCGGTTTGATGCATGGCCACACGGTGTTCCTTTTCCACCACAGTGACCATCAGGCCACGTTCCGCGAGGGCCCGGGCTATGGCAATCCCGACGATACCTCCCCCAATGATGCCGATGTGGTCCGTCACAACTACCGTCGTCCTTCCGTAATACCGCCTGCAATCGGCAGCTTTGTCCCGGTGTTTTTCGCCGTGGCCTTCTCGAAGACAATGCGTGCGAGAGCTGTGTCCCAAGAGCCTGCCCCTTGAGACACAAAGACGGTAATCTGGGCGTCGGAGGTGCGTCCGGACTTCTCGCCCGCGACAATGTCGCCTAAAAGCCCCACGTTGTCCCATGTGATTGCGCCTTCGGCGACGGCCCGCCGCAGCGTTCCACCTTCAATCTTTGCCTGCTCCCGGTCATCGGTGACAAGTAAGTCCGCCGCCGCCAATACAGCTCCAGACGCTTCGCGGTTCTGCGGGTTATTTGATCCCGCGAAAATGTAGTGCGTTCCAGCTTTGATATGCCGTTGTTCAACCAAAGACTCTTTGGACGACGTCATAGTGGCAATAATGTCCGCCCCCTCAAGTGCGTCGTCGATTGTGTGCTTGGCCACGACCTCGACGGGAAACTTTTCTGCGAAGCGTTTCGCGAAATCCTCAGCCTTAGAAAAGTTCCGGCTGAATACTTGGACGGTTTTGATCTCCGTGGACCGGACAATCGCTTCGGCCTGGGTCCAAGCTTGATACCCGGAACCGATTAGGCCCAGCACCGTCGCGTCCTTTCGGGCAAAGAAACGCGCAGAGATTCCGGAGGCGGCGCCCGTGCGCAGCTGACCGATGCGGTCGGCTTCCATCAAAGCGTCACAGTCTCCATCAGCGGAGAACAGGAGCAGCCAGAATTTGGCGGACCCCCCACCCGTGACGTAGATTTTCGCAGCCAGGCTGTTCACAGGGCCGACCGCGCCGCCCAAGAGGTTCAGGTTCATTCCGTTCAGGGCTGCCCGTGAGCGAATGGCGTTATGCACCGTTCCACGGCCCTGGCCTGCCAACGCGGTTTCGACGGCCTGGAGAGCGTCGTCCATGTCTGCCAATTCGGAAACATCGTGTTCTGATAGAAAAATCATGCTATTACCCCTAAAGTCATCTTCTTGTGGTCGTCCAGTCAGCGACAACGACAGCCTTGATGACCGTCGTTTGCTCGGTAGCTTCTACCGCCGCCAGTACGCTTTCCATTGGGAATTCTGTAACCATCGAGGCCAGCCGTTCCTGGTTGGCCAGCAAAAGTTCTGTTGCGGCCCCGTAGTCACCGCGTGTGTAGCCGTAGGTCCCCTGGAGCCGCGCCTCGCTTCGCACCAACTGGTTCACGTCCAGGTGCGGAAGTACGCCGAAGAGTCCGGGAACGACAATCGTGCCACCGCGGCGGACGAGCGTAACGGCGGTTTCAAGAACAACGGCAGCACCGGTGGCCTCTATCCAGGCATCTATGGGGCGTCCGTTTCTTGTTCCCTCGATGCCTTCGTGGCCGCGGACAGTGGCAAAGCCCAGTTGCGACGCAAAGTCCAGTCTCGTCTGGGAGCCTTCCAGCGGTCCTACGAGCTCTACATCGGCGCCTAGCTTTTCGGCGAAAAGGCCGCACAGTAGTCCAACGGGTCCAGGCCCCGAAACAATGATCCGTTGGCCCTGCAGATTTTCGCTCAACTGCCGGACGGCGTGTATGGCGACGCCAGTGGGTTCAACAAGAGCAGCCATTGACGAGGAAAGTTCGTTGTCAATGGTCACCGTCCTGCCAGCATCGAGGACAAAGAAATCCGCAAGAGCGCCGTCGAAGGACAGCCCGAGGCAGTCCCGCTGCGGACAGAGTTGCGGCGTTCCGCCGGCACAGACGGAGCAGTTGAGGCAACCGTCTATGGCCAAAGGAACGACGCGCTCGCCAATCCGTGTGCTGCTGACATCCGGTCCTACCGCATGGATTATGCCAACAGCTTCGTGTCCCAGTACCACTCGTTCCGGCAGCCACTCGTATCCGGCATGGCTGTTAACAGCATGGATATCGCTTCCGCACAGTCCTACAGCCTCCGTCCGGATAAGCACCTGTCCCGGCCCCGGCATGGGAAGGGGAACCTGCCTAAGGGCTATGTCCCCCTTCTTCCGGCTTTGCTTCAAGAACGCCGTCATTTGTGTGCTCATGCTGCTGCGGACCCATTTCCGAGAGTAGTGTCAATGGCCCAGATACGATTCGCGAACGAGAGAACTGCTGAGCAGTTCCTGGACAGGTCCTGATACACGCGTCACACCGCCATCGATGATGAACCCGTGGTCGGCGACGGCCAGCGCATTCTGCACATGCTGCTCAACGAGGAGCACGCACATGTTTCCCGTCGCAATCTCCTGGACCAGCGAAAACATTTGTTTCACGATTATCGGCGCCAATCCCAAGGACATTTCGTCGATCATTAGCAACTTGGGCTCCGACATGAGACCGCGCCCGACGGCTACCATTTGTTGTTCTCCACCGGAAAGCAGCCCTGCGTCCTGAAAGCGGCGCTCCCTTAGCTTGGGAAAACGGTCATAGATCCCGTCCAACCTGGCTGTTGTCTTTCGGTCCTTGCGCTTGCTGTAACCCCCGAGGATGAGATTGTCCTCCACACTGAGAGTCCCGAAGAGTTTCCGCCCTTCAGGAACGTGGACGATGCCCAGGCCAACACGGTCCTGGGGCGACGCCGCCGTAATGTCCTCCCCTTGGAAGTGCACAGTTCCGCTCGCGGCCGGCACGATTCCGCTAATTACCCGAAGGGTGGTGGACTTGCCGGCCGCGTTGGGTCCGAGCAGTGCCACTATGCCGGATTTTCCGAGGGTGAGATTTACGTTTTCCAGAGCCTGTGCGTCGCCGTAGAAGGCGGAAATGTTTCTTACATCCAGCATTAGTCTTCCTTACCCAGATAGGCTGCTATGACCTTCGGATCGTTCACAACTTCATTGGGCAGGCCCTCCGAGATCACCACTCCGTGGTCCAGGACAAGGATCCGATCCGAAACTTCCATGACTGCCGACACGAGGTGCTCAATCATCAAAATCGAAACGCCGCGGTCCCTGACTTTCGCGACGAAGGGAAGGACGTCGATAACCTCGCGGCTGTTCAACCCTGCAAGAACCTCGTCCAGAAGCAGGAGCTTCGGCCCCGTTGCCAGTGCACGTGCGACTTCGACACGTTTGCGTTGGGCCAGAGTCAGGCTCTCCGCCGGCTTGGGCGCCAGGCCGCCGATGCTAAGTTCCTCCAATAGCTCGGCCGCCCGCTTGCGCGCCGTCTTGACGCTCGCATCATTGACCAACAATGGCACCATGACATTTTCCGCGACTGTCATACCCTTGAACGGTCGAACCACTTGGAAGGTACGGCCAATGCCGCAGCGGGCGCGGCTGGCCGTGTCCAACCTAGTGATATCGTCGCTGTCAAATTCCACTGTTCCGGAGTCGGGGAAATGCATCCCGGAGATAAGGTTGAAGAAGGACGTCTTTCCAGCTCCGTTCGCTCCGATAAGGCCAATAATTTCCCCGTGTTTCAGTTCGAGGGAGACTCCGCCGACTGCCTGAACGCCGCCGAATCGCTTCGAGACGTTGTCCACCTTCAAGAGGGTGCTGTCCATTAGCTGTGCCTTCCTGCAGTAGTGGAAACGTGGTCGTCGTCGGCTATCTCCTCCGTTGATCCGTCTTCGCTGTCCCCACTGCCTGCGCTCCGTTCCGCCGGACGGAACCGGCGGTAGAGCTTGGTGAAACCCGCAACGATCCCGCCGGGCATCACACGCACCATAACGATGAGGACAACGCCGTAGATCACGAAGTTCAGGCCCTGAGTGGCGCCCGAGAACGTGGTCCGCAGCCATTCACCCAGGGGTGTCATGAGGAGAGCTCCGACTATCGGGCCGAGCAGCGTCCCCATGCCGCCGATGATCCCGTTCAACGCCGGCTGAATGGAATACAGAGTTGCTGAAAAGTTGGTCTCTGGCTCTATAACGAAGAAGTACATGGCAGTGAACGCGCCGAATGCCCCAGTAAGTGCCGCGCTGATGACGAGCGCGGTCAGTTTGAGTCGCGGGGTCCGAACGCCCAGGGCGCGAACGGCATCTTCATCGGAGGCTACAGCCCGAAGGTGGTAGCCCATCTTCGAATGATAAATCCAGACGGAGATGCTGATGGCGATCAACGTCATAAACAGAACAATGTAGTAATACGGCTGACGCTCCTGGAATGAAAGAAGAGCCCAGCCCTCGGCAGGAGGAGTCGTGATGCCCACCGAACCGTTGGTTAGACCGACCCAGTAGATAGCAATCAGGCGAAGCACCTCCACAAACGCCAGCGTGGAAAGCGTGAAGAACGGTCCGCGCAGGCGCAAAAGCGGAATTGCCAGGCATAACGCCCCGATGCCTGCCGTCAACATTGCGGCAAGAATCCCGAGCCAAGGATTGATATTGAGGTTCACGTAGAGAAGTGCCACTGTGTACGAACCAATCCCGAAAAAAGCGGCATGGCCAAGTGAAAGGATGCCCCCAAAGGCGAGAATGTTCCAGGCGACAGTAATTCCTACGTAGATAAAGATCATGACGCAGATGTGAAGGACGAATTGATCGGCAATGAACAAGGGCAACAGTGCGGCGATAGCGACGGCGCCAATAGACAAGAGGTAATGAATCTTTTTCATTTCAAACCAACTTCCGCATTGCTGGCAGAACCGCCGAAGATGCCCTGAGGACGGGCGAGTAGCACAATGATGAAAACCACGAAAACAGCCACAAGCTGCAGTGCCGGATCAATATATGTGCCCACCAGCGTCTCAACCGCGCCCAGGAACAGCCCTCCAACCAGCGATCCGACCATGTTCCCGAGGCCGCCGAGGACAACGACGACGAAGGCCAAGAGCGTGAAGTGTGCACCTGCCAGCGGGAATACCGAGTGGAACGGCGCGATGAGAACCCCGGCGATGGCGGTTATGGCTGTTCCCAGCCCCATTGCAACCAGATAGTAGTTCTTCACCGGAATTCCGATAAGCCCGGCGGTTTCGCGGTCTTCGGCGAGTGCCCGTAGCACCTTGCCGATCAGGGTTTTTTTCATGACGTAAAACAGCACAGCGACCAGTACCAGCGCCACCACAAATGCGGTGATACGGCCGTACGTTGCGCTGACACCGAAAACCGTCACATTCTTTTCCCCCCACGGAAACTGGGTGCTGCGAAACTGACCGCCGAAGAGCACAAGTGCCAAGTTCTGCAGCAGGATCGACAATCCCAGAGTGACGAAGATCTTCATCGTTGGAGACGAGTTCTGCATGGGTTGCAAAATGAATCTCTGCAGCGCCATTCCGAACACAAACATCAGTGGCGTGATAATGAAAATAGATAGATACGGGCTCAGGTTCCAGGCAGACCACATCCAAAACGTGGCGTACATCGCCATCATCACGAATTCGCCATGAGCAAAGTTGATGATCTTGACAACCCCAAAGATCAGGTTCAGCCCGACCGCTATTAGTGCATACACGCCGCCCAACAGCAGACCTGCCACGAGCGCTTGCAGAAAGAGACTCATTTTGTCCTTCGATGGCGGTCAAACGCCGAACGGCGTGACGATTTCCGGTTCACGAACGGCGGCTTCCGGCGGCCAAACAGTTTCGAGCTTTGTGCCCTTCCACTGCATGATGTACACGTCGGAACGCTCGTTCTGATTTTTGTCGTTAAGTTCAAAACCCCATCCTGCTGCGGTCTTGCCCTTGTCCAGCTTGAAAGACGTCGCAGCCTTGCGGAACTCGGCCGGATCGTCCTTTCCACCTGATTTCTCCAGAAGGTCAAAGAGCAGGTTCGCACCGGTAAAGTTCGCCAGGGCATGCCCGGAGGCAGGGAGACCCTGGTATCGCTCTTTGTATTTGGATGTGAAGTCCTGAATGCCTGGAGTGAACTTTTCATTGACGTAGATCTGGGTGAAGTCAACATCGAAGATTCCGTCGGCCGCGTCACCCAGTGCTTCATGGAAACTCTTCAAGCTGTGGCCTCCGCCGGTTCCAATAAAGGCACCCAGTTTAAGTCCGTTATCCCGAATCTGCCGGCCGAGAAGGACCGCGTCCGCCGCATATGAGACCGCCATGACAATGTCAGGCGACTTATCCTTCATCCTCAAGACGGTCGATGAAAGGTCAGTGGATTTGGCGTTGTAAGGCTCCGTGGAGAAATTCACTAGCCCGGCCGTAGCGGCGTCCTTTTTGGCGTTCTCAGCGACGGACTGCCCGTAAGCCGAGTCTTCGTGGGCAAGGATCACTTTGAGATTTGACACCGGCTTGCCCAGCTTTTCCGAAAGGTATTCGCTGATGAACCTCATTTGCATCTTTGTGAAGTCCCCTGCGGACGGGTTGAAACGATAGACGTTCTCATAGCCTCGGGCTGTAATTTCCTCGGACACCGCGCCCAGTTCGACGAAACTCCTGCCTCCCCGGGCAAACACTTCCGAAGCAGCGAGTGAGAGCGCCGAAGAGTAGGAGCCGATCGCCAACTTGACGTCCGGGCTGGATGCCAGGCGGCGTGATTCCGAGGTAGCAGCGTTGACATCCGGAATGTCCGCGAACTTCAGTTCAATTTTTCTTCCTGCGACGCCGCCGGCCGCGTTGCGCAGATCCGTTGCGATCTGTACTCCCCGCCAGGATTCTTCTCCGAGCAGCGCGAGGGGTCCCGACACAGGGAAGAACGCCCCGATTTTAAGAGTTGTCTCTCCAGCAGATGCTGTGGCACAGGCTGCCAGCGTTGGAACCGCTGCTATACCGATAATACCGATTCCCGAGAGCCTCATGAACTGCCTGCGGTCCACGTTCATACCTTTTGCCATTTTTCCTCCACTTTTACTAACGAGCGTAAATAAGACAATGCGCAGAAATTCCTGTTTATTTTTCCTAGCTGGCTGTCCATCCGCCGTCTACCATGAGCATTTGCCCCGTGATGTAACCGGATGCCGCAGACGCCAAGAAGATGGCGGCTCCAATCAGGTCTTCCGGATCTCCGAATCTATTCATCGGTATCCGATCAAGCATTCTCTGCTTCCTTGAGCCATCCTTGAACGCCGCTTCCGTTAGTTGAGTGCGGAAGTATCCGGGGCCGATCCCGTTTACGCGAATTCCTCTCGGCGACCACTCACTGCTTAGACTTCGCACCACGCCGTAAACACCGGATTTGCTAGCCGTATAGGCGACGACATCGGGAACAGAGAGATGGCTCGTTAGTGAGCCGATGAAGATGTGGCTGCCCTGCTGCCCGCTTTCCAACTGGCGGCGGCCAATCTCCTGACTCAACATGAAGGGAGCTGTGAGATTCACACTCATAATCCGGTCCCATTCAGCAACAGGAAAGGTTTCCGCCGCCTGGCGGTGCTGTACTCCCGCGGCATGGACAACTATGTCCACCGAACCGCCGAGCTGCTCTTCCACCGCGTCGAGGAGACCGGGAATGGCATCGGTATCCGCAACGTCGGCTTCAAAGGGAAAGGCATTGGCCCCGATCTCCGCCGCCGCGGCCGTCACTTCCCCGCGAGTCCTGGAGATGAGGGCGGTATGGGCTCCCGCGGCAGTCAAGCCGCGGGCTATGGCTTGTCCCAGGCCCCTGCCGCCGCCGGTCACGAGTGCCCTTTTTCCCTGCAGCGAGAACATGTTTAGCTCTGTCACAATAGTCCTTTGTTAGTCCGCTAGTGCGTTCTGATGGCGACGGTTTTGGTCCGACTGTAGAAATTCAGCGCCTCGGTGCCCTGTTCCTTGAACGCAGAGCCGGACTCTTTGAAGCCACCAAACGGGTGATGAATATCCCATCCCGTGGTTGGCTGGTTTACTGATACCTGCCCGGTGTCGACGCCCTCCACGAACTGAAAAGCCCGTGCAAGATCTTTGGTGAAGACCGCACTTGAAAGGCCATACGAAGAATCGTTGACGGCTTCAATGGCCTCCTCGGGCGTATCCACCACAATCATCGAAAGCACCGGCCCGAAAACTTCCTCGCGCCAGATAGAGCTGTCCCGAGCGATCCGCAAAAACGTAGGCTGCACAAACGACCCCCCGGATTCAAGCTCGCGCGCCGCGGCGGAGACGGCTAGCACTTGCGCACCCTCCGCTATCGCTTTCGCGACATGTTCCTGAACGTCCCGCTGGGCTTCCCGTGAAACAACCGGCCCCAAATCCGCTCCCGGAATGTTGCCCGCCGCTACGCGCAGTGCCCGAACGGCCGTGTTGACTTTCTCTACAACCTCCGTTTCAACGCCGCGTTGAACGATCAGCCGGCTGGTCGCAGTACAGCGTTGACCGGCTTGGGCAAACGCACCTGCGACAATTGCGGGCACGGCGAGGTCAAGGTCAGCGTCTTCCAGCACCACTGCTGCATTCTTTCCGCCCATTTCCGTCTGCAACCGAACACCGGTCCCAGCGAGTCTGCGTTGCAGTCCGAGGCCGACTTCCGTTGATCCGGTGAAGGAAACGGCTTTGATCGCGCCATACGAAAGTAATGCATCGCCAATGTCTGAACCACGACCTGTTACGGTTCCGAGAACGCCCGCCGGCACGCCCGCGTCGTGCAGGATTTCAGCCAGTTTCAGGGCGATGACGGGTGTTACTGTTGCCGGCTTGATCACGACTGCATTGCCTGCCAGGAGGGCTGGCGCCATCTTGCGAGCCGGGGTCAGCAGGGGATCATTCCATGGCGTGATAAGCAGGACGACACCAACGGGCTCCTGGATCTGGCTGGCGAAAGTGTTAGGCCTTCCATCGGGAAGGTAATCTCCGAACGATGCCCGCGCGAGCCCTCCGTAATACTCAAAAAACTCCGCGGACTTTCCGACTTCGCCAGTTGCTTCCGCCTGGGTCTTACCCATTTCGGCTACGATCACATCCACGAGCTCGCTGCAGCGGGCGCGGATGAGCCTTGATGCCTCAATGAGAATGCGACCACGCTCAAGATGGCCGGTGCCCTTCCACACCTTCGCTCCCGCCTCTGCAGCCGAGAAGACAGAGTCGAGGTCGTTAGGAGTCATTGCAGGAACTTGAGCAATAAGTGCATCGTTGGTTGCGGGGTTTGTAACGTCAATTGTCCCGCCGGCTGCAGCGTCAGCAAAACCGCCATTCACCAGGTTCTTGACCAGTCCGTACGTCATTTCTCAATACTCCTTAAACCATTTCCGGTTGACACCATTCCGGCTTGGGACTCACTGGACGTTGCTGTAGGCAGTCGATTTTGCAAGACCAAACGCGGCCGGCAAGTCGCCGGTACGCATTGCTGTCAAAAGTTCTGCTAGTTTCGCCTCGTCGAGCAGAACAGGATTTGTTGGACGGGGGTATTCCGCAACGCAGCGGGCCGCCATGACGGCTTCAGTACCCGTCGGAATCATGGCTTCGTCCAACGTCGTGGGCAGGCCCAGCCGCCTCGTTAGTTCCTGTATCCACCGTGCGGCATCAGAAAGCTCAATGCTGCTTCCCCCCGTGATGACGGAAGCCAGGGTCGAAGCAAGTCCTGGATCCAGAGTCCGGTTATAGGCAATGCAGTAAGGTAACGCGAGTGCGCACGACATGCCGTGCGGCATGGGCCGCTCATGGGCCAGACAGTAGGCCAACGAATGGCCTACCACTACGCCAGCGTTAAGTGCTTGGCCGGCCAGATGCGATCCCCACAAACAATTCGCCAACGCCTCCTGATCCCCATTGAAAGCGTTCTCAAGGTTCGCCGCGAGCAACTCGATAGCCCGGAGTGCGTGGTGGGCGGACAGAACGGATGTCGTTGTCGCCATGAGTGATTCGACCGCATGGGCCAAGGCATCCATGCCGGTGGCAGCGATGACGCTCGTGGGCAGTGATGCAACGAGGTCTGGATCAATAATGGCCACGGAGGGAACGTAAAGAGCGCATGAGGAGACTCTCTTGGAGCCTGCAACGGTCACCATGGCAACCCTTGTCGCCTCAGCACCGGTCCCGCAGGTCGTTGGTATGAGCACTAATGGAGCAACGCCGTTGGGCGGCTCAACAACGCCCAGCCAATCGGCGGATTTTCCTTCATTGCAAAGGAGCAGTGAGACGATCTTTGAGGAATCGAGTACCGACCCGCCGCCCATGCCAATGACCACCCGCACATTGGCGTTGCGGGCCATCTCTGCAGCGGCATCAACAAGCTCGCTGGATGGCTCGCTGCCGAAGCCGCTTGCTACGGTCACCTCGTAGCCATTGTCTTCGAGATCCCGAATGAGCTCATCTGCCAGGCCCGTGTTGAGTACGGCATCATCGACCGCCACTAGAACACTTCCAGCGGTGATCTTTAGCTGGGATTGCAGAACAGACGCGATCTTGCTCGAGCTTCCGCGGCCACCAATAACCACGGCTGGAGCGAGGAACGTCGAGACAGAATCCGTGCCCGGCCACCAATGTTTGGACATCTTCGTCACCTTCTAATTGGATACAATTCCTAGTACATAACCACAGAGTGTGACGCACGTCAATACCTGAACTCGGCTGGGCAAGGTCGGAATCTTGTCGATTCGAACGCTCAACCAATCCACTCGAACCGGATTTTTGCCCAGATATCCGGGGTTTTCAGTAGCTACTGTTGAGTAGAACATCAACTGGCGACCGACAAAAATTTCGATGGACTGCAGAGAGCGCGTCCCGGGCTAAATTCCTAGTGGATCCGATCTGATCAAAAACCGACTATTGGCGGACAGGTTGCAATTGAAGCGAACCCGCGCCAAAACGAGGAGAAACCCCGATGCCCAACTCGTGATTCCGTCGCGTTTTCCGGTTGACTTGGCGTTCTCATCGGGCTGGTCGCTTAGAGGCTGGTAACCACGGATGGTGAGTCTCGACGTTTTATTGGGCCCAACGTCTGAACAACCGGGTGGACTTGCCGGGGCCGCAGTATGTTAAGTCGAACGAGCACCAACACTGCGGGTTACTCACTTAGTAGGCTCTGAGATCAAATCGCTGTGTTTTTGACGACGGTCACGCGACTAGGGCGTGTCTCCCAAATAGGCTGGCAGTTGGCTGGAAAACTTGGGTGACTATCTCGTTTCCAAGTCTTTGCCGATGATCAGTGGGCCCGCGTTGAGCCGTTTCTGCCCAGTTCCGACGGCCAGCACGGCCGCGCGTTCCGGAACCACGCCAGGTCGTGGAGGGCATCGCCTGGGACTGGCCCGGCTTCTGTTGACTCGGGGTCTTAGGCCGCTGTGAGCGCGGTCCGGTTGATTGTTTCATATTCGATGGGCGTGAGTTTGCCCAGCCGTCTTTGCCGTCGCCGGCGGTGGTAGGTCCTTTCGATCCAAGTCGTGATGGCGAGCCGGAGTTCCTGCTTGGTGAGCCACCGCTGACGGTCCAGGACGTTCTTCTGCAGCAGCGAGAAGAACGATTCCATCGCGGCGTTGTCCGCGCATTATCCGGCTAATATGCCGGGATGCCGGGGATTGGCCGGTTAAGGATTTAGCTGTTTCGGGTGGTCAGTTTCCGGAGCTGTTCTTCGTGGCGCCTCACGCTGGTGGCGAGGGTGTCGAGT
>NZ_JBPZHC010000017.1:0-58203 GCF_051857465.1 Pseudarthrobacter cremeus | reverse complement strand
ACCGACACCCCCTGCCGCAGAAGCGAAAAGAACTCATCCTTCAGCGCATCGGGCGCCCGAAAACCACTCGGCATGGCAACCTCCAGAAATCAGATGTTGCAACGACCGTATGATTCTGCCCCTTCGTATTGGGCGAGGAGTGACCCCGCGTTGCCTTGGCGAGGATGAGCTGCCTCCGGGAAGAAATATTTGCGGCCTCAACACGGCTGGCAGCGCGGCACAGGACACTCTTTGAGTCGCGGGAAGTAGCCACGCGTTTCATCTGACGTCGGAATGTTGAGTGGCTGCGGCGTGGCGTTGCCCCTCATGACGTTCTGCAGCCCCGCTTCTGACGCCTTGTTGCGCGGTGTTGTCCTGGATGACGCCTCGTTGACCGATAAGTCCCGGATTGCCGCTCATGACGCGCTGTAGACCCCTGTGACCTGCAGTTTCTTCCCGTGAACGCTGCACTTCTGCCCCGGATTCTTCTCTGCTCTAGTGGTTGCCACGAGCCAGCCGGCCCGGAGCCGCATCAACGGGTTCCACCCAACAAGTGCAGAAAGAATCCGCTATGAAATACCGAAACCAGCCCGCACCAACACCCTTAACCGCCCGGACCACGGGAGGCCTGGCACGGCGTATGGCTGCCGCCGCAGCGTCAGCCGTGGCCCTGTCCCTGGTGCTGACGGGTTGTGGCGGCGCTGCAACGGCGCAGTCAGGGGGCAGCCAAGGCACAGAGGTCAAGACTGTCCGCTACCAGGGTTCGCCCAACACAGTGGCGCTGGTGGAGGTGGCGGAGGACCTCGGCTATCTCGGTGACGTGAAACTCGAGTGGGTCAGCAACACCACCAGCGGCCCGCAGAGCATCCAGTCGGTTGCCACGGACCAGACAGACATCGGCGGAGCATTCACCGGCGCCGTGATCAAGCTGATCGAGGCCGGCGCGCCGGTGAAAGCCGTTATCAACTACTACGGCGAGGACAAAGACACCTTCACCGGGTACTACGTGGAGGAAGGCAGCCCCATCAGGACCGCCAGGGACCTGATCGGCAAGAAGATCGCCGTTAACACCCTGGGCGCCCGCCACGAAGCGGTCATCAACACCCACCTGAAGAACAGCGGCCTGACTCCCGAGGAGATCAAGCAGGTACAGCTCGTGGTGGTTCCGCCCAACGAGACCGAAGTGGCACTGCGCAAAAAGCAGGTCGACGTCGGGACGCTGGGTGGCGTGCTCCAGGACCGTGCGCTCGCCGAGGGTGGCGTGCGTGCCCTGTTTACCGACGTCGGCGTCATCGGCGGTCCCTTCGATGCCGGCCAGTATGTCCTTCGCAACGATTTCCTGGCGAAAAACCCCGAAACCAGCCGCACGCTGGTCACGGGCGTCGCCAAGGCCATCGAGTGGGAGCGGACCACCCCGCGGGAGCAGGTGATCGCCAAGTTCGAGGAAATCATCGCCAAACGCGGCCGGAACGAGAGCACCGAAGCGCTGAAGTACTGGAAGAGCGTCGGAGTGGCCTCACCGGGTGGCCGGATCCAGGACACCGACTTCACCCGCTGGTCCGACTATCTCAAATCAGCGGGAATCATCAACGGCGAACTCGACACCAAAAAGCTCTACACGAATGAGTTCAACGTGCTGGAAACCCCGGCGCCTGCTGCAACCTCGAAAGGATAGGACATGACACCCAAAATCACTCTCCAGAACGTCGCCAAGGAGTTCGCAGTCCGGCCGGGCAAGGGCTCAGGCATCCGCCGCCAAAGCGAGCCCTCAGTCCTCACGGCCATCGATGACCTCAGCCTGGACGTTGCCGCCGGCGAGTTCCTCACCCTGGTGGGCCCCAGCGGCTCCGGCAAAACCACCCTCCTGGACCTGCTGGCAGGGCTTTCCCGCCCCACGTCCGGGAAGGTCCTGGTGGACGGCAAGGAAGTCACCGGGCCGGGCCAGGACCGGGCCGTGGTCTTCCAGCAGTACGCCCTGTTCCCGTGGCGCACAGCCTCAGCCAACGTCTCGATCGGCCTGGAGAACAGTGGCCTGACCAGGAAGGAAAGGGCGGCCAAGGCCAGCGAATTCCTGGACCTTGTGGGCCTGGCCGGCTTCGAGGACCGGTACCCGCACGAACTGTCCGGCGGTATGAAGCAGCGCGTGGCCATCGCCAGAAGCCTCGCCTATGAGCCGGACGTACTCCTCATGGACGAGCCCTTCGCCGCGCTGGATGCCCAGACGCGCGAACAGCTCCAGGACGAGCTCCTGCGGATCTGGAAGGCGACAGGGAAGACCATCGTCTTCATCACCCACGGGATCGACGAAGCGGTCTACCTCGGCCAGCGCGTGGCAGTGCTGAGCGCCCGGCCGGGAAAGCTCAAGGAAATCGTGGACATTAACATCCCGGACCGCGGCGGCGAGGCGGACATCCGCTCCCACCCCGCCTTTGTGGAACACCGCCACCAGGTCTGGTCCCTGCTGCACGACGAAGTCCGCCTCGCCCAGGACTCCGGCCACCGGAAGATCCTCCCGGACGGCACCGCCCCCGATGAACAGCCCTTTGAAAGGAGTGCCGCCTGATGAGCACTGTGTTGACCCGACCATCAGAGGCGGCTGCCGCCGTCGACCGTTCCCTGCAGTCCGGAGACGGGCAGTCCGGAGGCGGGCAGCCCGGGGGGCCCGGTACCGAAAGCGGACAACGCCCGACGCCGGCGGCCGGGCTGCGTGCCGCTGCCCACCTCGCCGCGCGGGCCGGCTGGAAATCCCTGGCCGTCATCCTGTTCCTGGCGCTGTGGGAGTTTGGTCCGCAGTACCTTGCCACTCCGGCCACCCGGGTTTTTCTCCCGCCGCTGCATGAAGTGCTGGCGGCGGGCGCCAGGCTCGTTGAGAACGGGCAGCTGCAGAGCCATCTGCAGGCCAGCCTGACCCGCTCGGTATCCGGCTTCGGGATCGCCGTTGTATCGGCCGTGGTGCTGGGGCTGCTGATTGCCTGGTACGGCTGGCTGAATTCGTTCCTGAACCCATTGCTGGAACTCTTCCGCAACACCGCCACCCTGGCCCTGCTGCCGGTGTTCACCCTGCTCCTGGGGATCGGCGAGGAATCCAAGATCACCATCGTCGCCTACGCCGCGTTCTTCCCGGTCCTGCTCAACACCATCGCCGGTGTCCGGACCGTGGACCCGCTGCTGATCCGGGCCGCAAAATCCCTGGGCCTGAACAGCTTCCGGCTCTTCCAGAAAGTGATCCTGCCGTCAGCGGTCCCCACGATCTTTACAGGGATCCGGATGGCCGGGACATCGTCCATCCTGGTGCTCATCGCGGCCGAAATGGTGGGTGCCAAGGCCGGGCTGGGCTACCTGATCGTCAACTCGCAGATGAGCTTCCTCATCCCGGACATGTATGCGGGCATCCTGACCGTCTCCGTGCTGGGCCTGGCCGTCAACGCACTGCTCGTGGCGCTGGAACGGCACTTCTCCCGCTGGCGCACCGCCGTCGGCTCAACGTCCTGAACCAATCACTACCGAACCGCACCTCCTGAACTGCAAAGGAAATCCCATGACCGTCATTACCGAAACCAAGCTCCAGTTCACCAAGCTCAGCGCCCGCATCGGCGCGGAAGTCCGCGGCCTGGACCTCAGCGGTGATCTGCCCGCAGACACGGTGGCCCGGATCCGTGCCGCCCTGAACACCCACAAGGCCCTCGTTTTCCGCGAAGCGAATATCCGGACCGACGAGGACCAGGTCCGTTTCGCCAGCCACTTTGGCCCGCTGACCAAGGCACACCCCACCGTGGCATCGGTGGACGGAAAGCCCGCGGTCCTTCCCGTGGACAGCGAAAACGGCAGCGCCAACAACTGGCACACGGACGTCACGTTCGTAGTGAACCCGCCCCAGGCCTCCACCCTGCGCAGCATCACGCTGCCCGGCTACGGCGGAGAAACCCTGATCGCCTCCTCGGCGGGCGCCTACCAGGACCTGCCCGAGGAACTGCGCAACTTCGCCGACACCCTCTGGGCCATCCACACCAATGACTACGACTACTCGGTCCCCAAGAACCTGGAACACGCAAACGCAGACGAACGCCGAAAGGAATTCACCAGGATCCAGTTCGAATCCGCCCACCCCGTAGTCCGCGTCCACCCGCTGACCGGGGAGCGGGGTCTGTTCATCGGCGGGTTCGCCCAGCGGCTCCGCATCGTGGGGCTGTCCAACACCGAATCCAAGGACATCCTTCGCCTCCTTCAGGCCTACGTCACCCGCCCTGAGAACGTGGTGCGGGTGAACTGGGAGCCGGACCAGCTGGTGCTCTTCGACAACCGCATCACCCAGCACTACGCACCGGACAACTACGACGGCCAGCCCCGCCAGCTGAACCGGGTGACCATCGCCGGCGACATCCCCCGCGGCGTCGACGGCCGCAGCAGCACCTCCATCAAAGGTGACTCAGCTGCCTACTCCGACACCGTCGTCGTACCTGAACTTTCCCAGGCCACCGCTTTCGCAGCAGCCGGAGTGAACCAGTGAGCGCGCGGGAGAACGGGGCGCGGAAGCTGCACCTGAACGCCTTCCTGATGAGCACGGGCCACCACGAGGCGTCGTGGCGGCTGCCGGAAAGCAACAGTTTTGCCGGCACGGACGTGGCCCATTTCCAGCGGCTCGCGCAGACCGCCGAGCGCGGAAAGCTGGACTCGATTTTCTTTGCCGATTCGCCGGTGCTGCACGGAAACGTGGGACAGCGGCCGTACACCAGCCTCGAACCCACGGTGCTGCTCGCCGCCATCGCAGCCGTGACGGAGCGGATCGGGCTCATTGCCACCGCCTCCACGACGTACAACGAGCCATACAACCTGGCCCGCCGATTTGCCTCGCTGGACCACATCAGTGGCGGCCGGGCGGGGTGGAACGTAGTAACCACGGCGGGTGACGCGGCCGCCAGGAATTTCTCCCTGGCCGGGCAGCCCGCGCATTCGAAGCGGTATGAGCGGGCTGCGGAATTCCTGGATGTGGCGAAGAAACTCTGGGACAGCTGGGAAGACGGCGCCGTGCTGGCGGACAAGGGTGCGGGTGTGTGGGCCGAGAGTTCCCGCGTGCACCCGGCCAACCACGAGGGGCAGCATTTCCGGGTGGAAGGCGCCCTGGACGTGCCCCGGTCAGCCCAAGGGCACCCGGTGATTGTCCAGGCGGGCTCCTCCGAGGACGGAAAGGATTTCGCTGCCCGGTATGCCGAGGCGGTCTTTACCGCGCACCAGACCCTGGCGGACGCGCAGGACTTCTATGCCGATTTGAAAGGGCGGACGACGGCGGCGGGCCGGGACCCGCAGTCCATCAAGATCCTGCCCGGCATCGTTCCGGTCATCGCGTCCACGGAAGCTGAAGCACTTCGGCTGGAACGGGAACTGGACGGGCTGATCCTGCCCGAGCACGCCCGCAAGCAGCTGGCCAACGTCCTGCGCGTTGACCCTGAATCGCTGAAGCTGGACGTCCAGTTGCCGGCCGACCTTCCTTCGGAGGACGAGATAGAGGGTGCGAAGAGCCGGTACACGCTGATCGTGAACCTGGCACGTCGCGAACACCTCACGGTGCGCCAGCTGATCGGCAGGCTAGGCGGCGGCCGCGGGCACCGCACGTTCGCCGGGACGCCGGAGCAGGTGGCCGATGCCATCACGCACTGGTTCCAGTCCGGCGCCGCGGACGGGTTCAACATCATGCCGCCCGTGCTGCCATCAGGCCTGGACATCTTTGTGGACCAGGTGGTGCCCATCCTGCAGGACCGCGGGCTGTTCCGCCGCGAGTACACCGGACGGACCCTCCGCGAGCACTACGGGCTGGCCCGGCCGGCCAACTCCTTCGCGGACGCCGAGGACCCGGCCCAGATCCCGGACCGGGTCCCGCAGCCTGCCTGACCCGCCTCACTTAAAGCAACGCGGGGTCACTTCACGCCTGATTTTCCCTTCGGAATGGGCGTAGAGTGACCCCGCGTTGGCCTTGGTGGGAAGCTCCTAGCCTCGCAGGCACTGCTGGTACTGGACCCACGCCATGCTGTAGCGGATCCAGCCCGCGAAGTCGTACCACTTCGTGGGCGGCACCGGGGCGGTGCAGACAGGCGGGACGGGGACCGTGGCAGCCACGTTCACGTCCGTTTTGACCACGGTGCCGGACTCGACGGCGGTGAGCACCAGGGTGCCCGTGCCGGCTGCCGCGCCGGCCGGAACCGGCACGTTCACCGTGGCTGCACCGGCTGTCACCGGGATGCTGCCAAGGGCGGTCACCGTGCCTGCTGCGTCGGTAAATACCGCAGACAGGGCAGTGTTGACCGGGCTGCCGAGGGAGGTCAGGTCGAGCTTGGATACCGTCATGGTGATGGCGTCCCCGCTCTTGACCTCGGTGGCCGTCGTGTTCACCACGGCAACCGTGCGGCGGGCGAAGTCCGGCGAAACAGGGCTGTTCGTCTGCAGGTATTTGATCCAGGCGTCGCGGTCCACGAGCCCGGAGTCCTTGGTGTCCGTGCCCTCCGTGAAGATCCGGAAGTTGTCGCCGCCCGTTGCCAGGAAGCTGAACGTGCCGATCCGGTAGGCCTTCGCCGGGTCGACCAGGGCACCGTTGACCCGGATCGAGGTGATCCGGTCACCTGCTGCGCGCGTTGCGTCGTAGGTGTAGTTGACGTTCTTGGACAGGCCCAACTGCAGGTAGGCGCGGCTGGGGACTGTGCCGTCAGCGTTGGTCTGCCACTGCTGCTCCAGGAGCGTCTTGAACTGCGCGCCGGTGAGCGTGGTGGTCCAGAGGTTGTTCACGAACGGCAGGACCGCGTTGGCCTCGGCGTAGGTGATGGTGCCGTCAGGTGCGTAGTACAGCTCGTTGCGCAGGCCGCCGGCGTTGACGACGCCGATCTCCGCGGCCCCGAGTTCGGGTGCCTTGAGTGCGTCCACGAGCGAGTCCGCAACGAGGTTGCCCAGGGTGGATTCGCTGGCACGGTCATCGCGCTTTGCCGGCCCGCCCGCCGGGTCCGGGGTGAAGGCGGTGGTGATGTCCTTCGTGACCGCTCCGACCTGCTGGTTGCCGATCACTGCGGAGTCAGCGAGTGCCTTCTTCACAATGGCGTCGACTGCTGCCACCCGCGGATAGGCAGCCACCAGGCCAGCGGCAGCGTCAGTGGTCCGTTTGACGTTCCCCGCGGTGTAGGCGGTGACATCCTTGGTGGCGGTGTCCACGGTGAGGCGGATCTGGCCGATGTTTTCGCCGTAGTTGCCGGTCTGGACGACCGGCCGGGTCTTGCCCTCCGCGCCGGGGACAGGAGCGTCCCAGGCGTATTCCTTGTGCGTGTGGCCGGTGAAGATGGCATCCACGTCAGGGGAGGTTTCGGTGACCAGCCTGGCGAACGGGCCGCCGGCTGCGACTTCCTGTTCCAGGGTGGCGCCATCCGGCGTACCGGACCCGGCGCCGTCGTGGTTCTCCACGATGATGACATCGGCCAGGTTCTCCGCGGTGATCCTCGCAGCGACGCGGTTGATGGCGTCGACGGGGTCGCCGAACTCCAGATCCGCAATACCTGCCGGAGTGACCAGCGATGGAACTTCCTGGGTGACGGTGCCGATGACGGCAACCTTGACCCCGTCCATCTCCAGGACGGTGTATTCGGGCAGCGCCGGTTCGGTGGTGCCCTTCTTGTACACGTTCGCGCCGAGGTAAGGGAACCCGGCGTTGCTTCCGTCAGCGATGACGCGGTCGCGCAGGTCTGCCCAGCCGCCGTCGAACTCGTGGTTGCCCACTGCGGATGCCTTCAGGTCCAACGCGTTCAATACCTCGATGGTGGGCTGGTCCTTGGCAACTGCCGAAGCGAACAGCGAGGCCCCGATGTTGTCACCGGCGGACAGGAAAGCAGTGGCCCCTGAGGCGGCGGCGCGCAGCTTTTCAATGGTTCCGGCGAAGAGCACGGTATTGGTGTCGATCCGGCCGTGGAAATCGTTGATGCCCAGGAAATTCAGCTCAACCGTGGCAGGGGTGGCCGGCAGGTCCAGGCCAACCACCACGGGATCGTGATCGCTGGCGCGGAACTGGTCCGGGTCGTAGTAATTGGTGACGTTGTTGTTGTAGCGGCTGTACTCCAGCGCCACGGACTCCACGGAGTTGATGTTCCAGATATCCGCGCCAGCGACCACGGCGTTTGCGGCCGGGGAAGCGAGGATGTGGTCAAGGGAGCCCACCAGCCCGCCGAAGAGGTAGGAGTGCTTGGCGGAGCCGTCGTCGTTCTTTGCCTTCTCGTCCTGGTTGACGTAGCCGGCCTCGGCCAGTACGTTCATCGGATCCTCCTTGGCATAGGAGTTGAAGTCGCCGATCAGGAAGACCTTGTCAGTTGCCTTCTCCGCCTGCAGCCTGGTGGCGAAGTCGCGAAGGGACGTGGCCTGGGCCGTGCGGGCGAGGTTGGATGCGCCCTGGCCTTTGTCTGTGTCCTCCGGGGTCGCCGCGGAACCCTTGGACTTGAAGTGGTTGGCGATGGCGATGAACTGCTTGTCATCCGCCGCGCCCAGCGGTTTGAAGACCTGCGCCAGGGGCTTGCGGGCGCTTGCGAAGGCGACGGTGTCGTTGAGGATGATGGAGTCGCCGACAGGTTCGGCCACGGCCTTCTTGAAGATGAACGCGGTGCGGATCATGTCCTCGTCGACCAGCGGGGGAGCGTTGGCTGGTGTCCGGACGTAGTCCCAGATTCCCGGGGTCGCGATGTTGAGGGCGTCCACGAGTTTGGCCAGGGCATCATCGCGGTCCTTGCCGAACTTGGCAGAGTTCTCGATTTCCATCAGGGACACGACGTCGGCGCCGGTCTTGGTGATCGCGGCGACAATCTTGGCCTGCTGGCGTTCGAAGTTCTCCGCGTTCGCGGCGCCCCGGGCGTCACAGCCGCCGCGGACGGTGATGGGGTTGCCATCGCGGTCCGTGTAGTAGGTGCAGCCGGCGAGGGTATCGCCGGTGGTGGGGAAGTAGTTCAGCACATTGAAGGAGGCGATCTTCAGGTTGCCGCCCACGGCCGCCGGAGCCTCGGTGCGGGTGGCGCCGAAATCCGCTGGCTGGACCGTGGCCTTGTTGGCCTCCGTCAGGTGGGTCAGCGGCTGGAACTTCCAGGAGTTGTTGGCGTAGCTGAGCACCACGTTGGTTTTGAACGTTACCGGCGAGCCGACGCGGACCGGGTCCGTGGCGGTCAGGTACGGAAGCACCTGGGCCTTCGTGGTGGCGTCCTTGAGGAAATTGGTGGTGGATCCGTCGTCGAGTTTGATGCCCCGTGCGGCGTTGTCCGCGACGGCGGCCAGGTACTCGGCCGAGCCGTAAGGCGCGACGGCGGTGGGCTGGACCAGCGTGGTGGTCCCGCCGGACAGCCCGATTTCGCCGTACTGGTTCAGCGAGTAGTTATCGGTGACGGTGGCCGGACCCTCGGGCGCGAGCAGCATGCCCTCGAGGGACTCGCGGAAGGCTTCAGCCGCAGGGAGGGCGAAGCCGGTGGCCTTGACCTCGGGCGCGGCCTCGGTGAGCTTCTTCAGGTCGGCCGCGGCCGCGACCGTCACCTGGGTCATATTGAAGTACTCGCTGACGGTGCCTGTCACTTCGACGTAGTCGCCGATCTGGACAGAGCCAACGGTGGCGCTTGAGTAGACGAAGACCGCATCCGAGGCCGTGTGGTTGGCGGGGCTCAGGTCACCGCCGGTTCCCGGGGTCTGGATGTAGTAGCCCGCGAATCCGCCGGTGGGGAATGTCGCGGTGACCTTGCCGCGCGTGGTCACGGAGGTCCCGGCCAGTGGGCTAACGGAGCCGCTGCCCTGGATTTCGGCGATGGTCTTTGCCGCGGGAGCGGGAGCGGGAGCGGGGGTCGGATCCGGCGTGGGGACCGGGCCCGGATCAACGGTGCCACCGGCCGCCGTCGGCGTAATGCTGGCGCTCAGCGAGAAGTCAGCAGCATTGCTGTTGCTGTCCGCACCGCCGGCACGGTTCAGGCTCCGGACGTCGGTGTTGCTCGACGTTCCGGTCGCGGCCAGCGTCTCAAAGGTGTTGGACGTGCCGTAGCCCAAAAGGTCTGCTACTCCGGCCGGTTCAATGACGGAGCCGGTGGCGAGCGCGACGGCGGTTGCTTGCCTGGCCAGCACAATGGTCCCGTTTTGCCCCTGGAAATTCAGGTTCGTGGCTACGACATCGGCTGCGGGCAGGTCCGCGCCGCCCGTGCCGTTGCTGCTCCCCTGGATGAGGTAGTACCCCTTCGCCGGGATGGCGCCCTTCAGTGGTGCCACGCTGCCGGGGGGTGTCGTTCCGGTGGCTGACCTGTACTGGAGTGACCAGCCGTCCAGGGCAATCGGGGAATCGGAGCTGTTGTACAGTTCGACAAACTTGTTCTTGTAGGCTGCGCCGGCGCTGCCGCCGCTGAGATAGGCCTCGTTGATGACAACGGGCGAGGTGCCCGCGGCAGCGGGTGCTGCGTCGACGGCGAAGGCGGGGATGGCTGCCAGCGGGGCTGCAATGAGCCCTGCTGCCAGCGCGGTGCCGAGCGCCGCCCTCAAGGTGGAGTGATTCATCCGCTCTAACTTTCACTGTGGGCCCGTGGGTTGGGGGCGCTTTCTTGAGCCGGAGCGATTTTTCACCGGCAAATCAGCCGGTCATTTCATCCGGCCAGACGTGTCCATTGGAGATCCAAGCAGCACTCAGTGAACGCGAGGTTACCGCGAGGTAGGTTTCCGAGGTCGGAGCATAGCGCAGAAAACCGGCCGGGGTCTTGTCAACAAGGTTGGCAAGACCCCGGCCGGTTCCGGGTGGTGCGGTGGGGTAAGGCTGCGGGGTGTGCGGGACTAGCCTGCGATGATCCTGAACGTTGCCCCAGTAGGGTCAGCCAGCGTGGCGAGCCGGCCGAATGGAGAGTCCTCCGGGCCGTCGATCACGGTGGCGCCGAGGCCAACGGCCTGCTCGATCGAGGCGTCCGCATTTTCCACCGCGAAGTAGATCTGCCAGTTGGAAGGAACCTCGGCCGGGAGGTAGCCCGAGGCGTCGGCGATGCCGGCCTTCGCGGCGTCGCCGGCTCCCAACGTGGTGTAGCGGAACTCAGGGGAGTCACTCATGACGTCGGTATCCCAGCCGAACACGTCCTGGTAGAACTTCACTGCGGCGTCGTAGTCCTTGGTGTGCAGTTCATGCCACGCCGGGGTGCCCGGCTCGGCCACCACTTCGTAGCCCTTCATTTCCCGGGGCTGCCAGACGCCGATGGCCGCGCCTGCCGGGTCGCCGAAGATGGCCATGTGGCCCTGTTCCGGGACATCCATGGGCGGCATGTAGATCTGGCCGCCGTGCGCAGCGACGGCGGACGCGGTGGCTTCGGCGTCGTCCGAGCGGAGGTAGGTGGACCAGACATCGGGCATGCCGGCCTGGTCCGCGTCTTTCTGCATGATGCCGGCCACGGATTTTCCGTTCTTGCGCGCCATGATGTAGCCGCCGTACTTGTCCTGGTCTCCGGTTTCGAATTCCCAGCCGAACAGTCCGCCGTAGAACCGCCGGGCGGTGTTGGTGTCGGATGTCATGAGGTCGATCCAGCAGGGTGCGCCGGGGGTGATGTCGGGTGCGGGCATGGTGGGCTCCTCAGTTTGCGAAACTAAGAAACCCCGGTTTGCCAGCAGTACTGGCGAACCGGGGTTCCCTTTGCGGAAGGTAAGAGATTCGAACTCTTGGTACGGGGTTACCGCACACTAGTTTTCAAGACTAGCTCCTTCGGCCGCTCGGACAACCTTCCCTAACGAGTAGTGTTTCATAGGCAGTTGGCTGCAACAAAACGTCAGTCCGGCATGGGCCCGGTGCACACTGGTTCTGGTGCACTAATCAGCTAGAAACGGGAGTTCGCGATGAGAGCCGTCTACATAACAGAGCCTGGCGGTCCGGAGGTGCTGGAGGTCCGTGAGGTGGATGCCCCAGTGCCCGGGCAGGGCGAAGTGCTGATCGACGTTGTCGCGGCGGGCCTGAACAGGGCCGACATCCAGCAGCGCCGCGGCTTCTATCCGCCACCGCCGGGTGCGTCCGAGGTTCCGGGGCTTGAGGTGTCCGGCCGCATCTCGGGTTTCGGCCCCGGTGTCACCAAAGCATTCTCCATCGGCGACAAGGTGGTGGCGCTGCTTGCCGGGGGCGGCTACGCCGAGCAGGTTGCGGTTCCGGCGGAGCAGGTGCTGCGGATCCCCGACGGCGTTGACGTGGTCACTGCCGCGGCCCTCCCGGAAGTTGCGGCCACCGTGTATTCGAACCTGATCATGACCGCGCAGCTGCAGGCGGGCGAGACTGTACTGATCCACGGCGCCACCGGCGGGATCGGCACCATGGCCATCCAGCTTGCCAAGGCATTCGGCGCCAAAGTGGCCACCACGGCGGGAACGGACGAGAAAGTTGGCACGGCCAAGGCTTTCCTGGGGGCTGACATAGCCATCAATTATAAAGAGGAAGACTTTCCCGAGAGCCTGCGGCGACAGAACAGCGGCAAGGGCGCCGATGTCATCCTGGACGTGGTGGGGGCCAAATATCTTGCACAGAACGTTGATGCGCTTGCTGATTACGGCCGGCTCGTGGTCATTGGGCTGCAGGGTGGGGCCAAGGGTGAACTGGACCTGGGCCAGCTCCTGAAGAAGCGTGCAGCTGTGGTGGCTACGGCGCTGAGGCCACGGCCTGTGGCAGAGAAGGGCGCCATCATGAACGCGGTCAGGGAATCGGTGTGGCCGCTGATCTCCGACGGCCGGATCCGCCCGCTGGTGGCGAGGACTTTTCCGTTGGACCAGGTCCAGGCCGCGCACGAGTACTTTGACACCGGCGACCACGTGGGGAAGATCCTGCTCGTCATGTAGGCGGCGCCCCCTCCAGGCTAGATACTGAGTATTGTGCCCGACGCAGGATTGCGTTAGCGTCAGTCCATACGCGGTATGCACGGGTGTTGGGGGTCTGTGCGTACCGTACGCTGACGCCGTCGCAAGGAGCATCATGTCCATCCGCCACAGCCTGCTCGCCCTGCTGCAGGACCAGCCGCGCTACGGCTACCAGCTGAGGGTCGAGTTCGAGAACCGCACCGGGTCCACCTGGCCCCTGAATATCGGTCAGGTCTACACCACACTGGACCGGCTGGAGCGCGACGGCCTGGTCAGCAACGACGGCAGCGACGGCGAAGGCCATGTCATCTACAGCATCACCGCCGCGGGAAAGGCTGACGTGCAGGGCTGGTTTGCCGCCCCGGTGGAGCGCAGCAACCCGCCGCGCAACGAGCTCGCCATCAAACTGGCGCTCGCTGTGACGCTGCCGGGGGTGGATGTGCAGGCCATCATCCAGGCCCAGCGCGTGGCGTCCATCCGGGCGCTGCAGGACTACACAAAGGCCCGCCGGGATACCGCGGCCAGTGCCAAATCGGCGGATACTGCCTGGCTCCTGGTGCTGGACTCGCTGATCTTCCAGAAGGAGGCGGAAGTCCGCTGGCTGGATCTCTGCGAAGCGCGGATGATCCAGCAGGCACAGACGGCGGGCAGGGCTGCGGCACGTAAGCCGTCCAACGGGGCCACCGTGGAAGAGGCTGCCCCGCTCATTGCGGACAACCGCCGATGAGCGTTACCGGTTCAGCCCTGGCCTGGATTTTCGCGCATGCAAGGCTACCGGTGTCCCGCCGGGGCGTGGGGGCCTGTAATACGTCGCATACCTGAATTACGTCACACAGTTGGGTCTTTTTGATTGGGCTGAACAGGCTTAGCGTGGGACACAGGAGGCTGTCCGGTCGGGGCAGCCGAACCACGGAGGAACCTCTTATGACAACTCATGTTGCAGACTGCAGTGTTACCCGTTGCTCCTTCAACGACCACGAAGGCTGTACCGCCCATGCCATCACGGTAGCGGGCAGTGAAGACCATGCCAGCTGCGCCACCTTCATTGATACGGGCCTGCACGGAGGACTGCCCAAGGTCCTGGCCGACGTCGGGGCGTGCCAGCGCGCCGAGTGCGTCCATAACGACCATCTGATGTGCAATGCACCTGAAGTCCATGTTGGCCCCGGCGCGGACAACGCTGATTGCCTCACCTACGCACACGCGTAGGGGCCACCCACGTAGACACGGCACGTGCCGCCACGGTACGTGCAGTTGCTGCTCCCGCCAGGGCGTAGCCACTGAGAAGGCCTCTGCCCGGGAATGCCCGGGCGGGGGCCTTTCCTGCGTCCGGCAGCGCAAGCATCACAGGCAGCGCGCCGGCGACGACCTGTACCGCGCGTTCGGCTCCTGCAGCCCGCCGTTCACCGCATGGACACACGGCGCGGTCCCGAAGCCGCTCTCCCGTTGGGGCGGCATTGGTAGGGTGCCTTTGAGCCACACAACGAGCAAACGACTCAAGCAGGAATTCTCGAGGAGGAGACATGGCCAACAGGTCTGATGAACCGGCAGGTTCAGCGAAACGGGGCGGTCCCTTGACCGCCGATCCGGCGCTGCCGCCAACGGCGGTGGATGCGGCAGTCAGCGAGGCCGAAGAAAGGAAATGGACCCCGGCCAAGATCGCGCTCTGGGCGGCAATAGCACTGCTTGGCGGCGTTGCCTGGTTCATGGTGGCAATTGTCAGGGGCGAGACGGTTAACGCCATCTGGTTCGTCTTTGCCTCGGTTTGTACTTACCTGATCGGCTACCGCTTCTACTCCAAGGTGATCGAACGCTACATCACCAAGCCTGATGACCGCCGGGCAACACCTGCGGAGTACAAGGCCGACGGAAAGGACTACGTCCGCACCGACCGGAATGTCCTTTTCGGGCACCACTTTGCCGCCATCGCCGGCGCCGGACCGCTCGTCGGGCCGGTCATCGCAGCGCAGATGGGCTACCTGCCCGGAACCATCTGGATCATCGTCGGCGTCGTGCTTGCCGGGGCGGTGCAGGACTACCTGGTCCTGTTCTTCTCCATGCGCCGCGGCGGCCGCTCGCTTGGCCAGATGGCCCGTGAGGAACTCGGCGTGATCGGCGGCACCGCTGCCCTGATTGCCACACTGCTGATCATGGTGATTATCGTGGCCATTCTGGCCCTTGTCGTCGTGAACGCGCTGGCCGAGAGCCCCTGGGGTGTCTTCTCCGTCGGCATGACCATCCCGATCGCACTGTTCATGGGCGTCTACCTGCGCTACCTCCGCCCCGGCAAGGTCATGGAAGTCTCTATCGTCGGTTTCGTCCTGCTGATGGCCGCCATCATCGGCGGCGGCGCCGTGGCCGGCACCGAGTGGGGGGCCGCATTCTTCCACCTGGACAAGGTGACCATCGCCTGGAGCCTGATTGTCTACGGTTTCATCGCCGCGATCCTGCCCGTCTGGCTGCTGCTCGCTCCGCGCGACTACCTTTCCACCTTCATGAAGATCGGCGTGATTGTCATGCTGGCGCTGGCCATCATTGTGGTCCGCCCCGAAATCAACGTCCCCGCCTTCAGCGAGTTCGCGAGCAGGGAGAACGGTCCTGTGTTCCCCGGGGCGCTGTTCCCGTTCCTCTTCGTCACCATTGCCTGCGGCGCATTGTCCGGGTTCCACGCCCTTATCGCCTCAGGCACCACGCCGAAGCTGATCGAAAAGGAACGCCAGACCCGCCTGATCGGGTACGGCGGGATGCTGATGGAATCTTTCGTGGCCATCATGGCCCTCGTTGCAGCCATCTCCATTGACCGCGGCCTTTACTTCGCGATGAACGCCCCTGCCGCACTGACCGGCGGAACCGTGCAGACCGCCGCCGCCTGGGTCAACAGCCTCGGCCTTGCCGGCGTGAACCTCAGCCCCGACCTCCTGGCTGAGACGGCCAGGAACGTGGGCGAACAAAGCATCGTGTCCCGCACAGGCGGTGCGCCTACGCTGGCCGTCGGCTTGGCCCACATCATGCAGCAGTTCATCGGCGGCACCACCATGATGGCGTTCTGGTACCACTTCGCCATCATGTTCGAGGCGCTGTTCATCCTGACCGCCGTGGACGCCGGTACCCGTGTGGCCCGCTTCATGCTGCAGGATTCCATCGGCAACTTCATCCCCAAGTTCAAGGAACACTCCTGGCGTCCGGGTGCCTGGCTCTGCACCGCCGTGATGGTTGGGGCCTGGGGTGCAGTGCTGCTGATGGGCGTCACGGACCCGCTAGGTGGCATCAACACCCTGTTCCCGCTGTTCGGCATCGCCAACCAGTTGCTGGCAGCCATAGCCCTGTCCGTCTGCCTGGCCATCGCAGCCAAGCGGGGCTCCTTCAAGTACATCTGGATTGTGGCCCTGCCGCTTGCTTTTGCGGCAGTAGTGACCATCACGGCCAGCTTCCACAAGATCTTCTCGCCGGTTCCCGCGGTGGGGTACTTCGCCAACAACGCGGCGTTCTCCAAGGCATTGGCCGACGGTAAGACCGAGTTCGGAACAGCAAAGTCCGTGGCGGCCATGGAGGCTGTGGTCCGCAACACTTCAATCCAGGGCTGGCTGTCCGTGATATTCGTGGTCCTGAGCATCATCGTTATTGCCACGGCGCTCATTGCCACATACAAGGCATACCGGAACCAGGTTGCGGGGATCCCCAACGACGACCATGAGGACGCGGCCCTTCCTTCACGGGTCTTCGCACCGGCCGGCTTCATCCCGACGCCCGCAGAAAAGGAGCTGATGGCCGAGTGGAACCAACTGCCGGCGGAACTTCGCTACGAAAGGCCGGGCCACCACTGATGAGCGCCCGTCTTGCCGTAGTGGCCACTGGTTTCCGCGGGTTTGCACGCTACCTCGGCGGTGTCCTCGGCGCGGACGCCTACACGAAGTACTTGGAGCACCACCGCGCAGCCGGACATGGGCTGCCGCCCCTGAGTGAACGTGAGTTCTGGCGGGACCGGACGGACCGCCAGGACTCCAACCCGCAGGGCAGGTGCTGCTGAGCTGGTTCATCGCCCGGAACGCCGGGTCACCAGGCCGGGCCGCGCTTCATCGAGTGGTCTGAGCATCACCGGCTCGTGAGAGTATGAACGCATGAGCGATCCGAACGACACTCAGCTTGACGACGTCCCCGTCGAGGGCAAAACCCTGGACAATGCAGGACCGGTGCCGCCCACCGCTGGAAACCCGGCGCTGGGCGGCCCTGCTCCTGGTCGCGGTCCGGCCGCCGGGGCGGGGCCAGCCGGAAAGCCCAAGGGCAGCAACGTTCAGGACCTGGTGGACGAGCCTGCGAAAGTCATGCGGATCGGCACCATGATCCGGCAGCTTCTCGAAGAGGTTAAGTCCGCTCCGCTGGACCAGGCTGCACGCGAACGCCTGGCGGAAATCCACGAGCGCTCCATCAAGGAGCTGGAGGACGGGCTTGCCCCCGAGCTCGTTGAAGAACTGGAGCGGATCAGCCTGCCGTTCCCGGAGGATGCGACGCCGTCGGACGCCGAGCTCAGGATCGCCCAGGCCCAGCTGGTGGGGTGGCTGGAAGGTCTTTTCCACGGCATCCAGACGGCTATTGCAGCGCAGCATGCCGCTCGTGAGCACACAGCCGCGCAGCTTCAGATGAAGCAACTGCCCCCGGGCACGGTGATAGCCCCCGGCGTGGTCATCGGCGAGAACGGTGAGCCGCAGCGTGCCACGGCCGGCAGGCAGCATTCCGGTCCGGGCTCACCTGGCCGGCCGGAGGACCCGGACCACGGCCCCGGCCAGTACCTCTAGGCTCCCGGGTGGGGTTTTTCACCGCTGCCCGCCAAGGGCGCAGGGACGATGCCGAACTGGGCAAGGGCCTCTGGCGGCGCGCACATGACCGGTTCCACCGCGGCCTTGACCGCTATCACCAGGTCCTTGAGGGCGTCGAGGACGAGCTGCTCTACGCGGAACTGGTTGAAGTCGCCAACGAGCTTTCGGAGCTTTTGGAACGTGTCCGCGCGGTCTGCGTCGAAGCCCAGAGGCGTTCCCCGAGCGAGGGGCTGGATATTCCAGGACCCCTGGCCGGTGTTCACCGGGCACTTTCCAAGGCCGGCAACTCGCTCGCCACTACGGCCGAGGCAGCCGCGATGCTCCGGCTCGCCGTCGGGCCTGTCCCCGTGGGGGCGGCTTCAGTGCGGCGCCGTGCGGAATCGGTTGTGGAACAGGTGACTGACGCCGAACGCCGGCTCGCAGAGGATGCCGCCAGCGGCCAGCCCGAAAGTATTCCGGGTTAAGCGTCTGGCTTAGCCGCGCCATTCCCCGCCGGGCCGGGCGTTTCCTTTGGCAGGATGGGTGAATGACTTCTACACCGACACTCACTTTCAATGACGGACACACCATCCCCCAGCTCGGTTACGGCGTGTGGCAGGTTGAGGACGACGTCGCCGAAAAGGTGGTGCGCCAAGCCTTCGAAGCCGGCTTCCGCCACGTGGACACTGCCATGATCTATGGCAATGAGGCCGGCGTCGGGCGCGCCATCGCCAGCTCAGGCCTCAGGCCCGAGGAGCTCTTCATCACCACCAAACTGTGGAACGCCGACCAGGGCTACGAATCCACGCTGGCCGCGTTCGAGGAATCGATGGACAGGCTGGGCCTGGAAACCCTGGACCTCTACCTGATCCACTGGATGCAGCCAAAGCAGGAGAAGTTTGTGGACACGTGGAAGGCGCTGATTGAACTCCAGAAGCGCGGCCGGGTCCGTTCCATCGGTGTCTCGAACTTCACGGTGGAAGGGCTGAAGCGCCTCATTGACGAGACCGGCGTGGTGCCTGCCATCCACCAGATCGAACTGCACCCCTACTTCAGCCAGCGTGAACTGCGTGAATTCGGGTCCGAGCAGGGAATCCTGACTCAGGCCTGGTCCCCTCTGGGCCAGGGCGGCGAGCTCCTCGAGGATCCGGCCGTCACCGCTATTGCTGCCAAGCACCGGGCGACACCGGCGCAGGTCATCATTGCCTGGCACCTGGCCATCGGCAACGTGGTGATCCCCAAGTCAGTGACGGAAACGCGCATCCATGAAAACTTCGCCGCGCTGGACGTCGCCCTCGACAGCGAGGACCTGGACGCCCTCAACGGCCTGGACAGGTCAGCCCGGGGCGAGGGCCGCATCGGTTCGGATCCAGCGGTGTCCGACTTCGCCTAGGCAGGCAATCCCTCAGGCGGCACTTTGGTCAGGCGGCAGTTGGTCAGGCGGCGATCCGGGCCTGCTCGACGATGACCTCATCGATGAGGGCCCAGGACTCTTCGCCGGTGCAGTTGCGGCTGGCGAAGCGTTCGGCGTCCTCCCGGGAATCGAAGCTTTCGCTTCGGATCCGGCTGCATTCGGCGTCGAAGTAGGTGACGTGATATTCCTGTGCGGTTCGGTTTTCCATAAATCCAGTGTGCAACCGGGGTCTGACATTAACCGTGTATCAGTCCCGCGTGTTGCCCAGGCGCAGCACCCGTTCCTGGGCGAGCATGGCTGATCGCTGTGCCTTCTCGGCCGCCCTCGTTGCTTGTTTGGCCTCTGCCGCCAGGCTTCCCAGCTGCTTGCGGGAGCGCTCAAGCTTCTCCTCAGCGGCCTGGAGCCTGGTGCGGAGCTCCCGCGTTTCGCGGGTGAGGTCCGAGACCGCGGCTTCAGTATCCTCCAGCTGGGTCCGCCGCTCCTCCGCGAGGAGGGCCGACTCTTCCTCGGCCGCCTTGGCTTCGGCCAGGGCGGCTTTTGCCTTCTCCAGGGCAGACGGGGAAGCGGGCCGCGGAGTCTGTCGGACCGCCTTGAGCCGCGGCTGGTCAGCCGCCGGGCGGGTGGTGCGTTCCGCCGTCGCCCGTTGTTTCTCCTTATCGTCGGAGGCCGCCGACGGGGCAACTGCAGCCCGCTTTACCCGCACAACCCCGGGCACCGCAACGGCCCCGTCCAGCTCCACGGTGTCCACACCGTCGGCGGACAGTGCCTGCACCAGCAGGCCGCTCTGGACCGCTGCCGCGGCTCCTTGGTCCGCAGTCAGCGCCCGCAGGGTCCGCTCAACGTCGGAGGCGATGGTTGCGCTGATGCTGCGGCCCCGCCGTTCCGCCTCAGCCCGGGTGGCGTCGACGGCGGCGGCGAGCAGGGTGCGGCGCTCCCGGCCCAGCTCGCGCAGCGCAGCGGCGTCCAGGGAGGATTGGGCGGCTCGCATCTTTTCGCCCAGGCCGGCCAGCTCATCCAGCGCCTCCGGCTGATGAATGGCAAGCATATTGATGGCCCAGGCCGCAACTGAGGGCTTGGGCAAGGACTTGACTGCAGCGGGGAGTTCCTTCCCGGAACCCGCGGAAGCCTTGGCGGCGGCTGTCCGGGCGGCGACGAAATCATCCAAAGGCAAGGCGTACAGCTCCAGAGCGATCGCTGCCAGGGCCTTGTCATCCATGCACGCCATCTTAGGGGAGGGTGCGCGGGATGCCCGGCTGAAGAAGGCATGGGCCGGGCAGGAATCCACAACCCACGGACGGGCCGCATGCCCGGGGCACGAAAGCACTGTATTCTCCCCTGAGGCCGGTACGCATGTCCGCTGGCAGTCACGGCGACCGGACCGGAGGGGTAACTCATGCCAATGTGGATGCAGGCACTGATCTGGGGAACAGTGGCGGGTGCGGCACTGGTCCTGGGATCCGGGATCGCCTGGGTCTGGAAGGTCCCGAAGAAAGTCGTGTCAACGGTCATGGCCTTCGGCGCGGGTGTCCTGATCTCGGCTCTGGCTTTTGAACTTGTCGATGAGGCTGTCCGGGGCGGCGGGCTTATGCCAACCGTCGTAGGTTTCCTTGCCGGCGCGCTGATCTTTGTCGGTTCGAACATCCTGCTCAGCCGGGCCGGTGCAAAGCACCGGAAGCGGTCAGGGCCAATGCATCCTTCGGAACAGGAGCACCCGGCAGCGGAACAGCTATTGCCATCGGTGCCCTGATCGACGGCATCCCCGAGTCAGTGGTTCTCGGCCTGGGACTGGTCGCGGCCGGCACGGTCAGCCCTGCAATGCTTGCCGCCGTTTTCATCTCCAACGTTCCGGAGGGGCTGTCCAGCACCGCGGGGATGAAGCGGGCAGGCCGAAGTCCGCTCTACGTCTTTGGGGTCTGGACGTCCATAGCGGTGTTCTGCGGGATTTCCTCCCTGCTTGGCTACACGACTCTGGAGAACGCCCCGGCGGAACTGGTGGCGTTCATTACAGCCATAGCCGCAGGTGGCATCCTCGCCATGCTCGCTGACACGATGATTCCCGAAGCTTTTGAAGAACACCATAATCTGACGGGCTTAACGGCGGCAGTCGGCTTCCTCACTGCCTTCACGATTCATCATGTGGGCGGCTGAACGGCCCTCTGAACGGTGGCTGGACAACGTCGTGAACATGGAGTCCGGAGGGGTTGCGGAGATGACACGCAGGCTAGGAGTTGAGGGACCGGTGACGGCTGGGGGCGGGTGCGCGCGGTCTCAGTCGCGCACCTTCGTCACCGGCCCCGGTCTCGCGCCCCTGCCCAGCCAGGGGAATCGGGGTTGACCCCGAAGCCGACAGCCCTGGTGTGACCTGGACTGTTCACACAGCCTAAAAGAAACAACGGAAAGGCGCCCGAGTAGCCGGTACCTGATTCCGCGGACCTGCGGTACGCGCTGCAGGCCCATCGGGCACGCTTTATTCGACGCCGTTCAGGTCGAAATCCAGGTCAAGGTCCTCTGGGGAGGCAATCCTCCGCCACGTGGAGGTCAGGCGGGCTGTGGGCAGTTCCGCGGCGATGGGCATCCGGTCCACGGCCACGAGCTGGTCCAGATCCAGGCCAGTGAGGGCGGCGATGTCCCGGATGGGCACTTGGTAGGTCCGGAACGGGCCCAACGGGGGCGCCTCGTCGACGGTGCCCGGCCGGGGAAAACCGGGCAGGTCGGCCAGTTGGGGTGTCTGATCCACGATGTAGCCGGTGGCCGCCAGCTGCCCCTCCTGCAGGAACGCGGCGACCTTGAAGAACATCAAGGGGATGTCCACTCCCCGGTACACCGGATCGTGGTCCCCGAAAATCGGCCCGGTCAAGACGATGAGCCGGCGTCCATAGTCTGCTGCGTGCTCCAGCAGATAGGACTCCATGCCGAGCCACAGGTCCAGGCCCTGGTCGAAGTTCGCGGCCTGCGGTGCGGCGTTCGTGTAGTGGAATGTGTCCTCATTGGCCTGCGCTGCCTCGGCCCGGGACTCGCCCCAGACAGCTGAGGCGCGCCGGACCATGTGTCCACGGTCGATGTCATTGCGCGCATAGACCCGCTCGCCGGTCTGCTGATGGTCCGCCAGCCTGGTGTCCAGACGCCACTGGATGCCGGACCGGTCCAGGTCCATCAGCTTGTCCCCGTCGATACCGAGGGCAGTGACCGCGGCAAGGCGCTTGTCCAGCCGCATGAGCACCGAGAAGTGTGTGTATGGCAGCAGCACAGTTTCAGTACCGGCCAACACAGGAACACCCACCCGCAGGCCGAGGAAGTCGACGTCGAAGCCGGTCCTTCCCGTCAGATCACGTAAAGCGGCAGAACCCGGCACCAGCAACAGTTCATCCATGGCCGGACACTAGCAGCGGGGAGTGACATCTGGATGAACTGAGGGTGTCCACACGGACAATGCGCGGGCCCGGGGTGGGACCTTCGTCCCTTGCGCCGCCGGTGCCGGCGTTGGACGTTTGATTCAGGGGGATATGCCATCTGAAAGATGGCACGGGAGGTGTTCGCGAGGAGGCCGGGATGGCAACGGCTAACCAACGACGGCGGGGCGCAACGCTGGAGCCCGGGGTTCCAGCGGAATCCGGGAACGGTATCAGACCGTTCCTCAGGCATCACCCGGTGGTTTCCTACTACATACTGGTGTTCGCCATCTCGTGGGGTGGAATTGTCCTAGTCATGGGGCCCCGCGGGATGTTCAGCACCGGCGCGACGATGCCAATGGTCGGGGGAGTGATGCTGACTGCCGGCCCAAGCGTCGCCGGCCTCTCCATGACAGTTCTGGTGGATGGAAGGGCTGGTCTGCGCCGGCTCGCCGCAGGATTGCGGCGCTGGCAAGTTGGAATCCGCTGGTACCTCGTCGCGCTTCTGACCGGACCGGCCGTGACTGGGGCAACAACGCTGGGCCTTTCCTTCTCGTTCCAGGAGTTCCGTCCGAACTTCGTTCCCGCTGCCGACGCCTTCGGCCTCGTGGCGGCCGGCCTGGCGCTTGGACTTATGGTCGGGCTGCTCGAAGAGCTCGGCTGGACAGGATTTGCCCTGCCCTGGCTGCGGCGGCGTTTCAGCGTTCTCATCACCGGGCTCATCATGGGTCTGCTGTGGGGCGCCTGGCACTTCCCGATGTTCGGCGGGACGACGGATCCCTCGGGCACGTTGCCGAACCTACTTGTGGTGGTGGTTTTCCTGTTCGCGTGGCTGCCTCCGTACAGGGTCCTCGTGGTGTGGGTTTACGATCGGACCCAGAGCCTGCTCCTGGCAATCCTGATGCACGCGCCCATCTCGGCAACCACGTTCGTCCTTGCCGCCCTGGGCTCAGAGGCTACATCAGGGGTCCCGCTCGTGATCCCGGTGCTTATCTGGGGTGCGGTACTCTGGCTGATCGTCGGAGTAGTGGCCTGGGTGAACGGCGGCCGGCTCACGCGCCGGTGACCGGTGCCCTGTCATGTGTTGGCTACCTGCCTCAGCGGTGCGTGGTTATCAGCCGGGATGTGCGACTGCGTACCACTCTCAGTTTTCGTGGCCTTCCGGTCACATGCCTCCGCCTGAGACCAGCGGGCCTCTTTCGTGGCTCCCTGAGCCCTGCGCGGCGTTCAGCGTGGCCGAGAAGGGCAAGCATGCTGGAGGTGACCGCGACCCAGAGCACCGCCGCAGCAAGGACGATGAAAATCGAGGTTAATGTGTCCATGTGGTCTTCCAGGGGGATACCTCGGTGAGGCAGAATTTCGCCGTTACCGGTAGTCGGTGTCCCTTTGTCTGGAGACTTGTCTGCATGATCCCAGATTCCGTGTCCAGCCGGAAGTACCCATGGCGCACCGCGCCGGCGTCGTGATAGCTTTCCGGTAATCGTGACCAAATTTCGCAGGAGGTGAGACCCATGAACGCAGTATCCACAGTGGGTGCTCCCTTGCAGTTCACGATCGCGCGACTGAGATAGCCGCAGCCGGGAGCGCCTGACAGGCAATTCGCGAAAGGCGACTCCCATGAATACAAAACCTTCTTCACCGATGCACTTAACCCCGACGGCGGCCTCCGACCTGCCAGGCTCCGATCTGTCGGCCTCCGACCTGCCAGCCTCCGACCAGGAGCATCCGCAGGTCGACGCCGCAAGGCCGGTGCGCGCCGCGCACGAGCGTGCGTTGGTCCTCGGCGGCGGCGGATCGTCAGGCAATGCGTGGCTGATCGGCGTCATCGCCGGCCTCTTCGACGCCGGGCTGGACGTGACCACAGCCGACCTCACCGTCGGGACGTCAGCCGGATCGACTGCCGCGGCCCAGATAGCCGGCGCGGGCCCGGCCCGGCTGCTCGCCGACATCCTTTCCGCCATGCCCCAGCCACAAACTGCTCCGGTCGGATCCGGGGGTACCCGTGTTCGCACGGGGCTGGCGGCGGACCAGATGGAGAGAACGGGCAGAATCATCGCCGCCGCTGAGGATGCGGCTGACATGCGCCGCAGGATGGGTGCGGCGGCACTGGACATGGATGCGGCGTCGGACGGCTCCTGGCAAATGCGGTGGCGCGCCACCGTCGCCGCCCGGCTGCCATCCCAGCGCTGGCCTGAACGCACAGTGCTATTGACGGCGGTGGATGCCTTCACCGGTGAACCGGTGGTATTCGACCGCCACAGCGGGGTGGACCTGGTGGACGCCGTGGCCGCCAGTTGTGCCAGCGGCCTTCCTTACAGGATCGGGGACCACCGGTACATCGACGGCGGCTACCGGTCCAACGCCGATAATGCCGATCTGGCAGCCGGATACGCACGGGTGCTGGTGCTGTCACCATTCGGCGGCAGGTCACGGACTCCGATGGGCTGGGGCACGCATCTAGCAACACAGGTCGACGAACTACGCGCCCATGGCAGCAGAGTCGAAACAGTCTTCCCGGATAACAGTTCCGAGCACATGTTCGGCGCCAATGCGATGGATCCGTCGCTGCGTCAGCCTGCTGCCCGGGCCGGTTACAACCAAGGCAGAGCCCTTGCCGAGCAGATGACCGAAGTCTGGGGCTGACCGGGGGGGCGCCTGAGGGGCAGCACTCTGGCGTGAGAGTGCTGCCCGTCAGGCGGCGTTGCCACGGAGGGGACATGAGTACGGTCCCCTCCGTGGCCCCGGATTACTATCGCCTGGGGTCGGGCCTGGTCAGGGCCGGGCTTCAAACACGAAGAGTTCGGTGCCCGCGGCTTCTTCGCCGTCGTCGGGGGCGGCAAACAGGCGCAGCACGCCGCCGTCGGATTCCAGGGCAACCGGGTTTCGCGTCATCGAGTGGCCGGCGGTGGAGAACTTCTGGAACGGGACCTCGTGGACGATCGTTCCGTCCGTGAGGTCGGTCAGGGCGAGGCCGCCGAGCTCGAAAGGCTTCCCGTCAGCAGTCTTGAGCCCGGTAACACCCGAGCAGAGCTGGTGCCCGGCGCCCGCGTACTCGCAGTCCTGGTAGTCGATGAAGTGGCTTGGGTTGGCCTGCGTCCCCAGGAGCCTGCCTTGGCTGTTCCAGGTGAACAGCTTGCGCGAACCCCAGCTGACGCCGCTGATGCGGTTGGTCTTGCGGTCGGCGACGACTCCGCCGACGTGGTCCGCCTGACGGAACTGCTCCGTGAGCTCGTAGGTGTCCGGGTTGATGGTGTAGACGATGGAGCTGCTGTTGGGCCGGTACTCGGCCACCGGAACCCAGACCTTCTCGCCGTCGAAGTCCGTGCCGCCCGGGTGGTAGATCGTGTCCTCACCCACGACGATGTCTTTGAGCAGCTTCCCCTGCCGGTCGATCACGAAGACGTGGCCGCGGCCCTTGCCGGTGGTGCGGTCGTATCCGTCGACGGGCGAGGGGTAGCGCACTGTCGGTTCGAGGATCTCGACGCTGCTGAGGAAGATCTTGTCGCCCACCAGCGACATGCCCTGCGGGTGGAAGGTCGGGAAGTCCAGCTTGAGCTTCTGGACCTGGTCCCACTGGGTGTTGCGGTCCACCCTGGTGAAGGCCTCTGCTTCTGCTGTGAGGCCCGCGGGCGTTTGCCCGTTAGTGGCCACAGCGGATGTTCCGGCTGTCAGTGTGGCCGCGGCGACTGCTGCAATGGCCAGGACGCGCTTCATTTTCATGTCTGCTCCAGGTGCGTGTTGGGGTGCCCGGTGGGCCGGGCGCGATCAAACCTAGGCCCTTGGGATGGCAGGACAGACAACGGCAGGTGTCGAGCGGGTGAAGCATGCGACCCGGGCCGCCGGAAGCCGGGCACCCGGTAATGGATGTGGGCGCATCCGTGCGAGTTGGCAGTACGTTCACCATGGGTTCATAGTCCCCTCAGATCACACTGGCTGAATGGGGCGGGACATCAGCCGAATCCTTTGAGGAGACATCATGTCCCGTTCTTTTGCCACATCCCGCCGCCAGTTCTTCGCCCTGTCGGGCGGCGCGGCCGCGACAGCAGCCATCTACGGCTTCTCCACTGCCCCCGCATGGGCTGAACCGCGCTTTCCGCAGAACCCTTTCACGCTTGGCGTCGCTTCGGGTGACCCCACACCCGACGGCGTCGTGCTGTGGACCCGGTTGGCTCCCGAACCCCAGGCTGCGGACGGACTGGGCGGGATGCCCCCGTACACGGTCCAGGTGAGCTGGCAGGTTGCCGCTGACCCGGAATTCCGCACAGTCATTAGGGCGGGCAGTGAAAGCGCCACCCCTGAACTTGCCCACTCCGTGCACGCCGAAGTCATCGGGCTGCTGCCCTCTGCGGACTACTGGTTCCGTTTCCGCGTCGGCAGCGAGGAAAGCCCGGTCGGACACACCCGCACGGCGCCGGCGGCAGAGTCGGATCCGGGCAAGATCACCTTCGCGCTTGCTTCGTGCCAGTCCTGGGCCGGCGGCCGCTATGCCGCGTACCGCACCATGGCGCAGGAGGACCTCGACTTGGTGGTGCACGTAGGGGACTACACCTATGAGGGCCGGAACCACGAGACGCTGGCAGACTTCCGCAACAACCACGCCAAGTACAAGAGTTCGCCCGACCTGCAGGCCGCGCACGCCCGCTTCCCGTTCGTCGTGACTTTCGATGACCACGAAGTCGAAAACAACTGGGCTGCCGGTGTGTCCCAGCCGGACAACGAGGCGTCCAATGACCCGCAGCGTTTCCTGCAGTTGCGCGCCAACGCTTTCCAGGCCTACTACGAGCACCTTCCGCTGCGCCGTCCGCAACGGCCCACCGGCCCGGACATGGTCCTCTACCGGGGACTGGACTACGGCAACCTGGCAAAATTCCACGTGCTGGACACCCGCCAATACCGCTCGGACCAGCTGACCGAGAACTTCCCGGGCGGCCCGCAGCACCCCGGCGTGTACGACCCCTCACGCACGCTGATGGGGGACGCGCAGGAACAGTGGCTCTTCCAGGGGCTCGCATCTTCGTCCGCACGCTGGAATGTCATCGCCCAGCAGACCATGATGGCCCAGTACGACTATGACCCGTCCGAGGTTATTTCGGTAAACCATGACCAGTGGGACGGCTACGTCGTTTCGCGGAACCGTCTCACGAACTTCATCAACCAGCAGAACCCGGCCAACCCGGTGATCCTGAGCGGCGACTGGCACTCCGCGTTTGTCAACGATGTCCTGCTCGACCACGCGGACCCGGCCTCCAAGGTCGTCACCACGGAGTTCGTCGGAACCTCGATCAGCTCCGGATGCGGCTGGGCCCAGGCAATCAAGAACGGCCTGCCCGCCAACCCGCACACCCGCTACATCAACCCGGACAAGCGGGGCTGGACCCGCTGCACGGTGACCCCGGATGAGTTCCGGAGCGATTACCTCGTAGTGGCTTCTGCCGCAGACACCGCCGCGCCGGCCGTCGTCGACGCTTCCTTCGTGGTCCGTAACGGCCAGCCGGGCGCCCAGCGGGCCTGACACCGGCAGCGGGCGGCCATGCGGGCCGCCCGCTGCCGCGGGTCGGTCCAGACCGTTTCACACCGAACAGAAGAGCTCAAAGTGTGCCGTAACTGTGCACTGAGCCCAAAAGGCCGCCAGAGCTTAACCAGCGAAAAACCCCGGAAACCCCTAGAACTAGGGGCTGTCCGGGGTTTATCCCGAGCTTCCTATCAGAATCGAACTGATGACCTTTTCATTACGAGTGAAACGCTCTACCGACTGAGCTAAGGAAGCACCGCATGAGAACTCCCGGCTAACCGGGCGGTTCATGCAAGAGTCAACTGTAATAGAGTCCCGCCGCCCGGGTCAAAATGGGCCGGAAGCGAACCGTCAGCAGACCGTGTTGTCGGCGGGAACCTTGCCGTTCACGAGGTAACCGTCAACAGCGTCCTCGAGGCAGCTGTTGGAGCGGCCGTAGGCAGTGTGTCCTTCACCCTGCCAGGTGAGCAGGGATGAGTTCCCCAGCTGCTTGCGGAGGGACGCGGCCCACTCCACCGGAGTGGCCGGATCGCCCGTTGTTCCGATGACGACGATGGGAGATTGGCCGCTGTACTCCACGGGTGCGGGCGTGCGGATGCTGTCGTAGGGCCAGTCGGCACAGTTGGTGCCACCGTAGGCGAAGAAGTAGCCCAGCGTGGGGGAGGCCTGACGCAGCTTCTCTTCATCGGCGCGCATGCTGGCCGTGTCGGAAACCATCGGGTAGTCCAGGCAGTTGATCGCGTTGAAGGCAAAAGTCGAATTGGACGTGTATTCCCCGTTCGGGGCCCTGTCCGCGCCGAGGTCGGCCAGCCGGAGCATCAGGCTGACATTGCCGGCGAATGCGGCTTCAAGGGACTGGGTCAGGGCCGGCCAGCTCTCGTCGTTGTAGAGCGGCGTGATAAGGCCGCTGACGAACGTATTGGCGTTCACCACGCGGCCGTCCTTGGCCGTCCGGGGCGTCTCCTGGACGGACTTGATGAGGTCCTGGATCTGTCCGACGCCGTCGTCGACGCTGCCGCTGAGGGGACAGGACTTTTCCCCGAGGCAGTGCGCGACGTAGCTTCTGATGGCTTTTTCAAACGCAACGGCCTGGCCGCTGGTCAGTTCCTCGTTGCTGATGGATGGATCAAGTGCGCCGTCGAGGACCATGCGGCCCACGTTGTCCGGGAAGAGGGAGGCGTAGGTGGAGCCGAGGAAAGTGCCGTAGGAGTACCCCAGGTAATTGAGCTTGGAGTCGTTGACCACCGCACGCAGGATGTCCAGGTCCTTGGCCGAGCTGACCGTGTCGATGTGAGCGAGGACGGGTCCGGTCTGTTCGGCGCAGTGCGCCGCGATGGCTTTGTTGTCCGCCAGCGCAGCCGCCAGCCCGGCGTCGGTGTCCAGGGCGTACACCTTGGCACGGGAAGCGTCCCGCTCTGCATCGGTCATGCACTTCACGGGGGCGGAGCGCTTGACCCCCCGGGGATCGAAGCCCACGACGTCATAGCTGGCGCGGACTGACTGGGAGAAGTGCGTTGCGGCGGCGTCCTTCACAAAGTCGTAGCCGGACCCGCCCGGACCCCCGGGGTTCACCAGCAGGGTTCCCGTTTTATTGCCGGTGCTGGGGGCCTTCAGCGCTGCTATCTGAATTTTCCCGCCGTCGGGCTCCGCGTAATTCAGGGGCACCGTCACCTTGGCACACTGGAAGCCGCCGCCTTCGCATGCTTCCCAGACGACTTCCTGGGAATAGAACGAATCCAGTCCGGCCGGTGCTGACGCCACGATGGACGGGTCTGCCTTTGCCGTGGCAGGGGCCTTGTCCTCGGTGCCCCCGTTGAGGATGCTGCACGAAGCCAGCGTCAGGGCCAGGACAAGGGCGCCGGCAGCCCGTATTCCAGTCATCAGGGATCTGGAACGCGCGGGCAGGGGGCGAGCAGTCATCGAGAGGTCTCCTTGTAACGGGCTAGATCAGGCTGGCTGCCATGGACTCAATGGTCAACAGCGGAGCAACGTTGGTGGTGGTGATGCGTTGGCGTGCTTTGTTGATGGCATCCATGCGGGCCAAAGTGGTCTCGGGAGTGGACCTGCCGGCAAATTCCTCCAGCTCACCCCTAAGCTCAACGTTCACCAGCTCCACAGCATTCCCAAGCTGGATAATCAGGATATCCCGGTAGAAGGACAGCAGGTCTGTCAGGGTCCTGTCCAGGGAATCGGTGATGGACCTTTTGGCCCGGCGCTTCTGATCATCTTCGAGCTGCCGGACCTGGCTGCGCATGGCCGGCGGCAGCGTCCCGGACTCCGGGGCACCCAGAGAGGCCAGCAGCGCGGCCTTCTCGGCGGCGTCGCGCTCTTCATTGGAACTGTTGGCTTCTGCGGTGGCGATCTTCACCAGCTTGTCCGCCATCATCACCGCCGCGGTCACGCCGCGCAGCCCAAGCGGGAATCTGACGGTCTCCAGCCGGCGTTCCCTCGCCTCGGGGTCGCGCGCCAGCCGGCGGGCGATGCCCACATGGCTCTGGGCAGCGCGGGCTGCACGTTCGGCCAGCGCAGGGTCCACGCCATCGCGCTTGACGAGCAGCGCCGCGACGTCGGCGGCCGGCGGCAGGCGAAGAGCCACAGCGCGGCACCGGGAACGGATGGTCACCAGAACGTCGGCAGGCGACGGCGCGCACAGCATCCAGATGGTCCGCGGCGTGGGTTCCTCGATGGCCTTGAGCAGGACGTTCGTGGTGCGTTCGGCCATCCGGTCTGCATCTTCGACCACGATGATGCGCCAGCGCCCGGACGAGGGCCGGTTGCCCGCGGTGGACACCAGCTCGCGCGCTTCATCAATGGTAATGGTGACCTTTTCGGTACGGACGAACGTGACGTCCGAATGTGTCTCCCCGAGGATGGTCAGGCAGGCAGGGCACTCACCGCACCCGCGCATCTCCACGTTCTCCTGATCGCAGTTCAGCGCTGCGGCAAAGGCCTTGGCGGCGTTGGAACGCCCCGACCCTGGCGGCCCGGTGAACAGCCACGCATGGGTGAGCCCCTCACCGGAAGTTGCGTGCCGGAGCTGTTCGACGACGGCGGGCTGGCCCTGCAGGTCGTCCCAGACCGTCACGCGGCACCCCTGCCCGCAGAAGCAAGAAGGGCGTCGACGCGGGCAAGGATCCGCTCCGCAATTTCTTCTACGGGCAGGTGGGCCGGCACCACAAGGTAGGTTTCCGGCCGGCTGTCCGCCAGATCGAGGAACGCCGCGCGGATGGTGGTATGGAACTCGTCCGCCTCAGATTCGAGGCGGTCTTCAGCGGCATCACCGGCGGTGCGGCGGCGGCGCCCGTCGGCGGGATCCACATCCAGGAGCACGGTGAGATCGGGCTGGAGCCCGGAGGTGGCCCATTCATTCAACGACCGGACGGCATCGGCGCCGAGGTCACGGCCGGCGCCCTGGTACGCCACGGAGGAGTCAATGTAACGGTCAGTCAGGACAACCTCGCCGCGTTCCAGCGCCGGGCGGATCACCTGGCTGGCGTGGGCAGCACGCGAGGCTGCGAAAATCAGGGCTTCGGTGTGCGCATCGATGTGGCCATGGCCGTGGTCAAGGACCAGGGAGCGCAGCTTTTCGCCAATGGGAGTGCCGCCGGGCTCGCGCGTCTGCAGGACCTTCAGTCCGCGCGCCTCAAGGGCGCCGGCTAGCCGGGCCGCCTGCGTGGACTTGCCGGCACCGTCGCCGCCTTCGAAGGCGATGAAAAGTCCGGGGTTTTGCGTGTTCACTGCTCAAGCCTACCGACTTCCCAGCCGACTTCGGGCCCGGCCCGGCGTCCAAGTACGCTTTCCCCATGAGTCTTTCGGAGCAGCACGCAGCGTCCCTGTCGGCCGAAACGGTGGTGGTTGCCGCCGGCCGGCCGCCACGCAGGCGGGATGAGCCTGTGAACCCGCCTATCGTGCTGTCCTCGACGTATTTCGGAACTGGCGCACTGGCTGACGGCGACCGTGGCTACGGCCGCTACGCCAATCCCACCTGGGACCCCTTCGAAGAAGCCCTCGGGCAGTTGGAAGGCTCTGAGCTTCCCGGGCTGCTTTATGCTTCCGGGCTTGCCGCCGTGAGTTCCGCGCTGTCCCTGCTGCCGGCAGGCGGTGTCCTGGTCATGCCCTCGCACAGCTACGCCGGCTCGCTGGTGATGGCCACAGAGCTGGCCCAGAAGGGCTTCCTGGAACTCCGGACGGTGGACATCTCCGACACTGACGCCGTGAAGGAACAGCTGGCCCCGCAGGGACAGAACGCGAAAGCGGCCAGGATGCTCTGGCTCGAAAGCCCCACCAACCCGATGCTGGGCATTGCGGACATCCGCGAACTCACGGCGGCCGCCCACGCGGTGGGAGCCATAGTCGTCACGGACAACACCTTTTCCACCCCGCTGGTGCAGCAGCCCCTGTCATTGGGTTCGGACGTCGTACTGCACTCCGTGACAAAGTACCTGGCCGGCCATTCCGACGTCGTTCTCGGCGCCCTGGTGACCTCCAACCCTGACATCCGGGCGGCCCTGCTGCACCACCGCATCATCCACGGCGGCATCGCAGGCCCATTCGAGGCATGGCTGGCACTTCGCGGGCTCCGCACACTGGCCCTGCGCGTGGAACGCTCTCAGGCCTCGGCTGCCATCCTGGCCGAACGCCTCAGCACGCACCCCCTCATCGAAGCCATCCGCTTTCCGGGACTTCCCACAGACCCTGGCCATGAACGGGCAAAGTCGCAGATGACGGGTTTTGGCTCCATCGTGTGCGTGGAGATCGCGCCCACGGCCGGCCTGAACGGGGCGGACGCTGCGGACAAACTGGTACGGGAACTGCAGCTCTGGCTGCCGGCTACCTCCTTGGGCGGCGTGGAATCGCTGATCGAACGGCGCCGCCGGCACACCGCTGAACCGCTGAGTGTGCCGGAGAACCTGGTGCGCCTGAGTGTAGGCATCGAAAATGTCGAGGACCTCTGGGCCGATTTGAAGCAGGCGCTGGACTCACTGGGCCGCTAGGCTTGGATGGTGGACGGTGAACTGATAATTCGGCCTGTTGAAACGGCCCTGTTTTTTATCCTTGCCCTGGTGGCACTGGGGCTTGAAGTGTGGGCCCTGCTGGATTGTGTCCGGCACAAGCCCGGCGCCTTCGAAGCCACAGGCAAACGGACCAAGACGTTCTGGCTGGCGCTGACCGGTGGCGCCACCCTGGTCGGTGTCATCTCGTTCTTTGGCAGCGGCGGCGGAATCTTCGGCACCCTCGGCCTGTTCGGCCTCGCCGCCGTCGTGGCCGCCTCCGTCTACCTGGCCGATGTCCGGCCGGCAGTCAAGGACGCCGGCCGCGGCGGCAACCGCAACACCGGGCCCTACGGCCCCTGGTAACCCAGCGGAGCCACCGCCTCCCAACCCACGGTCAGCTCACCCAGGCGCCACCGCGACGGCCCGTCCTGAACCGGCCACCCGCCGTCGCGCAGTGCCTTGCACATGGCATGCCACCGCTGCCTGTTGCCGAAGGGGGCCAGCGGCGCTGACTCCAGCCAGGCCCGGTCCATGGCCTGCATCAGCCGATGGACAGGTTCGCCCGGGACGTTGCGGTGGATGAGCGCCTTCGGCAACCGCTCCGCAACTTCCGAGGGCAGATCAAAGCTGCCGAACCGCACGGACATGCTCAGAGACAATGGCCGCTCCGCATCGAGGGCAACCCACGTCACGCGCCGTCCTATTTCATCGCACGTTCCGTCAATAAAGAGTCCGCCCGGAGCCAGACGGCCCTGGACCAGCCGCCAGATACCTGCCACATCCGCTTCCTCGTACTGCCTCAGGACGTTGAAGGCCCTGACCAGCACGGGCCGCCCGGCAAGTGGCAATTCGAAGCCGCCCACGAGGAAGGTCAGCCCCGGCCGTTCCAGTGCCCTGGCCACACGGACCCGCTCAGGTTCTATTTCGATCCCGCAGACCCGGACATCGTGCCGGACAGTGCGAAGGCGGTCAAAGAGTTCGACGGCAGTGGCCGGCGTCGCGCCGTAGCCCAGGTCAACCACCAGAGGGTCTTCGGCCGCCCGCAGCCGCCAGGCCTGCGGTCCGGTAAGCCAACGGTCCAGCCGTCGCATCCGGTTGGGATTGGTGGTGCCGCGGGTGGCGTTTCCGACGGGACGGCCGGGATTGCCCTTGGAGGCCATCCTGACCGGGCTGTTGCCGGAGATCCGGGCGGACGCCACCCGTTCAGCTTTTTGCACCACTGCCCAACCTTATCCTCGCAACGGCACAGGGCTTGTAATGCTGGGCGGGCTGCAACGCCGCTCAGCTAGGATGAAAATCATGACTTACAAGCTGATTCTGCTGCGCCACGGCCACAGCGAATGGAACGCCAAGAACCTGTTCACCGGCTGGGTGGACGTAGACCTGAACGACCAAGGGCGCGAGGAAGCAGCCCGCGGTGGTGAGCTCCTGGTGGAGCACAACGTCCTGCCGGACATTCTGTACACGTCGCTTCTGAAGCGGGCCATCAACACGGCGAACATCGCGCTGGACAAGGCCGACCGCGGCTGGATCCCGGTCAAGCGCGACTGGCGCCTGAACGAACGCCACTACGGCGCCCTGCAGGGCAAGGACAAGGCCCAGACGCTTGCCGAGTACGGCGAAGAGCAGTTCATGGAATGGCGCCGTTCCTACGACACCCCGCCGCCGCCCCTTGCCGATGACTCCGAGTTCTCCCAGGTGGGGGATCCCCGGTACGCGGACCTGGGCGACGCCATGCCGCGCACCGAATGCCTCAAGGATGTCCTGGTCCGCCTGCTGCCTTACTGGGAATCGGACATCAAGGCAGACCTGAAGGCCGGCAAGACCGTCCTGGTCACCGCGCACGGCAATTCGCTGCGCGCGCTGGTCAAACACCTGGACGGCATCAGCGACGACGCTATTGCCGGCCTGAACATCCCCACCGGAATCCCGCTGGTCTACGACCTCGACGAGGACTTCCAGCCGATTAAGGCAGGCGGAACGTACCTGGACCCGGAAGCCGCTGCGGAGGCCATTCTGGCAGTGGCCAACCAGGGCAAAAAATAGGGCTACGCCGAGAATCCCGCTGGCTGCTCGGTCGTTCCTCCCTTGGACGCAGCTCAGCCGGGATCCTGGCTTCGCATTAAGGTAAAGCAACGACGGCGGGCCGGTCACCTGAGGTGACCGGCCCGCCGTCGTTGGCTGAAGCGTGGGCTAGAGGGCCTGTGGCTGCCATTCGCCGGTGACGAGGTAGGTCACCTTGCGGGCCACCGACACACCGTGGTCGGCAAAGCGTTCGAAGTAACGGCTGGCGAGGGCCACGTCCACGGTGGTGGCGGGCGACTCGGCCCAGTCCGGGGAAGCGATCGCTTTGAAGACGCTCAGGTGAAGGTCGTCGATGGTGGTGTTGGCCTTGAGGATATCCCGGGCAACTTCAAGGTCCCGGGTTTCCAGCAGCACGGTGAGTTTCTGGGCAATCAACCGGTCCAGTTCGGCCATCTTCTCGAACGTGGCCGTCATGGAGGCCGGGATCACGGTGGACGGGAAGCGCAGGCGTGCGAGCTGTGCGATGTGGCGGGCAAGATCACCCATCCGTTCCAGGGAAGCGCTCATGCGCAGGGCGCCCACGATCATGCGGAGGTCGCTGGCTACCGGTCCCTGCAGGGCGAGGATGTCAATGGCACGCTCATCCAGGCTGTTCTGCAGGAAGTCGATGCGGGCGTCTGCAGTAATAACGTCTTCGGCCAGATCCACGTCGGCGACCTGGAAGGAGGTGGTGGCCTTCCCGATGGCCTCGCTGACCAACCCGGAAATCTCAACGAGCTGTTCACCCACCTGGGTCAGCTCTTCCTGAAAAACCTTACGCACGTGGCGTCCTTTCCTTGGAACTCCGCACCGCCCATGGCAGACGGAACTCATGTCGCCGTTCGGCACTCCGACGGGTAACTCTGTCAGCGGGCGGTGAACTCTTTGTCGTTTGTAGATGAACGTTAGCTGAACCGTTCGTGCAATGGCCCGGGACGCACCGGTAGGCCACTCCTCACAGCATAAGCTGGAGCCGTGGATTCTACGCTCATCGGTGTCATCGCCGGCCTGGTTGGCCTGGCGTTAGGCACTTTCGGCGTGCTCGCGTTCAGGGTCAGTGAACAGCAGCGGCAGCTTGTTGACGTCGACGACGACGAACTCACCTTGCCGCCGGGCGCCGCGGAGGTGCTTGCCGTCGTCGGGCGGGCCTTTGTGGTGGTGGACGCCGTGGACGGCGTGGTCCGGGCAAGCCCGGCCGCCTACGCCTACGGGCTCGTCCGCGGCCACACTGTGGTCCACAAGCAGTTGCTGGACATGACGGCGGGGGTGCGCCGGGACGGTGTCATCCTGGAAAAGCGCCTGGAGCTTCCGCGCGGTCCGCTGGGCCAGGGAACAATCATCGTGCAGGTGCGTGCAGCCATGCTCGGCGAGGAATACATCCTGCTGCTTGCCGATGACCGGACCGAGATCACCCGCACGGAAGAGATCCGGAACGACTTCGTCGCCAACGTCTCACACGAGCTCAAGACCCCGGTAGGTGCAATTTCCCTGCTGGCCGAGGCACTGGAGTCTTCGGCAGACGACCCCGAAGCCGTCCGACGGTTCGCCAAGCGCATGCACAAGGAATCAGGCCGGCTGGCTGCCTTGGTCCAGGACATCATTGAACTCTCACGCCTCCAGGGAGCCAGCGTCTCCCAGGAAGGCACGGCGGTGGACATCAACGCCGTCATCTCCGAAGCCGTGGACCGCTCCCAGCTCCCCGCCGAAAGCAAGAACATCCAGATAGTTGTCGGTGACCGGGTGGAGGCCAAGGTATTCGGTGACCGGGACCTGCTTGTTACGGCGCTGCGGAACCTGATCGACAATGCCATCCGCTACTCGCCTGAAAACACCAAGGTGGGCGTCGGCGTCCGGTCCAAGGAAGGACTCATCGCCGTTTCTGTCACGGACCAGGGTGAGGGCATGAGCCTGGAGGACCAGGAGCGCGTCTTCGAGCGGTTCTACCGCGTGGATGCTGCGCGGTCGCGCCACACAGGCGGGACGGGCCTTGGGCTGAGTATCGTCAAGCACGTCGCCTCCAACCATGGCGGTGAGGTGACCTTATGGTCCCGGCCCGGCCAGGGTTCCACGTTTACCCTGAGGCTGCCTGAAATGGAAACGCAGGACGAACCCGAAACCGCAGGAGTCAAAGAACGAGCCGTACACGAGCGCGTTAAAGAACGCGGCGTACATGAGCAAGGAGCCAGCGCTTGAGCCGTATTTTGATAGTCGAGGACGAAGAGTCGTTCAGCGACCCGCTGTCGTATTTGCTGGGCAAAGAGGGGTTCGAAGTCGAGGTTGTGGACAACGGACTGGACGCCATTACCGAATTCGACCGGAACGGTGCGGATCTGGTGCTGCTGGACCTGCAGCTCCCGGGCCTGTCAGGCACCGAGGTATGCCGCCAGCTGCGTCAGCGCTCCAGCGTCCCGGTGATCATGCTGACCGCCAAGGATTCGGAGATTGACAAGGTGGTTGGCCTGGAACTGGGCGCCGACGATTATGTCACCAAGCCGTATTCGTCCCGGGAACTCGTAGCCCGCGTGCGGGCGGTACTCCGCAGGCAGGGCGAGCCCGAGGAACTGATCTCCGCCACGGTTCAGGCCGGCCCTGTCCGGATGGACATCGAGCGCCATGTAGTGAGCGTGGGCGGCGAACAGGTCCTGCTTCCGCTGAAGGAATTCGAGCTCCTGGAAATGCTTTTGCGCAACTCCGGCCGGGTGCTGACCCGCGGCCAGCTGATCGACCGGGTCTGGGGTTCGGATTATGTGGGGGATACCAAGACCCTGGATGTCCACGTCAAGCGGCTTCGCGGCAAGATCGAACCGGACCCCTCCGTGCCCCGCTACCTGGTCACCGTCCGCGGCCTCGGCTACAAGTTCGAGCCGTAGGAAAACCGGGCAACAGCAGCCAACAACTGTAACTACGCAAAAGGAGGACTCCCCCACGGGGAGCCCTCCTTTTTGTGCCTGTGCAGTTCTGCCGGTTTCTACCTTTGCACCCTGCCCGGCCGGCCGGGAGCGTCTAGTGGGCTGCCCCCGTGGCGGTGGCCGACGGCGACGGGGTGGGGGAGCCGGAGGTGGTGGGTTCGCTGCCTGCCGGCAGGTACTCCTTGTACTCAGCCAGGGTGCCGTCCAGGACAGGCACGCGGACCGTCTTGCTGACATCGGTGCCGTCCTCGCTGACCTTGACGTCCACGAGGGAACCGGCAATGCCGCCGGACGTGCTCAGGATGGCTTCATCGGTGGAGTCGTTGAGCAGGGTGTAGGAGTTCGCCTTCACCGGAACCTGCGTCCGGGAACCCTTGGCACCGTTGACCGTGAGTTTGACGTCCTTCGATGAGGAGTTGTACACGGCGCCGAGCAGGCGGCCGGGCTTGTCCTCGCCATCTGAAACGATCAGCATGTTCCGAAGCTGCAGCGGGCCGAGGTCTGCGCGGATGCCATCGGAGGAGGAGTACTGGTGAGAGGTCTGCTGGGGGTTGATGTAGCCGCAGCCGGTCATAGTCGCCAGGCCCAGGGCCAGGGCTCCTGCTGCCAGTGCCAGCTTGGCGCTCTGGGCCCGGTTCATCGCAGTGAAACGCACGTCACGTACTCCTCGAGAGTCTTGAAACATTATTCAGCCATAGCCTAGCGGCAATCGGCTCCAAACGAGGATTCCGCGCGGTCATATTGTCCTTGGCAGCAGGCAGCGGATGCACTATTATCCGCGTTCGTCAAGGGGGTGGAGGGGGTTGATTTGCCCCATTTTCCGCGGATTCATGCGGTTCCGGGCCCCTGCAGAGGCCAGTCATATGCCTGAATCGTGATAAACTGGTCTGCGGGAAAGGGGAATGTCCACATGGTATTTGAGGTCGGCGAGACAGTAGTTTACCCTCACCACGGTGCAGCAAAAATTGAAGAAATCAAGATGCGCACTGTCAAGGGCGAAGAGAAGATGTATCTCAAGCTCAAGGTGGCTCAGGGTGATCTGACCATTGAAGTTCCAGCAGAGAACGTTGACCTTGTTGGGGTCCGTGACGTAGTGGGCAAGGAAGGTTTGGAGCACGTTTTCGATGTGCTTCGGGCTGAGTTCACTGAAGAACCCACCAACTGGTCACGCAGATACAAGGCAAATCTGGAGAAGCTTGCTTCCGGTGACGTCATCAAGGTTGCAGAGGTTGTTCGCGACCTCTGGCGCCGCGATCACGATCGGGGCCTTTCCGCAGGTGAGAAGCGAATGCTGGCCAAGGCCCGGCAGATTCTGATTTCAGAACTGGCGCTGGCTGAAAAGACCGATGAAGAGAAGGCAGCAAGCGTTCTCGACGAGGTCCTGGCTTCCTAAGAATTGAGCCCCGGGGGTACGTGAGTACCGCCGGGGTTTCTTTTTGCCCTTTTTGGCCTGGGCGCGGGTTCTCCGGAAGCGGTTGCGCTTGTCCGCCCGTTTCCCCCGCGCCGGTTCCACCACGCGTGGGTGTCCGGGACGTAGGCTGGAGCGCATGAACAACGGACTGCCCCGCCCTGTCACCGCCGTCATCATCGTGGCCGCAGGTTCCGGTGAGCGGCTGGGTTACGGTTTGCCCAAAGCCGCGGTGCCGCTGGGTGGAGAGCCCATCCTGATGCACGCACTTCGGGGCGTCGTCGCCTCCGGGGTCAGCAGCCAGGTTTGTGTGGTGCTGCCGGCAGAGGCGGAGGACCTCCACCAGCTCTGCGAGGAATTCAGGCAGGAACTGGCCGACGGCGGTCCCCTTCTTACCCTTGTTGTTGGCGGCTCGACGCGGGCGGACTCCGTCCGGGCGGGCATCGCTGCACTGATGGACGGCGTCGAAGCGGTGCTGGTGCACGACGCCGCCAGGGCGCTGACGCCTGAATATGTCTTCCACCGTGTGGTTGATTCCCTGGCAGCCGGCGCCGTTGCGGTGATCCCGGGTGTCCCGGTGGTGGATACCGTCAAGACGGTTGCCCGGACAACCGGGGCCGACACCGCCATCGCGCCTGAAGTCGTTACCGGTACGGCTCCGCGGGAGGAACTGCGTTCGGTGCAGACACCCCAAGGGTTCCGGCTGTCCACTCTGCTTCAGGCTCACGAGGCGGCGTCGGGTTTTGATGAGAAGCAGTCGGCCGCGGTCACCGACGACGCCATGCTGGTGGAACTGCTGGGAGTCCGGGTGCACGCCGTCCACGGCTCCACGCAGTCCTTGAAGATCACTACGCCCCTCGACCTGATCATCGCTGAAGGGCTGTTGGAGGGCCCGCTGGGTATCCGATGGGTGGAGGGCTAAGCATGAACGCGAAGCAGGTGATCATCCCGCGCACCGGCATCGGCATGGACGTCCATGCCTATGCGTCCGAGGACCTTCCCCGGCCGTTGTGGCTCGGCGGGCTGTTCTGGGAAGGTGAGCGCGGACTGGCCGGACACTCGGATGGGGATCCGGTGGCCCACGCGGCTGCGGATGCCCTCTTCTCGGCTGCCGGCGTGGGGGACCTCGGGACACACTTCGGGACGGACCGGCCGGAATTCGCCGGGGCGTCCGGCGTCACGCTGCTCGCAGAGGCGGCCAGGATTGTCCGGGCCGCCGGGTTCGAGATCGGCAACGTGGCGGTCCAGTTTGTTGCCGGACGGCCCAAGTTCGGTCCGCGGCGGCAGGAGTCGCAGAATGTACTGACCGAAGCCGCCGGAGCGCCCGTCAGCGTCACAGCCACTACCAGTGACGGACTGGGTTTCACTGGCAGGGGTGAGGGCATAGCCGCCGTGGCCACGGCCCTCGTTTATCCGCGCTGACCGGATCGGCTGCCGGGCAACCCTGACAGGCAGCGGGCGCCGACATCTTTTCGGCTAATCTGGAGCGGTGACCCTCCGCTTTTACGACACAGCATCCGCCGAAGTCCGTGACTTCGTTCCCCTCGTCCCGGGAAAAGCGAGCCTGTACTACTGCGGAGCCACAGTGCAGGGGATGCCCCACGTGGGCCACATCCGCTCGGCCATCGCGTTTGACCAGCTGACCCGCTGGCTCGAGTACAGGAACCTGCGCGTGACGGTGATCCGCAACGTCACGGACATCGACGACAAAATCCTCGCCAAATCCGCCGAGTCCTTCGGCCCGGATTTCGAGGATGGGCCGGACGCCGTCCGCGAAGAGGAATGGTGGGCGCTGGCCTACCGCTTCGAACAGGAATTCCTTAAGGCTTACGACACCCTCGGCGTTTCCCGCCCCACCTATGAGCCGCGGGCAACCGGCCACATCCCGGAAATGCATGCACTGGTCCAGTCGCTCATCGAGCGCGGCCACGCCTACCCGGCTCTCGACGATTCCGGCGACGTCTACTTCGATGTGAGGTCCTGGGACAAATACGGTTCCCTGACGCGCCAGAACATCGAGGACATGCAGGGTGCACCGGACGCGGACCCCAGGGGAAAGAAAGACCCCCGTGACTTCGCCCTCTGGAAGGGCCACAAGGACGGCGAGCCGACGACGGCGAGCTGGGTTTCGCCGTGGGGTGCCGGCCGGCCGGGCTGGCACCTGGAATGCTCGGCGATGGTCACCAAGTACCTGGGCACCGAATTCGACATCCACGGCGGCGGCCTGGACCTCCGGTTTCCGCACCACGAGAACGAGATGGCGCAGTCCCAGGCCGCCGGGCACGGCTTCGCCAACTTCTGGATGCACAACGGCATGGTCACCTACGAGGGCGACAAGATGTCCAAGTCCATCGGCAACACCATCAGCCCATCGGAGATGCTGGAGCTGGCTTCCCCGCGGGTGGTCCGCTACTACCTCGGGCAGGCCCACTACCGGTCGGTGCTGGACTACCGCCCCACGTCGCTGCACGAAGCTGCGGCCGCTGTCGAACGCATTGAGGGCTTTATGAGCCGCGCCGTTCAGGCATTGTCCGCCGGTGGAAACCATACGTTCGCCACCGACGGCAAGGTGCCCGAGGAATTCGAACGCGCCATGGACGAGGACCTGAACGTTCCGCAGGCCCTCGCCGTGGTCCACGAGACAGTGCGGTCCGGCAACACAGCCCTGACGGAGGGACGCCTGCAGGAGGCGCAGCAGGCGTTGCACAGCCTTCACGACATGCTTCGCGTCCTGGGCCTGAACGATGTGGCTTCCGGCGCGGTCGCGGACACCCGGGAATCAGCGGCCCTGCAGGTCCTGGTCGAGGCCCAGCTCGCTGCCCGCGCGCAGGCCAGGGCGTCCAAGGACTGGGCCGCCTCGGACGCCATCCGGGACACGCTGAAGGCCGCCGGCGTCGCTGTTGAGGACGGCCCCGACGGCGCCACCTGGAGCCTGCAGCGGGACTGAACCGGCGATTTTACTTGATTCAGTAGACTGGTAGGCAGACTCAGTCAAACAATCAAGGGTGGAACTCTCATGGCCAACAATGGTCGCCGGTCGGTAAAAGCGAAGAAGGGCCCTACCGTCGGAACCGGCGGGCATGGCCGCAAGGCCCTGGAGGGCAAAGGGCCCACGCCCAAGGCGGAGGACCGCCCGTACCACAAGGCCCACAAGAGCAAGCAGCTCGCGGATCGGTCCGCCGCCAAGCGTGGCACCAGCACCGGTGCCCGCAGCGCCGGTGCTTCCCGCTCCGGTCCCAAGGGCCGCGCCACCGAGGAAGTCGTCACCGGCCGCAACTCGGTTGTCGAAGCCCTGCGTGCCGGCATCCCGGCCAAAGCCCTGCACATCGCCATCCGGATTGAGATGGACGACCGTGTTAAGGAATCGCTGAAGCTTGCTGCAGAACGCGGCATCCCGCTGCTCGAGACGGGCAAGCCCGAGCTTGACCGCATGACAGACGACGCCGTCCACCAGGGCCTCGTCCTGCAGATCCCGCCCTACGAGTACCAGGACGCCTACGACCTCGCTGAGGAAACCGTGGCGGCCTGGAAGAAGGGGCACGTACCCAACGCGCCGCTGTTCGTGGCGCTTGACGGCATCACGGACCCGCGTAACCTCGGCGCCATCATCCGCTCCGTCTCTGCTTTCAGCGGCCATGGCGTCATCGTTCCGGAACGCCGTTCCGTCGGCGTCACCGCTTCCGCCTGGAAGACCAGCGCCGGCGCGGCCGTGCGTGTTCCGGTGGCCCGTGCGGCGAACCTGAACAGCGCCCTGAAGCAGTTCAAGAACATGGGCATCTTTGTCCTCGGGCTCGACGGCGACGGCGATGTTTCGCTTCCGGACCTCACCCTCGCCACGGAGCCTGTGTGCATCGTGGTCGGCTCTGAAGGCAAAGGCCTGAGCCGCCTGGTCCGCGAGAACTGCGACCAGATCGTCTCCATCCCGATCGACTCCGCCATGGAATCGCTGAACGCCTCCATGGCCGTCGGCATCTCCCTGTACGAAGTCTCCAGGCAGCGCGCCGCCAAGTAGTGGGCGGCACGGCTGACATCCTCCGCATGCTGCGCCTTCGTGGCTTTGACGCACGCTTCCGGATGCCGGCCGCGCCACCAACGCTCTGGCACTACCTGCAGTAAAACCGGCAACCCTCTCTCACACGGTGAGAGAGGGTTGCCGGTTTTACTGCATTAAGTAAGAGAGCGTCGAGCGGGCTGGAAGTCGCGGCGGTTGGCCAAAACCGGGAGCCGCTGGCGGGCCTCCCTGACCACGGCGGCGTCCAGGTCGGCATAGAGCAGGCCCGGGGCGGCGTCGAGCTCGTCCAGCACCTCGCCCAACGGTGAGACGAAGACCGAATGCCCCACCCCGGTCGGGGAACCGGCCTTGGCGCGGACGCCCTGGGTGACGGGGTCACCCTGTCCGCAGGCGAGGACGTAAGTGGTGGAGTCCAGGGCACGCGCACGGGCCAACAACTGCCACTGCTCAACCTTGCCCGGCCCGGAGGCCCACGAGGCACAGACGATGTTCGCCTCCGCGCCCCGTTCGGCGTTCGCGGTGAACAGGGCCGGGAAACGGATGTCATAGCAGGTGGACAGTCCAAAGGTGAGGCCGCCGGCGTCGAACGTTACCGGTTCAGTACCCGGATCAACGGTGTCCGATTCAAGGAAGCCGAAGGCGTCAAAGAGGTGGACCTTGTCATAGTGCGCCTCGACGCCGGGCCCGGTGGCCAGGAGCGTGTTCCGCACTTTTCCGCCGGCGGAACCCGGACCGGCAGCCGACCCCGGGGTGAACATCCCCGCCACCACAACCATGTCCAGGGACGCCGCGATGCTACGCACCCGCGAGGCCCACGGTCCGTCCAGCGGTTCGGCGATGTCCACCAGCGGGTTCCCGAAGGCCCGCATGGAGGCTTCGGGAAAAACCACCATGTCGGCACCGCCCGACTTGGCCTTTTGCGCCTCGCGTTCGATGGTGGACAAGTTGGCGGCCAGGTCCCGGCCGCTGATGATCTGAGCCAGTACAACCCGCACTTGGTACCTCCGCCTCGACGTTTCCTTCCAGTATGCAACCCGGGTCCGCATGAGGCGGCATGACGTCCGCGGCGGCTTGCGGGTGTCACAATGGCCGGAGTGCGGATGAACCGGCCCCGGCGGCTACCATTGACGTGATGGTCATGCCGCTTTTCGACACCGCTTCCACCATGGATGCCTCCTCTGCACATCCACTCGGTGTCAGCGTTCCGCGCCCGGGTCCCGGCGCGGACAACGCCCTGCACTCCAGCGCCAACGTCGCTGTCTATGCGCCCGGCGTCTTGACCCTCGAGATTGCCTACAAGGCCCCCGGCGGCGAATGGCGCCTGCAGACGCTGCCCAACGTCACGCACGGTGTGCACCACGGCATAGTTGATGATTTCCCGTACGGCTCGCGCTATGGGTTCCGTGCTACTTCCAAGGCCGAGCCGCTGCCTTTGTCAGTGCCAACCATGGACCTGGACGACGACGGCGGCCAGCCCCTGTTGCTTGATCCCTACGGCCGTGCGGTGGACCAGCGGGAAGGATTCCTGACGAACGTCAGGATGGCCGGCGATTTCGACTGGGGACAGGACGAGCGGCCGCGGCTGCAATGGCGGAACACCATCATCTACGAGGCTCATGTCCGTGGCCAGAGCATGCTGCACCCGGACGTGCCGGAGGAACTGCGCGGAACGTACGCGGGCATGGCACATCCGGCGATCATCGAGCACATCAAGAGCCTGGGTGTGACCTCAATCCAGCTGCTCCCGGTGCACTTCCACCTGGACGAGCCACATCTGCAAAACCTCGGCATGACCAACTACTGGGGCTACAACACAGCCGCATTCTTCGCGCCGCACCCAGGGTACGCAACGAAGGCCGCCCAGGAGGCCGGTCCGCAGGCCATCCAGGACGAGTTCAAGGGAATGGTCAAACTCCTTCACGCGGCCGGACTCGAAGTGATCCTTGACGTCGTCTACAACCACACTGCCGAGGGCGGCGCTGACGGGCCCACCCTCAGTTTCCGCGGGCTCGGCGAGAACGCGTACTACCGTATGGATGGCCACGGAAAATACGTGGACACCACCGGGTGCGGCAACAGCCTGAACTTCGGGAACCCCCGCGTTGTCCAGCTGGTCCTGGACTCGCTCCGGTATTGGGTGGACGAATTCCATATCGACGGGTTCCGTTTTGACCTGGCAGTGACCCTGTGCCGGAACTCCCACAACGAGTTTGATCCCCGGCACCCTTTCCTGGTGGCGGTGGCTGCAGATCCTGTGCTGTCCGACGTGAAACTGATAGCCGAACCCTGGGACGTCGGCTACGGCGGCTGGCAGACCGGTAAGTTCCCGATGGGCTGGGTGGACTGGAACGATCACTTCAGGGACAGCGTCCGCTCCTTCTGGCTCTCCGACCGGGCGGCCATCGAGGCGGGCGGGCATGGCGGGTCCGTCGCCCGGCTGGCAGATGCGCTGTCCGGTTCTGCCGCGCTTTTTGAGGGCTCAGGCCGCTCCAGGCTGGCATCGGTCAACTTCGTCACGGCACATGACGGCTTTAACCTGAACGACCTCGTCTCCTACGACCGCAAACACAACGAGGCCAACGGCGAGCAGAACCGGGACGGGCACGGCGATAACCGCAGCTACAACCACGGCTTCGAAGGCCGGACCGAGGACGAGGGCATCCTGGCGCAGCGTGCCCAGTCCCGGCGGAACCTCATGGCTTCCATGATGATTTCCCTGGGCGTGCCCATGATCACTGCCGGTGACGAGCTGGCGCACACCCAGCAGGGCAACAACAACGCCTACTGCCAGGACAACCCCATTGCCTGGATCGACTGGACGCGGACGCCCGAGTCCTCCGAGATGCTCCGCAGCACCAAACGCCTTGTCCGGCTGCGCAAAGAGTTCCTGGCAAGCCAGCCCCACGACTTTCCCGCCCGGGACGAGCAGTCCTACCTCTACTGGTTCGACCATTCAGGCCAGCCGATGTCCATGGAACGCTGGAACGATCCCAGTCACCGGGTGATGCAGCTCCTGCTCGGGTCCGACGACGGCGCTCTGGCAGGGCTCGTGGTGGTCAACGGCAGCAACTCCGATGTGAGAATCACCCTGCCGGAGCTCACGAACGACGACGGGACGCCGCGCCGGATGTTCGAACTGCGCCTCACCACGTCGCCGCTCCATGAGCTCCGCCAGGGCGGGCGGGTCGCGTCAGGTGAGACGGACCTCATTGAGGCAAACTCGATCAACATCTACCGTACCTAGCGGCGGAGGAACCGGATGCGCAACCGTTCCGTTGCTGCCCTGCTGCTGACCGGGCTGACAGTGGTGGTACTGCTCGCTTTCGGCGGTACCGGCGTCCTTGAATCGCTGACGGGAAGTCCGACGCCGGCGGTAAGTTCCGGCGCGGCCGCAGGTCAGGGGGCTCCCGGTCCTGCCGCCCCGGCCGGTTCTGCCGCACCGGCGAACCCTTCCTCACTTGCGGAGATCAACGAGTCGCTGCTCCCGGCGGAAGCACGCCAGACCCTCGCCTCGATCCGTGCCGGCGGACCTTACCGCTACAGCCAGGACAATAAGACCTTCGGCAATTTTGAGCGCATCCTCCCGCGGCAGGATTCCGGCTACTACCGCGAGTACACCGTTCCCACCCCGGGGGAGTCCGACAGGGGAGCCCGCCGGATCATCACCGGCTCCGGGGGAGAAAAGTACTACACGCAGGACCACTACGATTCGTTCAAATTCATCGCAGAAGGAAGCTGAACAACCCCATGAAGATCTACTCCGCCGATACCTGGACCATGGAAGAGCTGCAGGCACAGGTGGCCGACGCAGGCCGGCGCAGCCTGGTGGTTCCGGCCGCCGACAGCAAAAGGGCGGTTCTCGAGACCTTCGGCGAGGTCCTGGAGTTCCCTGAGCACTACGGCGTGAACCTTGATGCGCTGAACGATTCCCTGCATGACTTCGCCGACAGCATCACCGACAACGGCAGTGAGCCGGTCACCGTCCTCTGGGAGGTGGCAGCCCGGTTCCGCGGCGACCGGTCCTTCGGGATCATCTGCGAGATCCTGCAGGACGCCGAAAGCTACGCCGGGAGCGATCTGGCGGTCACCGCGGTACTGCTGTAGCCCCTGGGGCGTCAGGCGTTGACGATCAGCCCCAGCTCGGCCTTCGAAGCCAGTGCCTCGTGGCGTGGCAGGACGCGTACCGTATAGCCGAACGGGCCGGAACGGTCGATGACCAGGGAGCCGCTGAACAGGTGCCGCCCGTTGCCGAGATCCTCCTTGGGCTGCAGGTCCATCACCGTTACCTCGGTCAGCGTGTCACTTTCCTCGGCGCGTCCGTAGGCAACCTCCACGGAAACATCCTCCGGTGTCAGGGTGTGCAGCGCCACGTAGGCGTTCACCTGAAGGATGTCGCCGATCTGCGGGTCCTCGGACACTCCCACGGAATCCACGTGCTCCACATGCAGCAGCGGCCACGCGGACCGCACCTTCGCGGTCCATGCCGCCAGGATGCGGGCCTGGGCGTAGGAATCAGCCACGGCGCGGCGGCCTGCCTCCGCTGCGGGCCGGTACAGGACGTTGACATAATCGTGCAGCATCCGTTCCGCGGAAACGGCCGGCCCCAGGTGGGACAGCGTGTGCTTGATCATGGAGACCCAGTGGGTGGGGACTTTCTCCGACCCGGTGGTTGAGGGGCCGGCGGCACCCGCGGCTTCGGACACGGTGCTGCCGTAGAAGCGCGGCGCCACCTGCGTTTCCAGCAGCTCATACAGCGCTGCCGCCTCGATGTCGTCGCGTTCCTCGGGGGACGCGTCATTGTTGGCGGTGGGGATCGCCCAGCCGTTCTCGCCGTCGTACATCTCGTCCCACCAGCCGTCCATCACCGAAAGGTTCAGCGAACCGTTGATGGCGGCTTTCATGCCGGAGGTGCCGCAGGCTTCCAGGGGACGGAGCGGGTTGTTCAGCCACACATCGCAGCCCGGGAAAAGGGTCCTGGCCATGGCGATGTCATAGTTCGGCAGGAAGGCGATCCGGTGCCGGACCTCAGGATCGTCAGTGAAACGGACCAGGTCCTGGATCATCTTCTTTCCGGCGTCGTCGGCCGGGTGGGACTTTCCGGCGATCACCAGCTGGATCGGGTGCTCCGGGTGCAGGAGCAGGGCCTTGAGCCGGTCAGGTTCGCGCAGCATCAGGGTCAGGCGCTTGTACGTGGGGACGCGCCGGGCGAAGCCGATGGTGAGCACGTCGGGGTCCAGCACGTTGTCCGTCCAGCCGAGCTCGGCGTCGGCGGCACCGCGCTTCTTCCACGCGGCCCGGAGGCGGCGGCGGACGTCCTCCACCAATGCCGTGCGCATTTCACGGCGGAGCGCCCACACATCGGCGTCGCTGACGTTGTAGGCAAGGTCCCAGCGGCCCATGGTTTCGGCTTCGGTGCCGAACTGTTCACGTGCCAGTTTCGAGATGCGCCCGTCAACCCACGTGGGCACATGCACGCCGTTGGTGACCGATGTGATGGGGACTTCGGAGTGGTCGAACCCGGGCCACAGGGCCGAGAACATCCCGCGGGAGACTTCGCCATGGAGTTTGGCGACGCCGTTGGCCCGTTGTGCCAGCCGCAGGCCCATGACCGCCATGTTGAAGACGGACGGGTTGCCGTCAGCGTAGTTTTCCCGGCCAAGTTCCAGGATGCGGTCCACCGGGACTGCGGGGGCAAGCCCGGCCTGGAAGAAGTGTTGGATCTGGGAGATCTCAAAGCGGTCAATGCCGGCCGGGACCGGAGTGTGGGTGGTGAAGACCGTGGATGCCCGCCCCGCGGCGAGGGCTTCGTCGAAGCTGAGGGCAGCTTCACCGGCCATCAGCTCCTGGATCCGCTCAATCCCCAGGAAGCCCGCGTGGCCCTCGTTGGTGTGGAAGACCTCCGGCGCGGGGGTTCCGGTGAGCTGCTGGTACGCGCGCAGCGCCTTCACGCCGCCCATGCCCAGCAGGAGTTCCTGCTGGAGGCGGTGGTCTCCGCCGCCGCCATAAAGGCGGTCCGTGATGCCGCGGGCGGCGTCGTCGTTGCCGGGGACATTGGAGTCCAGGAGCAGCAAGGGAACGCGCCCGACGTCGGCACGCCAGATGTGCGCCAGCAGCCGGCGGCCGTTGGGCAGCGGCAGGGAGACCTGTACCGGCCGGCCGTTGCCGTCCGGGGAGGGCTCGCGGAGCAGGGTCAGGGGGAGGCCGTCCGGGTCAAGGACCGGGTAGGTTTCCTGCTGCCAGGCGTCGCGGGAAAGTGACTGCTTGAAGTAGCCGGCCTGGTAGAGCAGGCCGACGCCGATCAGGGGCACGCCCAGGTCCGAGGCGGCCTTGAGGTGGTCGCCTGCGAGGATGCCGAGGCCGCCCGAGTACTGCGGCAGGACTTCGGTGATGCCGAACTCGGGGGAGAAATAGGCGATCGCGGCCGGGGCGTCCTGGCCCAGGCTCTGGTACCAGCGCGGTTCCTCAAGGTAGCGGTCCAGGTCCTCCGCGGCGGCCCGCACCTTATCAACCACCGCCTGGTTTGCGGCGAGGCTCTGGAATTCCTCGCGGCTGACCCGTCCGAGGAAACTGACGGGATCCTGCCCGCATTCCTCCCAGATCCGGGCGTTCAGACCCGCGAACAAATCACGGGTTTGCCGGTGCCATGACCAGCGCAGGTTGGTCGCCAGCCGGGCCAGCGGCCGGATGGGTTCCGGGAGAACAGTTCGGACGGTAAATCTGCGGATTGCCTTCACCTGCGCCACACTAACCGACAACAAGGACCGCCGGAACTGCTTTGGCTTTCTTTTAGGTAAATGACAGTTGACGTGCCGGAAAAGTCGAAACCGCAGTGGAAAAACAGGAGCAGGCTTAGCAATCTGGGCCATTTCTCGCTAACGTCGAGCATGTGACGACTAACTCAGGAACCATCGCCTCTTCCAAGAAAAAGCCGAAAGGCAAAATCACCGACGGGCTAAGGTTTGGCCGTTTTCCGATCACCGCCGTGCAACCAGTGGTGGAGGACGGAAAATATCCTGCCAAGGCTCTGCCGGGGGAAGGGATCGTGGTGGGTGCCACCGCCTTCCGGGAAGGGCACGATCAGCTCGGCGTCTCCGCAGTGCTCCTCGATCCCCGCGGAAAGGAGCGCCAGCGCGTCAGGCTGGCGCCGCCCCGGGGGGAACGCGGGATGGGGACCGACCGCTGGGAGGGTGTCCTCACGCCGTCGGCCGTTGGCAACTGGACCTTTTTCATTGAGGCCTGGCACGACCGCTATGGGACCTGGCACCACAACGCGGAAGTCAAGGTGGCCGCCGGCATCGACGTCGAGCTGATGCTCGCCGAAGGCTCGGCCCTGCTGTTGGACGCGGCCGAGGACGTCTTCCGCACAGCGGCTGACCGGAGGACCCTGCGCATGGCTGCGGCTTCGCTCGTTGACAAGTCCCTGACCGAGGAGGAACGCCTCGGCGCCGGATTCAGTGCGGACGTGGCCGCCATCGTGGACCGCCAGCCGATCCGGGAACTGGTCACCGTTTCGCAGCAGTATCCGCTGCTGGTCGAACGCGACCTCGCGGGCCGCGGCGCCTGGTACGAGTTCTTTCCCCGTTCCGAGGGTGCCGTGCGGGACCACACCACGGGGGCGTGGACTTCCGGTAACTTCCAGACGGCGGCGAAAAGGCTGGACGCTGTGGCGGACATGGGCTTCGACGTGATCTACATGCCGCCCATCCACCCCATCGGGATCCAGCACCGCAAGGGCCCGAACAACACCCTCATTGCAGGGCCCCACGATCCCGGCTCGCCCTGGGCAATCGGCGCCAAAGAAGGCGGCCACGACGCCATCCACCCGGACCTCGGAACGTTCGAGGACTTTGATGCCTTTGTGGCCAGGGCGAAGGAACTCGGGCTGGAAGTCGCGCTGGACCTGGCCCTGCAGGCCGCGCCGGACCATCCGTGGGTGCAGTCCAACCCGGAATGGTTCACCACCCGGGTTGATGGAAGCATCGCCTACGCGGAAAACCCGCCCAAGAAATACCAGGACATTTTCCCGCTCAATTTCGATAATGATCCCGAGGGGCTTTCCAAGGAAATCCTGCGGATCGTGCTGCTGTGGGTCAGCCACGGCGTGAAGATCTTCAGGGTTGATAATCCACACACCAAGCCGGTGTGGTTCTGGGAATGGCTGATCGGGCAGGTCAACAAGAAGGCCCCGGGCGTCGTGTTCCTCGCTGAAGCATTCACCCGTCCTGCCATGATGCACGCACTGGGCCGCGCCGGCTTCCAGCAGTCGTACACCTATTTCACGTGGCGGAACACCAAAAAGGAACTCGAAACGTACTTCAACGAGGTCAGCCACGAGTCTCCGGCCTACTTCCGTCCCAACTTCTTCGTCAACACCCCGGACATCCTCACTGAATACCTTCAGTTCGGCGGCCCGGCGGCGTTCAAGATCCGGGCGGCCCTGGCCTCCACGGCCAGCCCGCTGTGGGGCGTCTACGCCGGCTACGAACTCTACGAGCATGTAGCACGCCCGGGGGCGGAGGAGTACATCGACAACGAGAAGTTCGAGTACAAAGCCCGCGACTGGGACGCTGCCGCCGCATCCGGCCGTACCCTGGCGCCATACCTGACCCGGCTCAACGCGATCCGGCACGCCCACCCGGCGCTGCAGGACCTGCAGAACCTCACGGTCCACCACAGCACCGATGACGCCACGGTGGTGTACTCCAAGCACAAGACGCTGCCGGACGGCACCAAGGACACCATCCTCGTGGTGGTCAACGTTGATCCGCACGGCATCAGGGAGAGCACCGTATCGCTTGACCTCGCAGCCCTCGAACTTGACCCGGAAGACCTCTCGCCCAACGGCGGCTTCCTGGTGGAAGACCTCATTTCCGGAGAATCCTGGGAATGGGGCGAATACAACTACGTCCGCCTGGACGCGCACGTCGAACCCGCACACATCCTGAGCGTGAGGAGATTGCATCAGTGAGCTTTAACCCGCAGAGTTCCAGCCAGCATTTCACCCCTAAGAGCACCTTTGAGCTCAATGCCCCTGGCCTTCCCCATGATCCGCTCTGGTACAGGAAGGCCGTGTTCTACGAGGTTTTGGTCAGGGCCTTCGCGGACGCCAACGGCGACGGTTCGGGCGACTTCAGCGGCCTGATCGACAGGCTGGACTACCTCCAATGGCTGGGGGTGGACTGCCTGTGGCTCCCGCCGTTCTTCCAGTCACCGCTGCGTGACGGCGGCTATGACATCTCCGACTACAACTCTGTCCTGGACGAGTTCGGCACCATCACCGACTTCAAGAGGCTGGTGGCCGAGGCCCACGCCCGGGGTGTCCGTGTCATCATCGACCTTCCGCTGAACCACACCTCGGACCAGCACCCCTGGTTCCAGGAATCGCGGAAGGACCCCGACGGTCCCTTCGGCGACTTTTACGTCTGGAGCGATACGGACGAGAAGTACCAGGACGCCCGCATCATCTTCGTGGACACCGAAGAGTCCAACTGGACCTTCGATCCCATCCGCCGGCAGTTCTTCTGGCACCGCTTCTTCGGGCATCAGCCTGACCTGAACTTCGAGAACCCGAAGGTCATCGAGGCCCTCTTCGACGTGGTCCGTTTCTGGCTTGACCAGGGCATTGACGGGTTCCGCGCAGACGCCATCCCCTACCTCTTCGAGGAGGAAGGGACCAACTGCGAAAACCTGCCTGCCACGCATGACTTCCTTCGCAAGCTGCGGGCCATGGTGGACGAAAGCTACCCGGGCCGCGTCATCATCGCAGAAGCCAACCAGCCGCCCAACGAGGTAGTGGAGTATTTCGGCACAGCTGAGGAACCGGAATGCCACATGGCCTTCCACTTCCCCATCATGCCGCGCCTCTACTACGCGTTGCGGGACCAGAAGGCCGCTCCGATCATCGAGACCATGCAGGACACTCCCGAAATCCCCGAAGGGGCCCAGTGGGGGACGTTCCTGCGGAACCACGATGAACTGACGCTCGAAATGGTCACTGCTGACGAGCGTGCGGCCATGCTGGGCTGGTACGCCCCGGATCCCCGGATGCGCGCCAACATCGGTATCCGCCGCCGGCTTGCGCCGTTGCTGGACAATTCCCGGGCCGAGATCGAACTGATCAACGCCCTGCTGCTGTCGCTGCCGGGCAGTCCGTTCCTGTACTACGGGGACGAGATCGGCATGGGCGACAACATCTGGCTCGAGGACCGTGACGCCGTCCGTACGCCCATGCAGTGGAATCCGGACCGGAACGCGGGCTTCTCCCATGCCGATCCAGGCAAGCTGTACCTCCCCGTGATCCAGTCGCTCGTGTACAACTACTCCATGGCCAATGTGGAAGCCGAAGCCGCCCACTCCGGTTCCCTGCTCCGCTGGACCCGGCAGATCCTGAGCGTCCGCAAGAACCACCCTGCGTTCGGGCTGGGGGCGTTCAAGCATGTGGAGGCAGATCACGACTCCGTGGTGGCATATCTGCGGGAACTCTCGGATGACAACACGGTGGGCGAGGAAGGCGAGACCATCCTGTGCGCCTTCAACCTCTCGCAGCACCCTGTCGCTGCCAAACTCCGGATTCCCCAGTTCGCAGGCCGCGGACTGCGTGATGTGTTCGGGGGCCAGCCGTTCCCGGGAATCGACGGCGACGGAACACTGACCCTCACCCTGGGGAGCCACGACTTCTTCTGGCTGCGCATCCGTTCGGCAACCTCGAACCCGTCCTCGCCCTACACGCAGGCCCTTCCCGTCCTGTCAATCGAGAACTGACATGAACGAACCCACCGTCACAGCCATGTTGGTCCCGGTCCTGCGCGAGTGGCTTCCGCTCCAGCGCTGGTTCCCGGTCAAGACAGCAGATTTTGCGCTGGAACAGGCGGGGAGCCTGCGGCTCGAGGACGCGGCGGGGCAGGCGCGGCTGGAGATCTTCCTGCTGGCCGTTTCGTACCCCACGGCCGACGGCGGACGCCGGACGGACGTCGTCCAGGTTCCGTTGAGTTACCGGGACTTCCCGCTCGCCGGTGCCGAGCGTGGATTGGTCGGGCGGAGGCCTGATGCCGGGATGCCCTGGATCTACGATGCCGTATACGACCCGTCGTTTGTCGCCGCCTGGCTGGAGCTGATCCGGTCCGAAGGGTCCACTGGCGGAACCGCGACGGGCCACCGGACCCGGTCGGAGCACCGCCTGCCCACGGCCCACGGAGTTGTCAAGGTCCTCTCCGGCGAGCAGTCCAACAGTTCGGTCATAGTGGACGACGGCGAGTCGGCGGCGATTGTGAAATTCTTCCGGGTCCTCTCCGAAGGAGTGAATCCCGAGGTAGAGGTAGGAGCAGCCCTGACCGCCCAGGGCACCTCCGAGGTTCCGGCCACCCTCGGATGGGTGCGCGGGCAGTGGATCGCACCCCTGTCCCAGCCATCAGGCCAGGTGCCGGCGGATTCCCGCCAGGTCCAGGGTGAGCTTGCCGTGGCCCACGAATTCCTCGCGGGAGGCCGCGATGCCTGGCGCCTGGCAGTGGACGCCGCGCGCACCGGAACCGACTTCACCGCCGAGGCACGCGGCCTCGGTGCGGCCACGGCAACTGTCCACCGCAGGCTTTCGGACGCTCTCGGCATGACCGGTGAGTCCGCCCCGGGCCAGATCATTGCTCCCGGGGTAGCCCAGCGGGTCCGCCAGGCATGGGCGGAAGCCGGTGCCGCCGTCGGGCCTTACGACGACGAGCTGAACAAGCTGCTTGGTGAGCTTGACGGCGTTCCGGCCGGACCGCTGCAGCGGATCCACGGCGACCTGCACCTGGGCCAGATCCTGCAGGTCCCCGGCCGCGGCGAAGAGCCGGACCGCTGGGCGATCCTGGATTTTGAAGGTGAGCCCCTGCGGCCCATCTCTGAACGGAACTTCCCCGATGTCCCGCTCCGGGATGTCGTGGGGATGCTGCGGTCCTTTGACTACGCCGCGGGCGCGGCCGAGCGCGAATACCAGGGTGCCAATGTTCCCTCGTCCTGGGTCGATGATTGCGCGGACGCGTTCCTTGCCGGCTATGCCGCAGTTACGCCCGGCACGATCGACCGCGGCTCACCGCTCTTTGTGGCATTGTGGCTGGACAAGGCGCTCTATGAAGTGGTTTATGAATTGCGGAACAGACCTGACTGGCTGGCCATTCCTGCGAATGCGTCCAGACGGCTCCTCAGCGGTAAAGGCCCCGACGATCATGCCGGGGCAGCAGCGGAAGGTATTAACATGACAGGCTCAGCACAAACAGACAGGCCCGGTGTGCCGCTTCACGTTGATGCGGACACGCTCGCCCGGGTGGGCAACGGCGAACACCATGCTCCTCACTCGGTGCTCGGCGCCCATCTGGACGACCACGGACACGTGACGGTCCGCACGGTGAAGCACCTCGCCGAAGAAGTCAGCGTAGTCACTGCCGCCGGTGCGGTTCCCATGACGCACGAGGCCAACGGTGTGTGGGTGGCGGTACTGGAGCCGCTCCAGCACGGCCACGTGCCTGACTACCGGCTGGAAGTCACTTACCCGGGCATGGCACCCCAGACCATGGACGAGCCCTACCGGTACCTTCCCACCGTGGGTGAAGTGGATCTTCACCTCATCGGCGAAGGCCGGCACGAGAAACTGTGGGAAGTGCTTGGCGCCCACGTCCAGCACTACAAGTCTTCCCTCGGCGATGTGGACGGCGTCTCCTTCGCTGTATGGGCCCCCAACGCCCAGGCCGTCAGGATCAAAGGCGACTTCAACGCGTGGGACGGCCGCGAAAACTCGCTCCGTTCACTGGGTTCCTCGGGGGTGTGGGAAGTCTTCCTGCCTGGTGTTTTAGCAGGGGCGTGCTACAAATTCGAAATCAAGACCAAGAGCGGTTACTGGGTCGAAAAAGCCGATCCACTGGCATTCGGTACAGAGGTCCCGCCGCTGACCGCGTCCAAGGTGGTTGAGCCGTCCTACGCGTTCCAGGACGCCGAGTGGATGGAAGCCCGCGCCCAGCGGGACCCCCACAATTCGCCGATGAGCGTCTACGAAGTCCACCTCGGATCCTGGCGCCTCGGCCTGGGATACCGCGAACTCGCCAAGGACCTGGTGGAGTACGTCAAATGGCTGGGATTCACCCACGTGGAGTTCATGCCAGTGGCCGAACACCCCTTCGGCGGCTCCTGGGGCTACCAGGTGACCTCCTACTTTGCGCCGACCTCACGGTTTGGCCACCCTGACGAATTCCGGTACCTCGTGGATGCGCTGCACCAGGCCGGAATCGGTGTGCTTCTGGACTGGGTCCCTGCACACTTCCCCAAGGACGCCTGGGCACTGGCGCAGTTCGACGGCGAACCGCTGTACGAGCACGCCGACCCGAACCTGGGCGAGCACCCCGACTGGGGAACCCTGATCTTCGACTTCGGCCGGACGGAGGTACGCAACTTCCTGGTGGCCAACGCCCTGTACTGGCTCGACGAATTCCACATTGACGGGCTCAGGGTGGATGCCGTGGCGTCCATGCTCTACCTGGACTACTCGCGGGAAGAAGGGCAGTGGTCGCCCAACCGCTTCGGCGGCCGCGAGAACCTCGAAGCCATGTCGTTCCTCCAGGAAGTCAACGCCACTGTCTACAAGACCCACCCGGGCGCGGTGATGATCGCCGAGGAGTCCACGGCGTTCCCCGGAGTTACCGCCCCGACCAGCCACAATGGGCTGGGTTTCGGCCTCAAGTGGAACATGGGCTGGATGCACGACTCCCTCAAGTACATTTCCGAGGACCCGGTCAACCGGAAGTGGCACCACGGTACGGTGACCTTTTCCATGGTCTATGCGTTCACTGAGAACTTCCTGCTTCCCATCAGCCATGACGAGGTAGTGCACGGCAAGGGCTCAATGCTCCGGAAGATGCCGGGCGACCGCTGGCAGCAGTTGGCTAACCTGCGCGCGTTCCTCGCTTACCAGTGGGCTCACCCGGGCAAGCAGCTCATCTTCATGGGCACTGAGTTTGGCCAGGAAGCCGAGTGGTCCGAGCAGCACGGACTCGACTGGTACCTGGCAGATATCCCGGCGCACCGTGGGATCCAGCTCCTCACCAAGGCCCTGAACGAGCTGTACAGCTCGACGCCGGCGCTTTACACCCGGGACAATGAACCCGGCGGCTTCCAATGGATCAACGGTGGCGACGCTGACCACAACGTCCTGAGTTTTGTCCGATGGGACAAGGACGGCAACCCCCTGGTGTGTGCCATCAACTTCTCGGGGGGTCCGCATGTCGGGTACACCTTGGGTGTTCCCGCTGCGGGGGCCTGGACCGAAGTCCTCAACACCGACGCGGCGGACTACGGCGGATCGGGCGTCCTGAATGCCGGACCGCTGACGGCCACGGGCGAAGGACGCGACGGCCAGCCGGCATCGCTGACCGTCACGTTGCCCCCCTTGGGTGCGGCGTACTTCAAGCCCGGTGCACAGGCAGCAGCCATACTGCCCTAGTGTGATCCCGCTCTCCTAAGACGGCGGCAGAAAAGCCCGGAATCCCTTGAGATTCCGGGCTTTTTTGTCTCCCGGGGTTGCGGCCGGGGGAGCTGCCTGGCAGGCGCGGTGGCCATCCCGGAAAAGTGGTGGTAGAGTTTATTTCCGCGCTGCTCCACGGAGTCAGACGGAAAAATCGACACGAAAGCCTCAGGCTGATGAAGGTCGCGGACGCCGGTTTGACAAGTTGGAAGCCAGCCGGTAAGTTTGAGAAGTTGCTCCGGAGCGATCCACGGCTGAGATGTTGTGGTGGTGCCGGGTGTGTCTGTTGTTTGAGAACTCAATAGTGTGCCAAGTTTGTTGATACCAATTGTTTTATTGATTGGTTGTTTTGGCCGGGCCCTGTCCATCCCGTGGATTGTGGTCTGGTTTTTACAGCTGGT
>NZ_JBPZHC010000016.1:0-60375 GCF_051857465.1 Pseudarthrobacter cremeus | reverse complement strand
AAGACCGCAATCGCTGTTCATGAAGAACAGGTGTACCAGTAGTGATTCAGATCACATCGAAAGCCCCGTGGTTTGGCGTGTCGCTTACCTGCAGAAATGACCGCATTAGCCGGTTAAGAGGGACGCACCGACCCTGCCCATCGATCCGGTGAGCCCGTGGTGCCGGAGTGATTCGACGAACCGGCGTGACCGGAACTGGGAGCCGCGGTCCGAGTGAACCACTGTCCCTTCCGGTCGGCGTGCCCGCACCGCGTTCTCCAGTGCGGCGACGGCCAGCGAGGACTTCATTCGCGAGTCCATTGAGAAGCCGACGATCCTGCCGGAATAGACGTCCTTCACCGCGCAGAGGTAGAGCTTGCCCTCGGCCGTCGGGTGCTCGGTGATGTCCGTCAGCCACAGTTCGTTCGGCGCTGCGGCGGTGAAATCTCGCTCGACCAGGTCGTCGTGGACCGGTGGCCCGGGTCTGCGGTTCAGGCCCCGCTTCTTCGAGAACACCGACCAGATGCCGTGGTCCCTGCATAAGCGCTGGACCCTGTTCTCGCCCGCCGTGATGCCCTTCTCCGGGAGTTCGTCGGCGATGAACCGGTACCCGAATGCGGGGTCGTCGGCGTGGATGTCCAGGGCGGCGTTGACGAGGTGCGCATCGATCCAATCGCGTTCCGTCACCGGACTGGCCCTCCACCGGTAATAGCCTTGCTTGCTGAATCCCAACACCCTGCAGGTCACCGCCACGGGAACACCATCGGCGGCAAGATCCGTGACCAGCGGGTAAATCTGTAATGGTGATGTGCCGGCCGGAGGCTGGCTGGCAGGCTGGTCCGGGAGAGCGGTGTGTGACTCAGGGTATATGCGACCCGCGCTGATGTGGTGTCTTGAAAATGACTCGTCCGCGCCGTTCTCCGGGCACCGGTCTGCCCCGCCGCGGATGACCTGATCAGAAGACTGTCCACCTTCGGGTGTGACCCGTTACAGATGCGTCTCCGAAGCGATCCCAGGCAGGCTCCTGCCACCTGTCCGGTTCACTAGAAAAGGGAGAACGCATTATGGCGATCATCGCAGAAGAATTTGAGTTCGTCGTCGGAGTCGACACCCATGCCCGCAGCCACACTTTCACAGCCGTTCATGCCTCGACCGGTGCAGTCGTGGACACCGCCGTGTTCCCGGCTACCTCCGCGGGGATGGACCGTGCGATCACCTGGATCCGGCGGCGCACAGGCGGGGAGAGGGTCTTCGCGGCCGTCGAGGGCACGTCTTCCTTCGGTGCCCGGCTCACCCAGGTCTTGCTTGCCGCTGAGATTGAGGTTGGCGAGGTCAGGCCGCCCGCCCGTGCCTCGCGTGCCCTTACCGGCAAATCGGATCCGATCGACGCCGAAGCCGCGGCCCGCTCGGTCCTCGGGCGACCCCGCGATCAGGTGATGGAACCGCGCGCTGCAGGCACCAGGGCCGCGATCAGGATCCTGCTTGCCTCACGGTCCCTGCTGGATCACCAACGCACCGCGAACCGCAACGCCCTCACAGCCCTGCTCCGCGGCACGGATCTCGGAGTTGACGCCCGGTCATCCCTGCGGGACGCACAAATCACCACCATCGCAGCCTGGCGGACCTCAAACAGCACCGACCCCGTGATCCGAATCGCCCGCACAGAAGCCAAACGACTCGCCCTGACCATCAAAGACCTCACCGCCCGGCTCGCCGAAAACCACAAAACACTGGCGCAGCTCACCGAAGAACTGGCGCCAGGGCTCCAATCCGTTCCCGGAGTTGGGCCCGTTACAGCAGCCATCATCACCTGCGCCTACTCCCACCACGGCCGCATCCGTTCAGAGGCTGCCTTCGCCGCACTCGGAGGCGTCGCACCACGCCCGGCCTCCTCCGGCAACACGACCCGGCACCGACTCAACCGGTCAGGCGACCGTCAGCTGAACAGGGCCTTCGACGTCATCGTCCGCACCCGCATGAGCTTCGACACCGCAACCAAGGACTACGTGACCCGCAGCAGGGCAACAGGGAAATCAAACCGCGAAATCCGCCGAAACCTCAAACGCTACGTCTGCCGCTCCATCTTCCGCCAACTCCAAACCATCATGGCCTGACAGGACCCATAGAAGAGTCATTTTGGGTTGATGTCCCTGGCCAGAAAGGCAGCAGCCCGGCGCAGAATCTCATTCTCCTGCTCCAACAGCCGGTTCCGCTTCTTCAGCTCCCGCAGCTCGGCCGACTCCGTCGCCGCCGGGCCGGCGCCAGATTCTTTGCGTTCGGCGATGGCAATCCAGCGCTTCAACGTCGTGACCGACAGCCCGAAATCCTTCGCAATCTGCGCCAGCGGCGCCTCACCCTTCCGGGCCACATCAATAACATCCTGGCGGAACTCCGCCCCATAAGCCGTGGGCATGCTCAACATCCTTCCACGAGCACAAGCTCGCTAGGTCAAGGAGTCAACAAAACCGGGGGCAGTCCCCCAACCGTTACCGGTGCGAGATCGCCTGGCGGGACCTGCCGGAGCAGTTCGGTCCGTGGCAGACGGTGGTGAAGTGCCACCGCCGTTTCGCAGCAGGCGGGATCTGGGACCGGATCCATGCCGTCCTGCTTACCCAGTCCGAAGCCGCCATGGGAGATCGACTGGACCGTGTCCGGTAGACCCCACGATCAACTGCGCCCACCAGCCCGGAACCTTCCCCGCAGCAGAGGGGGAGCCCCCGAATTACCAGCTGGTTCTGCTCGGAAACAACATGCTCACCGAAGTCCGCCAGCGACTGACCCAGGAAACCAAGGGCCGGCGCGGACGCACCACGGACCCGGTCTAGGCCAACCGCCGGCTACTGCTCCGAGCCGGCGAAACGCTATCCGCCCGGGGCCGGGACCGGATCAAGAACGTCTTCGACATTGACGATCCGACCGGCGCGCTGCAGGCGGCGTGGAACGTCAAGGAACAGCTCCGCACGCTGCTGCGCACCGGCTCGCTCGAAGCCGCCGATACGGTGAAGCGCTGGCTCCAGGAACTCGTCGGCATCGCCGCGCAGCCCGAGACAAACCCGCTCTGGCGCACGGTCTGCCGCTGGTGGAACGAAATCGAAGTCCTCATCGTCACCGGCGCCACCACCGCGAAAGTCGAAGCGAACAACACCGTGTTAACGCCAACCCAAAACAGGACCATTAGTGCCATTTGAAAACAGGGCCACTGTCTGTTCGTTCTATTGTGCCGTAGTGGCCGCGGGCTGGTGTTTTCTGAGCCGGTAGCTGTTGCCTTTGAGGCTGATGACGTCGGCGTGGTGGACGATCCGGTCGATCATGGCCGAGGCGATGGTCAGGTCCCCGAAGACGTCGCCCCAGCGGGCGAACGGCAGGTTGGACGTCAGGATCATGGACGCGTGTTCATAGCGGCTGGAGACCAGCTGAAAGAACAGGTTCGCGGCGTCCTGGTCAAACGGGATATAGCCCACTTCATCAATTATGAGGAGCCCGTAGCGGCGGAGTTTGACCAGTTCCTGGGAGAGTTTCCCGCGGGAGTGAGCCTCCTGGAGCCGGGCGACCCGGCCCGTCGCGGAATCGAAGAGGACCCGGTGCCCGGCCTTGGCTGCCTTGATGCCGATGCCGACCGCGAGGTGGGTCTTGCCGGTGCCGGGTGGCCCGAGGAGGACCACGTTTTTGGCCTCGGAGAGGAACACCCCGGTGCCCAGGTGCGCGATGAGGTTCCGGTCCGCAGAGGGCTGGTGGTCGAAGTTGAACTCCTCCAGGTCCTTGTGGGCCGGGAACCTCGCGGCCTTGATCCGGGTCGCCGCTCCGGAAGCTTCGCGCTCGGAGACTTCACGGGAGAGAACAGCTGCCAGGTACTCCTCGTGCGACCAGCCGGCGTCCCGGGCCTGGTCGCCGAGGCGGCGGAACCCGTCGCTGATCCGGGGTGCGCGCAGGGCCCGGGCGTAGTACTCGATCTGTGACGGTGTCCCGCTCATGACGCCGCCTCCCGCAGCACGGCCGGGTCCTGGCCGAGGTCAATGCCGAAGATCTCGTCGTAGGCGGCCAAGTCCCGCACCTGCACCGCTTCCTCGGGTTCGGGGCGGCGCACCCTCTGGGTCCGGAAGTCCCGGCGCATCTCTGCGGCCCGGGCGACATGGGCCGGATCGGTCACGACGAGATGCCGCGCCCAGACCCGGACGTGGGTGGCGATGAGCACCCCATCGTGCGTGACCGTGACGGTGTCCCGATCGGAGGCGACATCCACGATCCGCCCAATAAACGAGGGGTCCACGGAATAGTCGTTGGAGAACACCCGCACGTAGTAATCCCGCGGCAGCCGCACCGCGTTGCGGAACACCGCCTCCGGGGACACCGGCGGCAATTCCCGCATCCTCTCCCGGTCCAGGACGATCAGCTCGTCCGGGCGGCCGTGGCGGGACCGCGAGTAACGATGATTGGTCTTGGGCAGCCAGTCCTCCAGCTGGCCGTTGAAATCCGCGGGCGAGCGGAAGTCCCGGCCCGGCATGAAGCGTTGCCGGAAGAACCTGTTCATCCGCTCGACCATGCCCTTGGACTCCGGATCCCGCGGCGGAAGCAGCTTGACCTCCAGCCCGAGGGACCCGGCGAACGCGGCAACCGGCTCCGTGGGCCGACGCCTGCCGATGCCGGACTCGTTGTCCCACAACAGCCGGGACGGAACGGCCTGCGCATCCTGCAGCAGCGCCCACATCCCACCGATCAGATCCGGTGTCGTGCGCGACGGCAGCATCCGCGCCTGGATGAAACCCGAGAACGCCGAAGTCATCACCAACACCGGGGGCGTATCGGACTGGCCCTCACCGACGGTCAGCGGATCATGCGGGAACCACAGGTCGCACTGGACCTGGAACCCCGGCTCATGGACCAAACGGTCGGCCCGGTCCGGCGGCGCGTATTCAAGCCGGATCGCAGCGACCTTCGCCCGGAACAAAGACGCGGAACCAGACCAACCCACCCGCTCCGCCAACGTCGCGGCAGGCATCGTCGGCGTCTTCACCAACAACGCCCGCACCCTGGGGGCAAACGCATCAAAACTCGACACTCCGGATGACCGCTGATACTTCGGCGCCCGGTCCGACTCCAACGCACGCTCCACCGTTCCGCGGGAAACCCCCACGATCCTGCCGATCTCCCGCTTCGAGTGCTTGCCCGTCGAAAACAGGTGGCCTATCTCCGCCCAATCATCCAAATTGATCACCTTCCATAATGGTCGGTGGCCCTATTTTCAGTTGGCGTTCCTGGCCCTATTTCCGGTTGGCGTTAACACACCGCCATCAAACACCTGAAACGGACAGGACGCGGCTTGGTCAATAGCCGGAACTACACCACGCGCATTATGCTCAGAAGCGCCGCCAAAACGGCGGCCTGAACATTCACCGCGCAGTGCAAATCACCACGAACCGCGGAGAGCCGAAAAAGCCTACTCCTCCAGGGCCAACCGTCCACTCCTGCGGGCGCGGAAATCAAGACCGCCATTCCCGAACCCAGAGACCAAGCCGCCAACCCCGAGAAGCAAGGGCGCCCGCGGCGGCCGACCCGGCACGGGCAGCGCCGCCCACTCAGGCTGGCGACCAAGACACCAACACAACGTCCGATATTGCCGGGTCACGACCCGCATTCGAAATCCAAATGGGGACTATCAGAAAATATCCCTTCTAGCCGCCAGATCGAGACGTGTCCTCCGGATGTGGCCCCTGACGAGGCTAGCGGCGACGTCGTGATCACGCCGTTTGATGCTGTCCACAATCAGCCGATGTTCGGCATCGGTGGCCCACTGCCGCTCGGCGCTGAATCCCTGAGCAAACACCCGTCGGTAGTGCTGGGTTGAATTCCAGAATCGCTCAATGAGTTCATGGAGGAGCGAAAAGCTACCTCCCGCGTAAGTCAAGAGGTGGAATTCCCGGTCGACCCTCAAAAATGTCTCAATGTCCGGAGCTTGGGCAATCTCCTCCACCAATTCATCAAGGCGCCGAACTTGGTCCTCGGAGAGGCCGTCAATACTTTCCCTAATGGCAAGGGATTCAACCTGTTCACGGAGTTTGTAGATCTGGTCGAACTCAAATGCGTCAAGCTTCGAGACCCAAGCTCCACTGTTCGGAACAATGCTGACCAACCCCTCGGCCTCAAGGAGTTTCAAGCTTTCCCTCACCGGAATGCGGCTCGCGCCGAATTTTTCAGCGAGCATCTCCTGACCGATCCGTTCTCCCGGGGCCAGCTCGCCGCTGATAATCATGGTCCTGAGCTGGTCTGCAATCCGGGCACCTGCGGCCCTTGCTGTTCCTCGCGATTTCATTTCCACGGCTTCAATCCTGACTTGCGGTATAACACCGAATGTATCCACACGGGCTCACGAAAGTGAGTAATCTGAAAGCGTAGTACTGTTCCGCCTCAGCGTCACGCCCGACTCAGACTGGCGCCTGAGGCAACACGACTGCCGCTGGATCCATTGTGTCAGACGGTAGATGGAACCCGTGGTAAAAGCACACCCCTTGAGGCTCGGACCGAACGGATACGTCGAAGGGTCGGCGTGAGGTTTCCGGCGCCGTCCGCTCTAGAGCAAAATGGCCGTGCTGACCGGCACTTCTCTCAAGCGAGGTTGCTAAGGAGGTGGGAAGCCTCCGCGAGCGCTCCCCTGAAGCGGGTCGCGGAAGGCTCTACAGCAGTCATCGGCGTCATGCCGCGTCGCCCAAACTACTCCATGAATGACCGGAAGCTTTTTCGCTTTTTGTCGTTCTGATTCCCCATCATCGCTGGGCGGGCCCTCCGCGCAACCAGGGCGCGATGCGCCGATCGCGATCCAAGATTTCGTTCGGCGCTCCTCCGTCGCTTATATCCTCGCGAAATCTTGGACCGTGCCCGGTTCCCCAAGTTGCACTCCGGCCCCTCATACCCAGCGGTGACTCCTCTATGAGAACGACGCCGAAGTCTGCCAAGCACAACCGATGCCCGCCAGTAGCTGAAGGAGAAGGAACATGGAAGCGCTCACGATCAAATCACCGGCCGACGTTCTCAGTTTCGTCGGACACACCCTGGGGTTTTGGCCCCGCGAAAGCCTCGTCTGCATCACCCTCGCAGACAACCACGTCGGCGCCACCCTGCGCGTTGACCTGCCGAAGCCCGGAGCCGAAATCAGCTACGCACAAACCATCGCCGGCCACTTAGCCCATGACACTAAGGCCGCCAGCGTGCTCTTCGCTGTCTACACTTCGATGCCCGCAGAGGCCGGCCGCGCCAGGCCGCACGCCGCAAACATCGCAGCCTTGACAGGCGCCCTCGCCGAGCGAGGAATGACCATCCGCGACGGACTCCTCGTAGGAGACGACGCAGTCTCACAATACGACGGCGACCCGACAGACGGACCCTCCCTGCCCCTTACCTCAACTGAGTACAGCCAGGTCAATGCCGAGTTCATCTACCGCGGCAGCACCATCGCCCCAACCAACCGCATCACTTTGCCGCCTTCGGCCAAAGATACGCAGACCGCGGCGGCCGTCGAAACGCGCGTGAAATTCATTCAGCGCCAGACCATTAGCAACGCGATGGACCGGGCCCGGACGCTGTGGACGGAAATGCTGGACGCAAAATCCTTCCCGACCGACGAGCAAATCATCAGCCTGATCGCGAACCTCCAGTTCCCCACCATTCGGGATCAACTCATGGCGGACATCCCCGGAATCGACGAACCCATGGACCGTGTACTCCTGGCCCAGATAGACAGCAAGCCCCACTGGTCGCGGGTCGAGTGGGCAGAGCAGCTGCTGCTACACGCCTACACACGCAGCAGCACCTCACACTCGGCCCCAATCCTCACCGCCATCGCCTTCATAAATTGGTGGCAGGGCAGAGGCAGCAAGGCCCACCGGTTCATGCAACTCGCCCTCGAGGCCGACCCCAGCTACCACCTGGCCAGGCTCAGCGACCAAATGATCTGTTCCGGATCGGTTGCCATGTCATGCCATTGCCCCTGCGTTCCTGCATGAACAGATATCAGAGCGGAAAATCCGGACCGGCCGCAACCCCAGGGCGATCCAAAAGAATAATCCGCAAATCACGTTGTACGCGTCTCTAGCCACCATGAAGTGGTGAACGCGAAAACCCAACGGAAGGACGAACGAGGATGAACACCCAGAAGAGGCCCCGCAGGGCGGTACGCGGCCCGCCGTAGAGCGCCGCTCCCCCACACAACCGAATAGGCCGTTTCCGGGACCCCACTCACCCCGGAACATCAGATCAGAGGCGAGAGTGTGCACAATGTGCACACGAAAAAGCACCAAAAAGCCCCTGACCTGCGGAAACAACGTGCCCGAGGTGGGACTCGAACTGCATTCCAGCCCTTCTATTCACTGGGCTCCCGCGGAAACATGCGGAATCCGGCCCGATCCCGCCCCAGTACGACGCAGTTTGAGGCCAAATCTGTTGACACTGTCAACACCGCCTATCTGCCAGATTTTTTGCATCTCCATGCGACTGCCGCGCTCCCCGACCGGGGGCGCGGCAGTTCCGTGTTCTGCGTCAGGATGCGTCCGATACGGCTTGCAGCCAACTCGTTCGCCGCAATAGTTCGCAGCACACGAATGGACTCGAATTCCCTCATGCGGCTATCCCTTCATTCAGACCTCTCATGGGCTGCAGCCCGGGGACTTGCATGACCGAACGCCCAGCAACCAGACGGTCAAAGGGCGATGGCAGCTACGAGGGGCCAAGAAAAGTCAGCAAAGACCACTCCGACACCTAACGCAGCATCAGACGCCGCTCCACCTCAGGTGACGAAAGGTCCATTATCGGTGGTATTTGGACCGCTTCGAGAGCCCCAATATTAGCGACTTGGAGTTATCGTTTGGGCTGCCGCTGTGGCGATCGAGTCAGGGGCTGTGGAGTTCGTCGACGACGATGCCCAACACGATAGAGTCATTGTCTGAGAGTGCCTGCAAACCCTGAATGAAAGCGCCGCGCTCCGCTATACGGGCATCGCCTCCCTTTGACCAGAACTTGATCCAGAGGAATAGCAGGGTGTACTCCCCACTGCCAAACCCGGTGCTGACCGCCTGACGCAGGTCATCGACGGCCCGCGCGTCTGCCTCCGTGCCGCCTTGAACCCTTTGGTTAATGCGCCCGGCTGGTGGTTGACTTCTCGCCCGGCGTGGCGGTTTGCTCCAGGCCACGCGCTCCACTTGGGGATCCTCCCATGAACGCATGCGGGGCGAGACCGCCGAAGACATCCGATGCACGAACCGCCTTTGGGGATCGATGTTGGCTGTCGGTTGACCGGGTTCCTTCTCTCCCGGAGCAGAGTTCACACGGACCTCCTCGTCATAGCGCTCCCGAAGTCTCGTCCGTTGCTCAGGGTGAAAACCAAATTGGGGGCCGTGGGGCATGCGTGGAGCATCAGGTTGACGGTCCTCTCACCTAATTGAAGGATGGGCCCCAGCTTTCCGTCGTCGTGCCCGGTGGCAGTTCAGCATCTAGCCGAGCCTCATAGCGGCCTGGGGCGAGCCGCGTTACCAAGATGCCGACTCGTTCGGCCGTGGCCACGGGCTTCAAGAGATTCAGCGCTCCGTCCAAGGCGGCGTCCAATTCTTCTCGTGTTTGAACGGCTATGACGAGACGATCGGGCGCTGTTTGAATGGTCATGGTTCTCTACTCTCTTGGTTGGGTGCTTCCCTGCCATCGTTGTCAACCGCTTGGCGGTCGAATATCTAGCGGTGATAAGCGCGATTACGTCACGCTGCCTTTGTAAGATCCGTTATCGGCGGTTTAAGTACGTGAATTGCGGTGGATGCGAGAACTGCCGTTCGACAACGATCCAATGTTTTCGCGGGTCGGCGGGGCCGTGCGTGTGGGGCAGTTCCGCAATCTATAGGTTCAATACACGGCTTGGGGTGTTGGCAGCCCAGCGCGCGACGAGTCTGGGCCCACCTGTCAATAGACGCCGACGAGGCACCCATCGAGGACGCCTGACCCTCAGGCGCAGATCGCTTCAGGGGTTTCTGCCGTCGTCGTCGCCGAATACGACGAAATGCGCGGCATTGGAGCCCTAGCGGACGCGCTCCATGGGATTGGGACCTTCCAGCTGAACCGAGATTAAATTTGCCGCGTCGCTTCAGCAGAAAGAGTCGATCAGCGCGGTTAGCCGGCGTAGGGGTCGGCGATGCCGATGTACTGGGTGTAGAGGTATTCCTCGATACCCTCGAGGCCGCCTTCGCGGCCCAGACCGGACTGCTTGACGCCGCCGAACGGGGCGGCGGCGTTGGAGACCACGCCGGCGTTCAAGCCGAGCATGCCGGTTTCGAGGCGTTCGCCCATCCGGATCCCGCGGTTGAGGTCCCTGGTGAAGACGTAGGCCACGAGCCCGTATTCGGTGTTGTTCGCGAGCCGGACGGCCACGTCCTCGGTGTCGAAGGTGATGATCGGGGCGACGGGTCCGAAGATTTCCTGGGACAGGATCCGGGCGCCTTCGCGCACGTCGAGGAGAAGGGTGGGTTCGTAGAAGTATCCCGGACCGTCCACCGGCGCCCCGCCCATGACTAAGACAGCACCTTCGTTCACGGCATCGGTGACGAGCTCGTGGACCTTGTCACGGCTCTTGGCATCGATCAGCGGGCCCACCTTGGACTCGGCCTCGGTGCCCCGGGCCGTGGTCATGTCCGCCATCTTCGCGGCGAACTTCTTCGCGAACTCCTGGGCGACGGACTCGTGCACGATGAACCGGTTCGCCGCGGTGCAGGCCTCGCCCATGTTCCGCAGTTTCGCCAGCATCGCCCCGGTGACGGCGGCATCGACATCGGCGTCCTCGAACACCACGAACGGGGCGTTGCCGCCGAGCTCCATCGAGGTCCGCAGCACGTTTTCGGAGGCATCGGCAAGCAGCCGGCGGCCGACCTCAGTGGAGCCGGTGAAGGACACCTTGCGCAGCCGGGAGTCCTTGATCAGCGGACCCGTGGTGGCACCGGCGGTGGAGGTCGGAATAACGTTCAGCACCCCGGCCGGCAGACCGGCCTCCACTATCACGGCCGCGAACAGCTGCGAGGTCAGCGGCGTCAGGTTCGCGGACTTCAGCACCATAGTGCAGCCCGCGGCGACGGCCGGGGCGACCTTCCGCGTCGCCATCGCGAGCGGGAAGTTCCACGGCGTGATCAACAGGCACGGGCCCACCGGCTTCTTGGCCACCAGCAGCCGGGACTTCCCGTCCGGGGAGACCGAGTAGCGGCCGAAGGCCCTTACGGCTTCCTCGGAGAACCAGCGCAGGAACTCAGCGCCGTAGGTGACCTCTCCGCGGGCCTCGGCCAGCGGCTTGCCCATTTCCAGGGTGATCAGCAGCGCGAAGTCCTCAGCGCGGGCCGTGACCATCTCGAAGGCCCGGCGCAGGATCTCCCCGCGCTCCCGTGCGGGGACCTTAGCCCAGGACTCCTGCGCAGCGGCCGCGGCGTCCAGGGCGGCGGCCCCGTCCTCGGGTCCGGCGTCGGCCAGACTCAACAACACCTTGCCGGTGGCCGGGTCCTCGACGTCGAAGGTCTTCCCCGACGCGGCCGGACGCCACTCGCCATTGATCAGCAGGCCCGTCGGCACGGAGGCCAGCAGGGCGGCTTCACGCTGGGGATTTGTTGACATCGTTATATCTCCAAGGGGTTTGAAGGAAGTCGTAGCGGTGTGCAGCCCGACCTTCAGCAGTTTGGTGCGGTTCGGCTGCCAGAGGCACGGCATGAGGGATCAAATCTTCTGTGTGTCTTTCGCCATTGAGGTGGCAGGGTCGGTGCCGACCCGCCGGGATTGGCACCGACCCCTGAGGTGAGAGCCGGCTAGGCTCGGACGCTGGTCTTGGTACGGATCAGGTCCAGAGCCTGGACGAGGTATCCCTTGAAGACCGGGTAGTTCTCGCTCATCGGGAAGTGCCCGATGGCCTTCATCTCGATGAACTCGGCACCCGGGATCTGGCTGGCGGTGCGGGCTCCGTCTTCAGGGGTGGTGAGGTAGTCGTACTCGCCGGTCATCAGGACCACCGCGCATTTGGTCGTCTGGATTTCGCCCAGTTTGCCGCGCAGATCGTGGTCCACCGAGTAGAAGTACAGATCACCCTTGAACGCCTCGGAACCCTGCGTGTAGTAGAACCAGGTCTTCCAACGGTCGGCCTCTGGCGATTGCGGGGCCATGAGGTCCCAGGTGCCGCTGCCGCACACCTGAGCGGCATTGGCATGGGGATGCTGCCACCAGTCGAGGTAGAACCCCGGTGAGTGGTCCGCCCCCTCTACCGGGATGACGGCGTCGAACCTCTCCGGGAAACGGTGGGCGAGCTGCAGCGCTATGTTCCCGCCGAAGGAGGATCCCATGAAAATAGGGTCGACCAGTTCCAGTGCGTCGACGAGGGCGACGATGAAGTTGGCGAAGTGGTCCGCGCTGAGCTGGTACTCCTCGGTCCACCACTGGGTGTTTTCAGGGGGGTCTGATTTGCCGTGGCGGGGGAGGTCGTAGGCGATGACGCGGTAGTTGGCGGTGATCTCCGGGTCCTCCAGCAGGCCGCGCCACTGGTGGTTGTGGGCTCCGGCGGTGTGCTGGCAGACCAGGGGCTGGCCTTGGCCGTTTTCGAGGTAGAAAACCTTGTATTCGAGGCCGTCCACGTCGACTGTGACGTAGTGGCCGGTGACGGGGGAAATTTTGCTCATGTCAGGAACTCCTATGGTCTAGACGGGTGCGCCGGTGGAGCGGAGCAGTTCGATCTGGCGTGTGAGGCAGCGCAGGTTCTGCATAAGAACCAGGACATCGCCCTCCAGCTTCATGTCGCGCTGAAAAGTGGCGGCCCAGATGCCGTGGTACATGGGAGCCGGGACGGGCTTGCCGAATTCACTCCAGGTGTGGGCGCTGGCCCGGATGGCGAACTGGTAGGGAACCTCGATGGGTCCCGGGTCCACGGAAATCTGAACGATGGTGCCCGACACCACCCGGACAACAAAGGTGTGCGCCTCCATGTCCAGCAGGTAGGAGCAGGTGAAATACTTTCCGTGGGCCCGGATTTCCGGGTCCTGGTTGTTGGCCTCGGTGAAGCTCTGAACCCAGGCGTCTACAGAAGGTGCACGTGTTGCGACCGTCATTTCGTTGTTCCTCTCATTGGTCTCGCGGAGGGCCGGGCTACTCTGTCCGAGCCTCGAAGCGGGGTTTCTGGAGTGCCTTTGCGGCTGTCTCCGATGGCAACCCTTCGCTGCTTCCATTGCAGCCCCCGTTGCCCCGAACGGTCCAATACCTGTCCCCTATCCACCGATAGCCTGAAACTATTGGACCCCGGTTGCGGCGGAGCTTAGAGTTGAACGATGCAGCAGCCACAGCTTGACCTGCGCGTCCTGCAGTACTTCGTCGCCGTTGCGGAAGAGCTGCATTTCGGGCGAGCCGCTGCCCGACTTCATATCGCGCAACCATCCCTAAGCGTCCAAATTCGAAAGCTTGAACACTCGCTCGGCACTCCCCTGCTGATCCGGACCAGCCGCAGCGTCTCTCTGACCGGCGCAGGGGATGTCCTGCTGGGCGAAGCCAAGCGCCTCTTATCTGCCGCCGAGCGCGCCGTTTCGCTGACCCGTGAGGTCGCCAGCGGCGTGAAGGGCACCCTGATAGTCGGCTTTCAGACAAACGCCGCTGCTGAACTGACTCCGCGGATCCTCGGCGCGTTCAAGAACAACCACCCGGAAATCCACGTCCAGATGAGGTCCTTCGATTTCGCAGACCCTACTGCCGGGCTTGCCGACGGAAGCGCTGACGTGGCATTTGTGCGGCCACCCCTGCCTGCGGCTGACTGGCTCGCCATGGAGACACTGTTCATTGAGCCGCGGGTCCTCGTGGTTGCCAGCAGTTCCCGCTTTGCCGGTCTGTCCGAGGTATCGGTGGAACAGGTCGTTGATGAGTCTTTCGTCGCCCGCAAGGCTCCGGATAAGTGGCGGGATTTCTGGCTAGCAACCCAGGCCCGAGGCGGTCAGCCGGTCCGTCTGGGCACTCAGGTAGCCACCGTCGACGAGTGTTTCGAAGCCATCATGGGTGAGCGGGGCATTGCGTTCACTCAAGCCTCCACCCAGCGTTTCTATGACCGTCCGGGGCTGTCTTTCATCCCGGTCAGAGACGTCCCGCCCTCTCCGCTGTCGATTGCATGGCGCACTGACGTCAATGACGGGCTGGCACGCGAGTTCGTAGAGACCGCCCGGACCTTGGCCTCCTTCGGGGGCGTACCAAACCTCGTCGACTCCGGTCTGCCCGCCTCGCTATCCTCTTCGTTCCAGTCCAATTAGCGCCACCGAGGATCGCGGAAAACCGCCCGAGGGCGTCCGCTGTTTCCTGCCTACTTCGTGAGGGCCTCCTCCAACCAGGACCTCAGAACCGGCGCGGGAGCTGCGCCGGCCTGCCTCGCGACGACCTTGCCGTCGACGATAACCATCAAGGTTGGCACTGCCTGAATCGAGAATCTGGCCGAGAGCTGCGGCGAGTGGTCCACATCGACCTTCACAAGTTTGATCTGCCCCGCCCGCTCGTGTGCCAACTGGTCCAGCACCGGGCTCACCATCCGGCAGGGTCCGCACCACACCGCCCAAAAATCCACCAGTACCGGAACACCGGACCGTTCGGCGATCTCGCCGAAGTCGTCGTCGCCCGCTTCAACCACCCAGGGAAGCTCCCGGTGGCAATTCCCGCAGCGTGGCCGGCCCTCGGCGACAGCCGGAACGCGGTTGGATTTGCCGCAGTGGGGACACTTGATGATGGCCTTATTCATGCGGTTCCGGCCTCTTCCATTTCCCTAGTGGTGTAGTCCACCAAGAGCTCACCGTCGGCTGCTGTCACCGTCACGACTCCCCCCTCGGCGATATTGCCGCGCAGGAGCGCCCGGCCCACTTCCGTTTCCACTACACGGGAGATAAAGCGGCGCAGGGGTCGGGCTCCGTAGATCGGATCGAAGCCACGTTCAGCAATCAGCAGGCGCGCCTCCTCGGTCAGGTGCAGTTCGACCTGCTGCTCGGCCAGACGCTGCCGCAGCTGTTCGAACTGCAGGTCCACAATGCGTTCAAGCTGCGGCAGGCCGAGAGGCGTAAACAGCACGATATCGTCCACACGGTTCAGGAACTCGGGGCGGAAGTGGCCCCGGAGCTCGCCCATCACCAGGCTCCGTGCCTGCTCGGTGATCGTTCCACCTTCGGTGGAACCCTCAAGGAGATATTGGGAACCGATGTTAGAGGTCATAATGATCACGGTATTGCGGAAATCAACGGTCCGGCCCTGGGAGTCCGTAACCCTGCCGTCGTCCAGGGCCTGCAAAAGGGTGTTGAAGATATCCGGGTGGGCCTTTTCCACCTCATCGAAAAGAACCACCGAGTACGGCTTACGGCGTACGGCCTCGGTGAGCTGGCCACCCTCGTAGTAGCCGATATAGCCCGGAGGAGCACCCAATAACCGGCTCACAGTGTGGCGCTCTTGGTACTCGCTCATGTCCAGCCGGATCATCGCGTTTTCACTGTCGAAAAGGGCAGCGGCAAGAGCCTTGGCGGGTTCGGTCTTGCCGACGCCGGTCGGTCCCAGGAAGATGAACGATCCGATGGGCCGACGCGGGTCACGGATGCCGGGGCGGGCGCGGATGATGGCATCCGTGACCGCACTGATCGCTTCTTCCTGGCCGATCACACGGGCGCGCAGGATCTCGTCCAAATGCAGGACTTTCTCACGTTCGCCCTGCTTCAGCCGTGCCACCGGTATGCCTGTCCAGGCCGCGACGATGTCGGCGATCTCGTCTTCCGTCACCACCTCGCGGAGCAGGCGCTTCTCCCCCTGTTTCGCGGTCAGCCGTTCCTCCTCGGCGGCCAGGCGCCGTTCGAGGTCGGCAAGTTCTGCCGTAGCGTAGCTCCGCTGCCCGGTTGAGATCGTAGTTCCGCTCGGCTTCCTCAGCCTCCTGCCGCACCCGCTCCAGTTCGCTGCGGATTTCCTGCTGCTTGTGGATCGCCTGGCGCTCGGCTTCCCATTGGGCCCGCTTTGCGTCGGCCTCGGCGCGCAGGTCCGCCAATTCACGTCTCAGCTCCTCGAGCCGGGTCTTGCTGGCCGGATCGGACTCCTTCGAGAGTGCCGCCTCTTCTATTTCGAGCCGCGTGACCTTCCGGGTGAGCTCATCCAGTTCCGCCGGCATGGAATCAATTTCCGTCCGCAGCCGGGCGCAAGCCTCATCCACGACGAGGTCAATCGCCTTGTCGGGAAGGAACCGGTCGGTGATGTACCGGTGGGACAGGGTGGCCGCGGCCACCAGAGCGCGATCCTGGATCCGTACGCCGTGGAAGACCTCAAGCCGCTCCCGCAGGCCGCGAAGAATGGAAATGGCGTCCTCTACGTCGGGTTCCTCAACCAGGACCGGCTGGAAGCGGCGTTCCAGTGCCGCGTCCGATTCAATGTGTTTGCGGTATTCGTCGAGCGTGGTCGCCCCGATCATGTGGAGCTCCCCGCGGGCGAGCATCGGCTTGAGCATGTTCCCCGCGTCCATCGACCCCTCGCTCGCTCCTGCCCCGACGACGGTGTGCAGCTCGTCGACGAATAGCAGGATCCTTCCTCCGCCGCCAAGACTTCGGCGAGCACCGCCTTCAGCCGCTCCTCGAACTCGCCGCGGTACTTGGCACCTGCCACGAGGGCGCTCAGGTCGAGCGAGAAGATTGTCTTGTTCTTCAGCCCTTCCGGCACGTCCTGGCGGACGATCCGTTGGGCCAGTCCCTCCACAATGGCTGTCTTGCCGACCCCTGGCTCCCCGATCAGTACCGGGTTGTTCTTGGTCTTGCGGGAAAGAATCTGCAAGACCCGCCGGATCTCGGCGTCGCGGCCGATGACCGGGTCCAGTTTTCCGGTGCGGGCGTCCGCCACCAGATCGCGGCCGTATTTCTCCAGCGCCTCGTACGTCTGTTCCGGTGTCGAGGACGTGACGCGCTGGTTTCCCCTCACCTGGGTGAGGACCGAGAGGAATGCCTCGCGCGTGATGCCGTGCTCGGCCAGCACCCTGCCGGCCGCCGTGGACCGGCTTTCCTCCGCCAGCGCCACCAGAAGGTGTTCCACCGAGACGTACTCGTCCTTGAGCCGTTTGGCTTCACGTTCCGCGGCATCGAGAAGTGTGCCCAGCCTGCGGCTTACGTACACCTGGCCTGGTGCTGCCCCCGGTCCCGTGACCTTCGGCTTGCGCCTGAGCTCTGCCTCGACCGCCGTCTTCAGCTCGTTCACGTCAACCTGCATGGCCACGATCAGCCGCGGAACCAGTCCCCTCCTGTTCCAGCGGGGCCGCCAGCAGGTGTTCGCCGTCCGTCTCGGAATGCCCGTTGCGCTGGGGAGAGAACGTCGCGCTCGGTACGCAACCGGGATCCGGGAACCGGCAAGATCCAGCGCGAAATCGGCAGGGCAAACACCAGGCCGGTATGCAGATGTACCGGACGCCGCTTGACAGGCCGACGAACCGGGTCTAGTACGTGCCTTAACCGGTACACCCACCCGACCCATCAGATAATGGTGTCCATGCCGCCGGTCAGGGCCAACGCGACGCTTATTGCCCATCGCGTCGATGTTGGCTCCATGGCCGGACCGACATAGGAGCCAACATGATTCCTGGAATTCTTGATCCACATCTCGCGCTGATTCGTCCGATTCGGGTACGCACACCGCAGGGCTGTGAGGAGTGTCTGTCATTGGGCACTCAGTGGGTGCATTTGCGTCTGTGTCTATCCTGCGGCCGTGTCGGGTGTTGTGATTCTTCACCTATGCGGCACGCGCGGGCTCATGCCACCGAACTGCATCCAATCGTTCGTTCTTTGGAGCCCGGCGAGGACTGGCGCTGGTGCTATCCCCATGAGGCATTCGTCTAGGGTATCGGCGGGCGCAACCAGCTGATGGAACCTATCGCAGACTCGACGCTGATCGAAACGCCCGATGTCTCTGGCGCCTATCCACGGCTCAGCCAAGCCCAGATCGATTCGTTGAGCCGTGCCGGCAGCAGCCGCGCTACCTCCGCCGGAGAAGTCCTCATACAGGAAGGAACCTCCAACGCTGACTTCTTCGTCATACTGCAGGGCACGGTACTGGTCGTGGAGGGCCTGCATGACGCCGGTCGCAGACAGCCTGCTGAGCTGGGTTCCGGCACGCGAATCTTAGAGGTTCACAGTCCGGGACGATTCCTCGGGGAATTGGGCCTGGTCGAGGGGCAACCGGCCTTCGTCAGCACTGTGTGCGCCGAGGCAGGTGAAGTGCTCCAGATCCGCGGGGACGATCTGCGCCGTGTTGTCCTGACGGACGCCGCGGTGGGCGAGACCATCCTGCGGGCATATCTTCGGCGCCGAATCCTGCTTATCAGCTCTGGTGCCGGCATCCGCATCGTTGGATCCTGTTTCAGCCGTGACACCATTCGTCTCTTGGAATTCGCAGCCGCCAACCGCCTGCCCCACCGGCTGGTCGACCTGGAGAATGACAACGAGGCGCAGGCCATTCTGGACCGCGCCGGGATCCTCGTGAACGACCTGCCAGCAGTGGTACTTAGCGCCTCGCGGGTCCTCAGAAACCCGTCAAAAGCAGATCTGGCCATTGCCATGGGCCTACGGGTGGTGAAAACGCATTCGGCCTCCTACGATCTCATGGTGATCGGGGCCGGGCCGGCCGGCCTGGCAGCCGCCGTCTACGCGGCGTCCGACGGGTTGTCGGTCGTCCTTAAGGAAGGCTTCGCGATGGGCGGGCAGGCCGGCACGTCGCCGCGGATCGAAAACTTTCTCGGCTTTCCCGCCGGAATCTCCGGCGGGGAACTCACCGAAAGAGCGATCATTCAGGCCCGCAAGTTCAGAGTCCAGATCAACGTCGCATGCCGGGCACGCACCATCGAGTTGAGGGACGGCGAGTTCCGCGCTGAGTTCACCGAGAGCGGCCCTGCCTCCTCCCGCGCCGCGCTTCTTGCAACCGGGGTTCAATACCGCAGGCTTCCAGTCACCGGGCTGGAGGAATTCGAGGGGAAAAGTGTCTTCTACGCAGCCACCGTCCATGAGGCCAGGCTCTGCGGACTGCAACCGGTGACCGTCGTTGGAGGTGGAAACTCCGCGGGTCAGGCCGCTCTTTTCCTGGCTGAGACAGGAGCATCAGTTCGGTTGGTGGTGCGCGGGGCGGACCTACGCGCGGGCATGTCGAGTTACCTCGCGGAACGGATCGAAGAGCACCCGGGCGTAGAAGTGCTGCTGCGGGCCAACATCGTTGGCGTGGAGGGTTCAGGCGTCCTCGAACGGATCATCGTCGATCTGGGAGCCAAGGGCGAACAGCGCATCTTCGACTCCCGGTACCTCTTCATTTTCATTGGGGCCAAGCCGCACACGGAATGGCTGCAGGGTTTCCTCGCACTGGATGACGACGGCTTTGTTCTCACCGGGGCGGATCTTGGGGACCTCCCTCCTGAGTTCAGCCATCTGGGCCGCAGACGGCTGCCCTTGGAAACCAGCGTCCCCGGGATGTTCGCAGTCGGCGACGTTCGGCATGGATCGGTCAAACGCGTAACGGCTGCCGCCGGTGAAGGCTCGACAGCAGTGGCAATGATCCACGAGCACCTGCGTCTCCTCCGGGATGGACCGGCCGGTGCACGTATGAGTGAACGACAATGAAAGTCCAGCAGGACCGTGCCTCCATCGTCTGGCACTGCTGTATGCCTTGCGAGCCTCCGTCCAGAGATGCGGCCGCCGTTGTACCGGGCCTTCGACCGCGCAGAGGGCTCATTCGTCCCTACTGCGCACACACCGGCAGGCGGCCAAGAGGAACCTGCCCTTGCTTTGGATACGCGAGCCTGGCGCCTGCGTCCGCACGGTGCCCCTTTTGACCCATAACCAGGCCTCAATCGGGCCGGAGCCGCGGTCAGCGCGCAGACCCACGGATTCAGGCATCGGGAGCCTCTGTCCACGACGCCGGTGACATTCAGCTCGCTGGTCATATGCACTGAACCACAGGAGGCCGGGCGTGTCGGAACATTCGGGCGACGTGAACCCCAACAGTGCCCGTACCCTGGGAGTGCTCGCCGAACCAGAGGTCACCGCCGAGTTTGCCGAGCGCAACGGACGCGAAGTGGGCCATCTGCTCAACCTTGCCGATGAGCGCCACGACTGGTCCGTGGCGATCGAGTACCAAGATTTTACGGCCGGCAATGGGCTGGCGCCGATGCTGGACTCCTTGGTGAAGCACCGGACCCTCCGTGCATGGGATGTCATGGTCTGCCTGACCGATCTTCCGATTCGTTTCGAGGGCCGAACCGTCGTCGCGGAAGTTGCCCTCGCAGATCCGATCTCCCTCGTTTCCTTGCCCGCGCTAGGCGCCGTCAACATCGACCGCCGGGTCCGCTCCGCCGTCGCCGATCTCGGCCAGGCGATGCACCGCCATTTCGATCCGGAAGATGACGCCGTGGAATTCGGCCCGCCCTCGCTGCACCATTCCAGGCTTATTGAGGCCGCTGTTCTTGACGAAGGACCGATTGGGTTCCGCTACGTCTCAGCAACCCGCCTTGGCCGGGGAAGGCTGCTGGCGGGCATGCTGCGGGCGAACCGCCCTTGGCGGCTGGTCTTCGGATTGAAAAGCGCAATGGCCGCCGCGATCGCCACAGGCGCCTTCGCGCTTGTCACGGACACTATCTGGCAACTCGCCGACCTGCTGGGGGCGCCGAGGCTGACGTTGTTAACTGCCCTTTCGATTGGTTCGATGGTGTTCTGGATCATCACCCAGCACGATCTGTGGGAAAGTCCCAGACGCAACGAACCCCTCGAACGATACAAGGCATCCCTGTACAACATCTCTACAGTGTGGTCATTGATAATCGGAGTTGTGATCAGCTACGTCCTGCTGTTCGTGGCCGTGTTACTGGCCGCGGCGTTCGCTATCGACGACGCCCTATTGGCGGTGACACTGCAACATCCCCTGACTGTTTGGGACTTTGCCGAAGTCGCCTGGATGACGACCTCGGCGGCGCTCATCGGTGGTGCGTTGGGCTCGGGATTCGAGTCAAAGGACGACATTCTTCGGGCGGCGTACGGCCAACGGGAACGTCATCGTCGCCAGTCGATCGACGAAGGCGAATAATCCGGACGTGCTCCTGGCGAATCGCCTCGTTGGGGCCGAGCCGGCGCAATTGAACCTGTCAAGAAGCCGCGGCGGCGTGTATAGGTTCTTTGACGCCGCCGGACGGTGCACCGCCCCACCTCTCCGGCGCGTTCCCCTTGACTTTCTTGCTGAGCATCGTCAGTCTTTCGACAACAGGAGGGGGCAACCGTCCGCTCCTAGCCCAATGGAGGATACTGATGTCCCGTGCCAGGTCGCTGATGCGTTCCGCGACCTCCGGAGACCGGGTTACGCGCCTTGAGCTATTCTTCGATCTGGTCTTTGTCTTCGCACTATCGCAGCTGTCCCATCATTTGCTGGAGTATCCCTCCTGGGTGGGGGCCGGTGAGACATTTGTGCTTCTTCTTGCGGTCTATAAGGTGTGGGTATACACGACCTGGTCGGCGACGTTGCTGGACACTTCGCGGCTTGAGGTGCAGTGGATGCTGTTGATCGTCATGCTTGTCACACTGTTCATGAACGCCTCAATAGGCTCTGCGTTTGGCGCCTTCGGGTGGCTCTTTGCTGCGAGCTATCTCCTGGTCCAACTGGGCCGGGGTGCGTGGATGCTCACTGTCGGACTTGACCGCACCACCCACAACCATTTTGTGCGCACTCTGATCTGGGGGTGTATGAGCGCGCCGTTTTGGGTTGCCGGCGTCTTCCTCGGTCCGGGGCCGCGTTTGTTGTTCTGGGGTGTCGCTGCCGCGATCGATCTGGGCGGCCATATGCTGGCGCACCGGTTACCGGGCAGGAAAACCGAAGGAAACCGGGTCCCGCTCCCGGGAGAGAGGATCTTTGAGCGGTTCGGGTTGTTCTACCTGATCGCGCTCGGCGAGACGATCCTTTCGACGGGTCTGGCGATTGCAGGCAATCTGGAGGACCCCTTGATATTTCTGACCGGGACCATAAGTTTGGCCGGAAGCGTCGCGATCTGGTGGTGCTACTTCCATGGTCTCGAACAGGACATTCTGGAAAAGCTTGCTTCTGTCGATGATCAGTTCCGGCCCGGCATTTTGGCGGGCAACACCTTGGTCATGTTACTGGCAGGCTTGATCCTGGTGGCGGTTGGTGATCAGCTCGTGATCAGCGATCCGGCCGCCCGCCCCGATCTGGCCACCGTTCTGTTTCTTTTTGGTGGGCCGGTTCTCTTCCTTGCCGCCCGGGGCTTTTTTATTCGACAGGGACTGGGCCTACGCCCCCCATCTGATCTCGCCGGTATCGGAGCCTTGGTGGTGCTGGCAATTTTGAGCTTTCTCCTCCCCGCGTTCGTTGCCGCGATGGGGGCCGTTCTTCCCCTCATAGGAGTAGCAGTTTCCGACACCGTGACCCGCCGCCGCCGAACGCAACAGGGAGCCCGCTGACGGCGTATTGGATGCCAGGGAAGGAATCCTGGGCCGGCTTTTCCAGCCCGGGCCCTGTTGCACTGGACTGCGAAGATAGACGCGTTCATCAGGTCTAACGACCGGAAGTCCGGTCACCTTGCGGTGGCCTTGGACGGGGCCAGCAGAACGCTCTTCGACTGGCTCTGACAAACGACGAAAACCGGCTCCGGGAATTCCATGGGCGGGGAAGGTCAGCGCTGTGGTGGCTCCCACAAGCCACAGCGCGGGCGGATGGGTGCTGGTGTTGCAGCGGCCCAGCGCGACCACCCGTGTTCCGGTCAGTTGTTCCAGTCCACGCCAGATGGTGCGGGGCGGAGCTAGCCCCTGCAGGATCAGGACCCACCTGGAGATGGCCCAGCAGGCATGTTCTAGTCCGCACAACCCTCCGGAAGTGCCGGTCAGGAGGGCTGCCCTTCCCACGGAACGATGACCAGAAGGGATCTCGCTCGGGGTTGTTCCATGAGACTGAGCAGCGTCCAGCCACCTGGGCCCCGATTCCGTCCGCGCCCTGCCCACTGCTGCACCCGGGAATAAATCCGTTTTCCTAACGTTGAGTCGAGTACACTCAACTCTCTTACGGAGGTTTCATGGCTGCATTTTCTGGACCGGCCGAGTCCGGCCACGGCTCGTTCGACGAATTCCTTGCCCGTTACCTGCAGGGCCAGCGCGCGGGCGGCCCCGGGCACCCGATGGACATCACCCGGCTACTGAGCCGGCGCACGCATGACGTGCTCGCGCGTGGCGCGCAGTTCGCCGCGCAGCACGGTCACATCCATGTGGACGCGCTGCACAGCCTGCGTGTCATGGTCGAGAGGGAACCGGCCGCCGACTACGTCCGCCACGCAGGGGCGGAACCTGCTGCCATCGCCGCGGCGGCCGAGGAGCGTCTCCCGGAGCAGGCAACCGCCAGGGCTCAAACGACGCCGGCCCTGACGCCGTCGGCCCAGCGAGCCCTACTCGACGCCTACCAGGTCGCCCGGGCATTCGGCTCAACCTACATCGATCCCGAACACGTGTTCTTCGCGCTCGTCGTTAATCAGGAGGCCCCGGCCGGGCAGGTGCTCGCCGCGGCCGGGGTGACGCCGGAGTCCCTGCAGTCCGGTCCGCGCGAGCAGTCCGGTCGGCGTGGGGCCACGCCGACGGGCGCGGAGCCCGGTCAGTCGCAGGCAGCTGCTGCCGGGTCCGACACCCCGACCCTCGACACCTACGGCAGCGACCTCACGGCACGTGCCCGCGAAGGCAGCCTGGACCCGGTGATCGGCCGGAGCGCCGAGATCGAACAGACCATCGAGATACTGGCCCGGCGCACAAAGAACAACCCTGTCCTGGTTGGGGAAGCCGGCGTGGGCAAGACCGCGATCATCGAAGGGCTGGCCCAGGCGATCATCGCAGGCGCCGTGCCCGAACAGCTCCGCGGCAAGCGCGTCATTGCCCTGGATCTGCCGGCCATGTTGGCCGGAACGCGGTACCGCGGCGACTTCGAGGAGCGCTTGACCAAGGCCATGGACGAGGTCGGTTCGCACGCCGGGGAAATCATCCTGTTCATCGACGAACTTCACACGGTCGTCGGAGCCGGCGGCGGGGGGAAGGCGGCATGGACGCAGGAAACATCCTGAAGCCACGCCTGGCCCGGGGTGAACTGCATCTCGTCGGCGCCACCACCCTGAACGAATACCGCAAGGTGGAGAAGGACGCGGCACTGGAAAGCCGCTTCCAGCCCGTACAGGTCGGCGAGCCGAGCCTCGAGGGCCTGCGCGGACGGTACGAGGAACACCACGGCATCCGCTACACCGACGAGGCGATCCGCGCCGCCGTCGAACTCTCCGCACGCTACCTGACGGACCGTTTCCTGCCCGACAAGGCCATCGACCTCATCGACCAGGCAGGTGCGCGGCTGAGCCTCAAGCTCGGCTCCCGGACCGATGTGGCTGTTCTACGCGAGCAACTCGTTGCCCTGGAAAAGTCGAAGAACGATGCGGCGGCCGCAGAACGCTATGAAGAGGCCTCACGGCTTCGGGACGAGATCGAAACGGTGAACCGGAAGCTCTCCGCTGCGATTTCCAATGCACCTGAGGCGTTCGACGGCGCCCGGGCTGTCGTCGGTGAAGCGGAGATCGCAGGGGTCATTTCCCGGTCCACCGGAATCCCAGCCAGCCGGCTCACGGAAGACGACAGGGAACGCCTGGCCAGGCTCGAGGAGGAACTGCATCAGCGGATCGTCGGGCAGGACGACGCAGTGACGCTGATCGCGAAGGCGGTCCGGCGTAGCCGCACAGGCATGGGGGACGCGGACAGGCCTGTCGGCAGCTTCCTGTTCCTCGGCCCGACGGGTGTGGGCAAGACCGAACTCGCCAAGGCGCTGGCCGGGTCGTTGTTCGGGGATGAGAATGCAATGGTGCGCTTCGACATGAGCGAGTTTGGCGAACGGCACACCGTAAGCCGGCTGGTCGGGGCCCCTCCGGGCTATGTCGGCTACGGCGAAGCCGGGCAGTTGACCGAACCCGTCCGTCGTAACCCGTACTCCGTGGTGTTGCTCGACGAAGTGGAGAAGGCCCACCCGGATGTGTTCAACCTGCTGCTCCAGGTACTCGACGACGGGCGGCTGACCGACGGACAGGGCCGCATGGTGGACTTCCGCAGCACCGTGATCATCATGACCTCCAACCTCGGCTCGGAGTTCCTGGCCAGCAAGGGCGGCGCGATGGGCTTTGTATCCAAGGCCGACGAGGGCAACGGCTTCGGTTCAGAGAAGGCGCTGCGGGACCGGGTGCTGGGCCGGGGCATCGAGGACTCCATCGCGATCTTTCGCAGCCGGATGACCGAGGGCGAGCAGCTTTCATCGCGCTTTCCTGGGGGTCGCCGCCCGCGCCCTGACCTGCGCAGGTACTGCCCTTGATCGCTCGCAATCAGCAGTGTCCATCAAATTAGATCGCGCCAAACAGGTCGCGCTCGCCAATGGCATCCATGGCGCGGTCGGTGACCTCGTCAATGGCGCCGATGCCGTCCGCCTTGGTGAGGATCCCTCGTTCGGCATACTTGGCCACAACGGCCTCGGTCTGCTCGTGGTAAAGATCCAGGCGGTGACGGATGACGGCCTCATTGTCGTCGCTGCGGCCGGTTTCTTTGGCACGGCCCAGCAGGCGCGCAACAAGCTCCTCGTCGTCAGCGGTCAGCTGCAGGACGATGTCGAGCTTCTGGTCACCATCGGCCAGGATCTCGTCCAAGTAGTCAACCTGCGCCGTGGTGCGGGGGTAGCCGTCCAGCAGAAAGCCGCACTCGACATCGCGCTCGCTGAGACGGTCGCGGACCATCTTGTTGGTCACGCTGTCCGGAACAAAGTCCCCGGCGTCCATGTACTTCTTGGCTTCGACGCCCAGTGGTGTCTCGCCTTTTACGTTGGCCCGGAAGATGTCGCCGGTGGAGATCGCAACGACGCCGAGGCGCTCCGAGATGCGTTCCGCTTGCGTACCCTTGCCGGAACCCGGAGGTCCGATAATTAGCATTCTTGTCATGAATTGTCCTGTCGTTGATTCTGTTCTTGGTCGGCGTTCGGGACCGTCAGATCAGGGAGTATCCCCTGCTGAACGCGATCCGTTGACGGACGGATTGCTTCGCGTGGGCAATCCCATGGGGTGGTTGCAGCGATATGGGTTCTCGGTATTCTGTCCCTTCTGGGGATCCTAGTACCGGTGATCGCTATCGCCCTGGAACACAAGAGTCTGGAAACATGGGCCCAAACAGCATTCATTGCCTGCTTTGTCCTCGGCCTGCTTGCTGTCCTAGGTTATGTCTTGTGGTCTGAGCCGAATAGGAAAGAGGGACGGACTCACACGAAGCTCGCGACAGCTCGCAGACTCCCTCAACCGACCAACCGACCAACCGATCCAGACAGACGGCTTCTCCCCCAGAGTGATATGCCGGGCGGGAACACCGATAAGAAGATTACGCCAGCCCAGGTCCCACAGGGTTTGACTGTCGTTGTCTGGTGCGCTCGTTCGTGACTCCGTCCCACCGCTTCACCAAACCGGACTCAATCTCAAAGAGGTCTAGGACGCGGCCCACGGTGTGGTTGATTATGTCGTCGATCGACTGCGGCCGCGTGTAGAGCGCAGGCACGGGCGGAGCGATGACCGCTCCCAGCTCGCTCAGATCGGCCATCGTCCTCAGGTGGTTGCGGTGTAGCGGGGTCTCCCGCACCATCAGGACCAGCCTTCGGCGTTCCTTCAACACGACGTCGGCTGAACGCGCCAGTAGCGATGAGGTCATTCCCGAGGCGATCTCGGACATTGTCTTGATCGAGCACGGTGCGACTATCATGCCCATCGTGCGGAACGATCCGCTTGCGATGGTCGCCCCGATGTCCTGGTTTGGGTGGACGACGTCGGCAAGCGCCTCAAGGTCAGTCATTCGGAGGTCGGTCTCCTGGGCCAGCGTTAGGCGTCCGGCCTTGCTGACGATGAGATGCGTTTCGATTGGGGTATCACGGAGCAGCTCGAGGAGCCGGACGCCGTATGCGGCCCCCGAGGCTCCGGACATCCCAACTATCAGGCGGGGGGTCAGGTCAGGCATCTTCATTTTGATCCTCCAGTGGTATTTGCATTGGGACGTTGGTGACTGCGGTAGTGGATAACTGCAGTGCGCGAAGCTTCCCGGCAAGTACATCGATAAATGTCGTTTCGGCCAGGGTGCTTGGACGTCTGGGGTCGCTCAGACACAACATGCGTCTTGAGACCCCAGGCGCCGCCAGTCCGTACACGCGGAGAGTCCCCTGCACGAGTCCGCGGTTGACCATGCCGGCGGGAAGGATTGAGACCCAGTTGGTCCGTTGAATGAGTTCCTCGATGACGCTGGTGTCATCGATCTCGAGCTGCGGACGCACCTCGATTGAGTGTGCGCGAAGTACATCTTCGATGGCCTGGCGCAGGCCGTGGCGTCGTGAGGGCAGAACGAGGTTGAGTGAAGCCAGGGCGTGGAGCGGCACGGGGGTCGGGATCAACATTGCCGTTCTTGCTCCGGTGGTGACCACCAACTCCTCGTCAAGGATTTCGCGGGCGGCGAAATCGTCCTGACCGAAGGTCTGGTTGATGACCACACAGTCGAGCTCGCCCGTGCGGAGCTTCTCGACCAGCTCACTGCTGAACCCGGTGGTCACGTAGATCTGGACGTCCGGATAGTGTTCCACGAAGTGTGCCAAGGTGTCCGACAAGGCTGCGTTGGCCGCCGATGCAATCACTCCGACACGGATCGAGCCCGTCATCTCCGGACGATTTCCCAGAAGTTCCTGGCGCGCCCGGACGAGTTGGTCCAGCAGTGGGGAGAAGAGTTCGAAGGCGTGCTCTCCTGCCGCTGTGGGCGTCATGCCCTTGGGCGTCCGTTCGAACAGCGTCTGGCCGAGCTCGCTCTCAAGTTTCGCGATCTGCATGGACAATGCCGGCTGGACAATATTGAGGCGCTGTGCCGCGCGGGTAACGCTCCCCTCGCGGTACAGGCACGCGAAATACGTGAGCTGTCTCAGTTCCACCGCCGCCCCCTATAAGACATTGCCTACACGTTCCTCCCAGTTGAGCGGGGCAGACCTCACTATCTGGTCGAGATCGAGTTCTTCCTGGCCCGGCACGCGGATGCGCGTGAACTTCATCGGGGGTGCGTCCACCGGGACGGTAGCATCAAGGCCCATCTTCGAACCGAACCCGTCGTCAGTTGAAGGGTCCAGCTTGGAGCCCTGTGCCCCGTGGACGACGATCAGATCACGGTCGGCCTGGAACCTTGTGGCGACAGCCCATTCCACCTCGGCAGGGTTGTGAACGTCGACATCGGTGTCGACAACAGTTACATGTTTGATGTCATAGTGCATTCCGAGTGCTCCGAGGATGACGTTCTTCGCCTCGCCCGCCTTGGGCCGGTCGACCTGTACGGAGAGGTGGTATCGGCACGTGCCGCCCCGGGAGAGATGGACGTCCTTGACGCACGGGAAGCTGCGCCGGAGGTGGGACAGGAAGGACGCTTCTCGCGGGATCCCTCCGAGCAGGAGATGCTCGAGGCTTCCTCCGACGATCGTGTGGTAGATGGGTGACGTCCGGTGGGTAAGCGCGTCCACCTCGATGACATGGCGCTCCGCCCGCTCGCCGTAGTACTGCGGGAACTCGCCGAACGGTCCCTCGGGCTCGCGGATATTGGCAAGCAGTCGGCCCTCGAGGACGAACTCGGCATCGGCGGGGACACGCACCTCGTTGGTGACGCATTTGGTCACCGGGAGGGGAGATCCGCGCAGTGCACCGGAGATTTCGAGCTCGTCGTGGTCAATCGGCACAATCGCCTGTGAGGCCATAAGGGTAAGGGGGTCTACCCCGACGACGATGGCGATGTCCAGGTCCGCGCCCTCTCGTTCCTGCTGGTGAAAGAAGGCGAGTGTGTGTCGTGGCAGGAGCAAGGCACCCAGCCGGTCGGGGCTGCTGACTTGAAGGCGGTGGATTGAAACGTTCTGCACACCAGTGTCGGGCCGTCGCGCGATGAGCAGCCCGGCTGTGATGTAGGCCCCGTAATCATGCTCGTTGTGGGTAGGGATCGGAAGCTGCTTCTCCAGATCGACATCGTGGTGGACGACTTGCTGGCAGGGCGCGTCCGCCACTTCGATCCATGGCACCGGGCTGAGACAGGCATTCTCGAAGCTGGAGATCAGCTCTTCCTGTCCAACGCCTGCCGCCTCGGCCATCCAAGACCGCTGGGACAGCAGTCCGGAGACAACGGGCACGACATGTGCGCTGGGTCTGGGGAAGATCGAGGCACTCGTACCGTCCAGACGGTTTGCGACCCCGGCGACGCCGAAACGCAGATCAATGCCCGGCTCGGTCAGAGACAGGCGACCGGAGGCCTGCAGATGGTCGAGCCAGCCGCGCAGGCTTGCGCCGACGGGTACGTCGGTGGTGCTCATAGGCTTCTTCGCTGCGTCCTGCAAAGCCTGCTCTGGTGACGGACTCATCTTCTTGCTCCTTCAGTTGGCCGGTTGCGCTCCAGGCCATGTCTTGTTTTCGGTTGGTACTGATCTCGATGCCCGCACGTCCTCCCAGACGATGCTCGCGGTGCCGATCCCTTCGCGGTGCCGATGCCAGGGATGAACTGGCGGGGCCATGGCTCTCGGGTTACGTGCGTCCGTTGGCCTGCAAGGTTGCGCCCGGCTCGACGTCATCACCGGTACGCGGGTCTTGCTGATTCTTTGGTGGCAGCTCGAGGGTGTCGGTTCCTCGGGGTTTGAAGATCTGGCAAATCGTCATAATCACTATCGGTGTTGCAACCGCGACGTATGCATTGTCGATGCCGTAGGGGTTGCCGGCCAGGAACCAGCCAATGGTGGTCACCAGTGATGCGATGATCGAGGCGAATGCACCGGCCCGGGTGCCGTAGCCGGGCTTGAAGAACATCAGAACAACGAGCACAGCAAGCGATGCGCGTAATGACTTCGCGAGGAACGTAATGGTCAGGACGTTGGATGCGGTGAGGGCGAGGGAGATCGGGATGACGCCGGTGACGACGGTGGCTATCCGGATGAACACGAGGTTTTTCCGCGCGTCCTGTCCCGGGTTGAAGAAGCGTTGGTAGAAGTCTTTTAGCAGCAGGGTTGACGAGCCGATCGTCAGTGCAGCGATCGTGCCGAACATCGCCCCTGCCAGACCCGCAATGACGAAGCCGGCGAGCAGCGGGTCGATATCGGCAGTGAGGGCCGGCAGGGCTTGGATGGAGTTGATCTTCGGATAGAGCACAGCACTGCACATGCCCACGACGGCGGCAAGGAGTCCGAACGGGATGAGGACCAGCGACGAGTAAAAGGCGGCGCGGCGTGCCTTGTTCGGGTCCTCGACGGTAGTGATGGCCTGGACGACATACTGGGTGGCGAAGATCGCTCCGATCCCTGCGATGAGCCATGCGAAGATTTGAGGCCAACCGACTCCGTCGACGGAAAACATATTTTCCGGAAGTTTGGCCCTGAGTCCGCTGATGCCACCTACGCGCGACATGCCGATTACCGCGAGGAGGACGACGCTTCCGAGCTTCACGATCGTGTGGACCACGTTAGTGTAGATGACCGACCGCATCCCGCCGATGCTGACGTAGAGCGTGGCGAGGACCCCGACCAGGACGATCGCCAGCGATTTGTCGATCTGGAGGAGGTTGGCCAGAATGGCACCGCCGCTTGCATAGACCGAAACCGCTACGATCAGCAGGGCGCAGACCATGATCACTGAGGTGGCTGTGCGCACCCGTTCACCATAGGTGCGGGCCAGCGCTCCTGAGATCGTGATCTCGCCGAGCGTCTTGAAGCGCTTGGCGAGCAGCCAGGAGAACAGGATGAAGCCGAGGCCCAGGGCGACTATGTTCCATGCCGCGGAGATTCCGACTTTGTACGCCTCCTGGGCGGTGCCGATACTGGCGGAGGTCCCGATGAATTCCGAGGCTAGGAGGACGCCGATCAGTACGGCGGGAAATGCCTTGCCACCGCTGGCGAAGCTTTCCGAGGTTCGGGAAGAGCGGCGGACGAAGTAACTGATCGCTGCGAGCACCGCCATATAGGCAACGACGACGAGCATGACTAACCAAACGGATTTCATCCATGTCTCCTAGTTCCGGGGCCCATAACGTGAGCCACGCCACAACGACCGTATGTCTTGGACCATTGCACGTCTAATACCGTTTAGCTATCCGCCGTATCACTCCCCCTGATAGGTCCTGAGGTGATCGGTGCCCGGGGCAGCGCCTGACGCGATTGTCGGGACCAGGCACGTGGCAGCGGTCGGGAACCTCATTGAGCAGCGTGCCGCTGCGGCGGGCTGATCCGGGGTGCGCCCTCTGGCTTTAAGAAGGGCAGAGACCCGCCGCGCAATCATCCGCGGAATGGTCCCGCCACTTTGAACCGTGCGACGCCTACCAAGGAAGGAGGCGCCGAATGGCAGTTTAACTATCAGCATGTCCGTTAACTCCGATGCCAACCCATTCCACGTCTCCGTCCTCAAAGAACTGCTCTTTCCAAATCGGAAGCCGGAATTTCACACCTTCCACGAGATCCCGGCAGGCATCGAAGGCGTCGCCGCGGTGGGCCGCGGACACCGCTGCGACAAGGGCCGCGTCTCCGACCTTCAGCTCGCCTACACGGTGAGCGGCCCAGAGCCTGACACCGTCGTACTTTCCTGCGACCTCGGCAGCAATATCCTCAATCACACGATTCGCGCTCGGGTGTGCGCTGTACTTCAGACGCAGCACGCCGGGGCGGCCGTCGTGGTTGCGGACCACGCCACTGAAGCTCACGACGGCGCCGCACTCCTTCGCTGCCACCGCGGCGAGGGCCGTGTCCAGGCTGATAGCGGTGTTGCTGACCACGGCGGTAACAACTTTGCTGTTCCTGGGACTCTTCTCTTCATCGCCTGCCATGTTTGTTTACCCCTTCCAGTTGGCTGCAAATATTGGAAGCTAACGGCAACCACCCTGTGGACTTGGGAGAGGTGGCTGCTCAAGGTGGCATAGTCCTCGCTGTCGTCCTCGTTGAGTACGACAGCAATTGCTGGCCGTGACACGGGACTTCCCCTCATCTGTTCCGATTCGATGTTCGAGTTCTGCCGGGCTGGTGCAAGACCTAAAAGACTTAATAAGTAATATAGGTCTGATTCGGACCATATGCAAAGGATGATTGCGAAGGGGGGCGTAACCTCAAGACATGAGTGTTTCAAAGCGTCCGCTGCCTGCCGGCTCCCGGTCCCCGGCAGGAGGTCTCGCGGACCGGTACGGCCGGCGAGCGACTGATATGCGACTGTCCCTCACGGACAAGTGCAATCTGCGCTGCACCTACTGCATGCCGGAGGAGGGCCTGGCATGGCTGAGTAAGAACCAGATCATGACGGCCGATGAGATCGTGCGTCTGGTGGGCATCGGTGTGCACTTTCTGGGCATTCGCGAGTTGCGGCTTACCGGGGGTGAGCCCCTTGTGCGGCGGGACCTGGTCGAGATCCTTGTCCGGTTGCGGCACGATCACCCCGAGCTGCCGATCTCCATGACGACCAACGGGATCGGTCTGGCGAAGAAGGCTCGGGCGCTTAAGGATGCTGGCCTCAGCCGGATCAACGTCTCATTGGATTCGCTGCACGCTGAAACCTTCAGGGCGCTGACCCGCCGCCCCTTCTTGGATCAGGTGCTGGCCGGCGTCACGGAGGCCGCCAGGGTGCAAATCGGACTGGTGAAGGTCAATGCAGTGCTGATGCGAGGCATCAACGACCATGAGGCCGTGCACCTGCTCTCCTGGGCCCTGGCCAGCGGCTTCGAATTGCGATTCATCGAACAGATGCCGTTGGATGCGGACCATGGCTGGACCCGGGAGAACATGATTACAGCCGCCGAAATCCGGGTCCGGCTGGAGGAATCCTTTCTGCTCACGCCGGACCCGAGGCAACGCGACGGCGCCCCTGCCGAGCGCTGGCAGGTTCGTGCCAAGGACGCCCCCGATGTCGTACTGGGCACCGTGGGCATAATCGCCTCAGTTACCGAGCCGTTTTGCTCCGATTGCAAACGCACTCGGGTCACCGCGGAAGGCAAGATCATGAGCTGCCTGTTCTCGCGTGAGGAAACCGACCTTCTGGGTCTGTTCCGCACGGGAGCCACAGACACGGACATCGCCCAGCGCTGGTCAGAGGCGATGTGGCTCAAGCCGAAGGCACACGGCATGGACCACACCGGGCTCGGCGGCGTTGACTTCGTCCAGTCAGACCGCTCTATGAGCGCGATAGGCGGCTGAATGCTGGTCAGATACTTTGCGGCCGCGATGCATGCCGCGCAGGTGGCGGAGGAAACGATATCGTGCGGCGACGTCGACTCCAACAGGAGGGCTGCAGGCGGTGTGTCCCTCGGCGCGCTGCTGGATCGGATTTTGGAACTCCATCCCCCTTCCGATGACCCCACGACGCCGTCGCTGGCTCAGGTGCTGGACCGGAGCAGCTTTTTGGTGGACGAGGTCAGCGTCCGCGACAGGAATACCTTACTGGCCGGGACTGCAACCGTGGACATTCTGCCGCCATTCGCCGGAGGATAAGGCTCCGCGCCTCCGAGCGCTGTCCCCCGGTTCGGCGGCGGACGTGGTGGGCCGGGTCGGCATCCTGGGCTCTGGTGGGGACCGAAACCCGACAAGAGTCCAGCGGCAACTTCGAGACCGAGGACCACTCGGAGCCAAAAGCGCACGCGAGCACCGGCGCTTCTGGACGTGAGGGCAGCGCAGTAACAGCGCGTGTTATTTCAGGGCCCACGGGTTCACGCCGTCTCGAAGCCACCGGATGGTACCCATCCAGAACGTGTCGCGAAAGCTGCTGTGGAAAAGCGAGAAGTGCCCAATCTCTGCTCTCCCGAAGTCCTGCGGGTTCAGCTGCACCAGGATGGCGGAGCTGTTGGGGTAGTAGCTCAGGCCCCGGAGGACAGCAGTCTCTGTTGCGAACGGATCATCTGTGGCGGCCACGGCAAGCGTCGGGGCAGTGAATGAAGCCTGATGCGCCCGTATCAGCTCGCGGGCATGACCTGCTCCCCCGGTGGTGAAGTCCCTCGGGCTCCGTGCCCAGTCCATGGCTACGCCCTTCGGTAAATCCTCGAGCCAGCCGAGTCGCTTGCCAGGAAAGTAGCCGTTCCAGATCGCCAAAGCAGGCATCAGGATGTGCCATCGCCACCAGAGTCCTAGCCGATGACCGGGGCGGTAGTCCCGCCAGTAGGCATGTTGAGCGCCCACTGTCAGCAGCCGGTTAATCCGTCGACCATTGCGCGCTAATCCGACGCTAAACCCACCAAAACTGTGGCCGACGACATGCAGATGCTTTTCAGCGCAGTTGATCTGAGCCCATTCCAGAACCGCATCAAGGTCCTTCAGAGCCCAGTCGTACCAGCTGGCCGGCAGATTCTTTAAAGTGGATTCCCTGGATTGACCGATACCCCGGTAGTCGAAGGTGATCGACGTGAACCCGTTCTCCGCAAGAAAAGCTGCATAGCGGTGATAGTAGGTTGCTTTGACTCCGGTAGCGCCGGCAATAACAACGACTGCCCCAAGTCTTCCTTCTTCCGAGGAACTGGGCTCCCATAGATGTCCTCGCAGTACATAGCCGTCGTCACAGGAAATTGTCAGAGAGACAGGTTCCATCGCAGAACGTCCTTTCTACTTGGTCTCAGCCCGGGCCACGCATGGCAAAGTTGGTCGTTCCTCACCGGTCTGGCTTTCCGATGGTTCCGCTCGGCCGTTTTAGGGAGGCCGATAGCCTGATCAGGTCCAGCGATGTTCGCTATGGTCTGCGTGGACTTTTGCGAGCACTGTAGCGCAGTTGGTTCAACGGCTCACAGGATTGCCCAGCAAATGTCCGGGCGGCGGACGCGGCAGGGAATCAGCTCGAATGCTGTTGGGCGTGCTGTTGATGAGACCGATGTTTGGAGCGGTGTTGGGGCAGCGCTGATGAATTCGAGTCGGTGTGGGATGTGGGCAGCGCCTGCTGAGTCCGTTCTCGAAAACGGGCCGGTCGCGTTGCGCTCACAACATTAGGTATGTGGGGTCCTGTTGATCGTGCCCTTGCCGTTTTTCGGTGGCGGCGGGCCGTCATCGTGCGCGTGGGATCTTTCCAAACGGCCACGGGTTTCCGGGCTTGTGAGGACCACTGCGATGAAGATGAGCGTCGATGCCGCGAGGAAGATCGCCAGCTTGATTGGAATGTCGGCCAGGGTCGGGCTCAGCAGATTGACGAACGTCGGCAGCAGGCCGCCGAGCATGAAGCCGGTGTTCCAGGTGATGGCCGTTCCCCGCGATCTGATTGCGGTCGGATAGCGTTCGTTCAGGAAGACCATCAATGGTGCGTAAGCCGCGTTGGCGAAGCACGCCAGCAGGCAGCTCAGCGCCAGAATGGTCCCTGTGGAGGAAGGGTCCGACCCGGCGATTGCGATCGTGAGTAGCGGGAGCGCGACGATGTTGATGCCGCCGAAGATCAGCATGGTCTTGCGGCGGCCGATCCGTTGGCTCAGCTCGCCAGCGCCGGTGGCTGCAACAATGACCACGAGGCTCGCGCCGAGCAGAATCCAGCCGCGTTCAACTGTGGGTACCTTGACGACCGGTCCGAGCATGGTGGGCAGGAATCCCGAGGTGAGGTAGTACTGCGCGCCGGCGCCTGCCGCCAGAGCGATGTTGAGCAGGGTGATGGTCCGGTATTTGCCGGTCAGCAGGTCTTTGAACCGCATTTTCTGTGCGGGAGCAGCTGCCGGTGAAGTCTTGGCGGCTTCCTGGGCCTCGAGCCACATCGGGGACTCCTCGACCTTGCTGAGCACGAACAGGCTCAGGAGCGCGCCCAGCAGCCCGGTGAAGAACATGACGCGCCAGCCCCATTCATCGAACGCGTCGCCCGGGTAGAGCTGGCCGACGACAATGAACGTGACACTGGCCATGGTCGCGCCGATGCCGGCGCCGCCTCCGCCGATCAGGCCGCTCATCAGGCCGCGCCAGCGTTCAGGCACGCTCTCTGTGCCGAGCGTGTGCGTCGTGGCTGTCACTCCGCCGACGAAAAGGCCCTGCACGACCCTCAGGATGAGGAAGATGATGGGTGCCCCGACACCGATGGCGGCGTATGTCGGGACGAGTCCCATTGCCGCTGTTGAGAGTCCGACGCCGGCGAGTACGGTGACCATGATCTTCTTACGGCCGATACGGTCGGCCAGTTCCCCGAAGAGTGCCGCCCCGCCGGGGCGCAGCAGGATGCTGACCGCAAACGAGGCAAAGACCAGGGCAAGGCTGAGTGTTTCGCTCTCGGCCGGAAATATCTGCCGGCCGATCGGCCCTGCGACATACAGCAACAGGAACAGGTCAAACAGGTCAAAGGACCACCCCATGACCGATGCGAAGGCGGCGGGCAGCGGCGAATGAGTTCCGGAACCACGGGTGCTGGGCGGCATCAGATCATGCTTCTTCGTGGGGGTTGTTGGCTTGACGACCGGGAGCCTTGCGACGGAGTTCCCGAACGCTGCGGATCCGGTCACGCATGGCGCCGACGAGGATTCCGAACGCGCTGGGCGGTTTGGAGCCGACTTCAGGTTCCTCGCCGCGCGCGGCCTGGTCCACGGCCTTGGCAAAGTCTTCGAACATTCGGCGGCTGACATCTCCTGCCAGGGACCGGCCGAACCCGGCGATGCGGCCGACGAGGTACACCCGGGCTTCGGCCTGCAGGCGCGTCCCTGTCCCGTCAGGGACAGCCAAGAGATGGATCTCCGCTTGGGCGCGGCCGCCGCCGGTGTCTTTGGCTTGGCCGAGTACATGCATCCGGTCTGATTTATGTTCGAGAAGATGGGCAAAGCCGTTGAACGAAAGCTTGATGGGCCCCAAGGCAACGCGGGCCCGGCCCCGGTACCAATTGCCGCCAAGCTCCTCCGTGAGCTCCGCCCCCGGCAGGCACCGGGCCAGCAGCTGTATGTCTTCGAAAACCCGGGCGACGTCCTGCGGCGGGGATTCGAGAACGGTCGTGACGTCAATGGCGATTGTCGGTTCACCGCTGGGCATGCTGATTTTTTCGGGTGCACTGTCCTGAACAGAGTCGGACGCTGCGGTGGGTTCATCCGCTGTAGCCGTCGATCCGACGGGAGAACGGCCGGTCAGGGTTCGTTGTCCGCAGTTCTTCGGTCCCGGGAGGCCGGTGCGGTGGTTTGTTGCAACGTCGTCGACGGCATCGATGATGTTGCGGTAGCCGGTGCACCTGCAGATCACTCCGGAAAGCTCCTCCGGAAGGTCCTCCCGCCGAATGTCGGGCTGGTGGTCGAGCAGGTCGTATGAACTCATCAGAAAACCCGGGGTACAGAATCCGCACTGCAGGCCGTGGTGTCGGCCGAAGGACTCCTGTAGGGGGTGCAGGTCGTCGGGTTTGCCGAGGCCCTCGACTGTGGTGATCTGCGCGCCGTCCAGCTGGCAGGCGAAGAGCAGGCATGCACGGCTGGCATCACCATCGATCAGAATGGTGCACATCCCGCATACACCGTGTTCACATCCGACATGTGTGCCCGTGAGGCCGAGATTGTCGCGCAGGGCGTCCGAAAGGGTCATCCGCGCAGGAACCCGCAGCGAAACGGGAGTCCCGTTGACGGTGAAGTCGACGGCCACCAGGTCTTCATGTCCGGTATGGGCAACAGTGCGCGGGGTACTCATTCTTTCTCCTCATCAGTGTGGCTGGATGCGCGGACTGCCTTGGCATAGGCTCGAGCGAGTTCGCGGCTGGCCAGAGCGGTGATCAGCTGGCGCCGGTATGCCTGGCTGCCATGTTCATCGCCACCGGTGTCGACAACATCAGCGGCCAGTTCTTTCGCCGCAGCAGCCAAGGCCGTGCGCAGGCGTGCTTCCGGCGCATCAGGGCCGTCCTTGCCCACAGCAGCCGTGAGTTGCTCGGAAACGTCCCGGACCTGCGGGATGTCCGATATGCCGAAACACGTGATCCGGGCAGAGGGTCTCGTCGGGTCCTTCGCGTCTATCCGAATAGCGACGCCGGATAGCGCAAAGTCACCATGCCTTCGGGCAATTTCGGCGAAACCGAAGCCCTGGTGTTGGGTGGCTCGGGGGAAGTAGACCGAAGTGATTAATTCTTCCGGCTGCACTGTCGTCGTCATCGCCGCGGTGAAGAAGTCGACCGCATCGACGGTCCGCTCGCCTTTAGGGCTTGCAATCGTTAGGGTTGCTTCCAGGCAAATTGCCACGGCCGGCAGCTCCGCCGCAGGGTCCGCATGTGCGAGACTGCCGCAGACGGTTCCGCGGCTGCGAATCTCCCGGTGCCCGATCCACGGCAGTGCCAGTCCAAGCAAGGGCACTTCTGCGATGGCGGGGTCTCGCTGTGCTGTGCGTTGCCGCACCGCGGCCCCAAGCCGCACGCCGCTAGGCTCCGTTCTCAGCGTATGAAGCTCATCGACAGCGTTAATGTCCACCAATGTTGTCGGCTGCGCCAGTCGCATAGCCAGGACGGGGACGAGCGACTGTCCGCCTGCGATGACCTTGGCGCCGTCCCGGCTGAGTTCACTGAGCACGTCGGTAACGCTGCCTGGGCGCACATATGCGAAGGGGGCTGCTTTCACGACTGGATACCTCAGCGTCCTTGGAATTCGGGGGTGCGTTTCTCTCCGAAAGCAGCAACCCCTTCGGCGAAATCGTGACTGGCCCGAAGCATCGAATACGCCTTGCGTTCAAGCTCGATGCCGGTGTAAAGAGGGCCGTCAATCCCCTTGTCCAGGACCTCCTTCGCCGTGCGCATGGCGATAGGAGAGTATCCGAGCATCTTGTCGACAAGCGCCTGGGTTTCCTTTTCGAGTGCTTCTGCGTCGGGAGCCAGGATGTTGACAAGGCCCCAGTCGAGGGCTTGCTGGCCCGTAATGCGCTCACCGGTGAGAATGTGGAACTTAGCGCGGGACAGGCCAATCAGCCTTGAAAGCCGCTGCGTGCCGCCGCTCCCGGGAATCATGCCTAGCTTCATCTCCGGCAGGGCGAACCTGGCAGCGGTAGTGGCGATCCGGATGTCGACGGACAGGACCAGCTCGAGGCCGACTCCGAAGCAGTAGCCGTCGATGGCTGCGATGACCGGCTTGGGGCTTCGGGAAGGGGCGGTGACGTTTTGCCCAAGATCAGTAAGGTCAATGGGGTCGACCTCCATGAAGCCCGCGATGTCGCCTCCGGAGGTGAAATGTTCGCCTTCCGCACGTATGACCACGAGTTTGATGTCCCGATCGGCATCTATCTCAGCGAACCGGTCGGCCATCACTTGCCGGGTCTCCCACGTGATGATGTTGAAGCGCCCGTGGTTGAGCGTGAGGTTTGCGACGCGGCCTTCGTGGCTGCGTTCGAGTCGGATTTCGCCTCCGGTGAGTGGCATTGTTAGTTTCCTTCCTTGGTGGCATTCGCCTGGATGAGCTTGTGGATAATGTTCGGGTGCAGAGGCAGCGAGTCGATGGAGATCCCGAGCGGGGAAAGGGCGTCGGCGACTGCGTTGGCAATTGCCACAGGGAAACTCATGGAGCTGCCCTCGCCGGATCCCTTGGCGCCCAACGTGGTCAGCGGAGACGGTGTTTCGAGGTGGTTGCTGATCAATGGAAACGACGATTCGGCGCTGGTGGGGCAAAGGTAATCCATGAACGTCGTCGCTGTCGGCTGGCCGGAGTCCGAATAGGTCATTTCCTCGTAGAGCGCGCCGCCGAGTGCCTGGACGAGGGCTCCGTGGATCTGGCCGTCGAGGAGGGTGGCGTTGAGGATTGTTCCTGCGTCGTGCACCGTGGACAGTGTCTCGATTTTTATTTGCAGGGTCTCAGGGTCTATCCGGCAGGCTACGAGCTCGGCGACGAATCCGTAGCACAGGCTCGAGTTGATCTGATCGGTGCGTGAAGGCGCCTTGGACTGCGGCGGAGTGAATGCAGCTTCCTCGTACATCCGTGCGGAGGCACCCTCTGGCAGGGAACCGGGATCCCAGTGAATGAGACCCGCTGCTTGTCGGAAGGGAACACTGCGGCCGGGGTCGGCAATGACATGGATTTGTCCGTCGGCGAATTCGAGGTCCGCAGGGTCGGCCTGGAGCAGCACGCCTCCGGCGATCCGGATGGACTCGCCCAGACGGTCCGTGGCCTCAATCAACGCGCTTGTCAGCAACGGAGCAAACCGTGACGAGTAGCTTCCGGTGCTGATCGTCCACGGTGTGGTCGCCGTGTCCATCTCCACCCTGGGGCGCACCTGCTTCAAGGGAAGACCCAGCCGGTCCGCTACTATCTTCCGGGCGACGGTGGCGTGTCCCTGGCCTTGCGGAACAGTTCCGAGTAGAACGGTGACGATGCCTTGTGGATCGACACTGACCCGGACGTGTTCAGTCGAGCCGGATTTGCCGTGGCCCCGGTTGTGGATCGGGGTGGCGAGTCCGACATATCCGATGTTGGTCGCCGAAGGATCGGTAATTGTGGCCACGCCAATTCCGAACAGCTCGCCCCGCTCACGCGCTGCTCGCTGTTCCTCCCGCAGCCCCTCATAGTCGGCGGCATCGAGGACCATCTGCAGGGCAGTCTGGTAATCGCCGGAGTCATATATGCCCCCGCTTGGAGTCGAGTACGGGAACTCATCTTTCCCGATGAGGTTGACACGGCGGACCTCCACGGGGTCCAGGCCCAGTTCGAGGGCGATGTCATCTATCAGCCGCTCGAGTCCGAAGTACAGCTGTTGTCCGCCGAATCCCCGGTTGAGGCCCGTGGGACATTTGTTCGTGACCACTGCCCGGGCGCGGATCTGGACTTGCTCGATCCGGTAGGAGCCGGTGATGTTGCTGAAGCACCGGTACAGGGTACTGGGTTCGGGAGGGCGCATGTAGGCTCCGACGTTGTCGATCAGGTCTACGCGCAGGGCCGAAATAACGCCTTGGTCGTCGAATGCGGCCTCAAACGTCATTTCGCGGTCCGATCCGGCGGAACTCGAGAGCATGTGTTCAAGGCGGTCTTCAGTCCATCTCACCGGCCTGCCGGCGTGCTTGCTGGCAAGAGCCATCAGTGCAACGTAGGGGTAGATTGCTGCCTTGATGCCGAAGCTGCCGCCGATGTCGGCAGGGACGATCAGCCGCAACCGGGACGTCGGGATGTCGAGTGCACCCGCGACGACCTGGACCATTGAGAAGGGTCCGTGGAAGTTGGCCCATGTTGTCACCTCCGGCCCGTCTGCGGTTTCCCGCCACTCTGCGATCACGCTGGAGCACTCCATGGGCGTGGAGGAGTAGCGGGGGAAGGAGTAACGCTTGGAGACGGTGTGCCGGGCCTGGGCGAAACTTTCGTCCACCTCCCCGAAGGTGAACGTGCGGTCCGTGGCCACGTTGCTGTCGGCGGAATCGTGCAGGCGCGGCGCGTTCGCCTCCATGGCCTCGTACGTGCGCACGACAGCTTCCAGCGGTTCGTAGTCAATCTCGACGAGCTCGGCGGCGTCTTCGGCGGTGTACCTGTCGGTGGCGACCACCACGGCGACCGGTTCGCCTACGTAGCGGGTCTTATCGGTCCCTGTTGGGTAGTAGGGCATCGGGGTCTGCACGGAGAGCGGGAACGGTTTCAGGGTTTGGAGAACCTCCTCCGGGCCGATCACGGCAGCGACGCCGGGGTGGCGCCGAGCGCGCTCGAAGTTGACACTGCGGATCCGGGCGTGCGGGTGCGGGCTGCGAACTACAGCGGCCACCAACGTTCCGGGTAGGGGGTCGAGGTCATCAAGGAAGCGGCCCTGGCCGGTGAGGAGCTGGGGATCCTCGATGCGTGCGAGATCATCGGTCATTGGGAGCTCCTGGCAGGTGGTGGGGACGGGTTGCTCTCTGTATCGGCGAGGACTTTGTAGTCGCCGTCTACGAGCCTGCGGCGCAGGATCTTGCCGACCGCAGAGGTCGGGATAGCGTCAATCGCGACGAGTCGTTTCGGTCGTTGAAGCGAGGGCAGGCCGGATTTCTCGCGTACCCATGTCTCGACCTGGGCGAGGGTGAGGCGGGGGTCGGTCCGGTCCGCGGGGACGAAGAAGGCCGTGACGGCTGACCCCCATTTGTCGTGGGGGGTGCCGGCGACCACCACATTCTCCATGTAGGGGCAGCCGGCAAGGCTGCGCTCGATCTCCTCGGGATAGAGGTTTTCGCCGCCGGAGTTGATCATGTCGTCGACGCGCCCCGAAACCCACAGGTCACCGTCGTCATCCTCTGTGGCGAGATCCCCCGGGAAGTACCAGCCGTCCCGAATGGATTTGGCGTCGGCGTCGGGGCGGTTCCAGTAGCCGGCAAATGCTTCAGGGCTGTCCATGCTGACCGCGATTTGCCCCTGCTCACCTTTGGCAACAACCTGGTCGGGATGCGCCCCCGGTACGGGATCCACGAGGCGGACGTTGGAGAAGACTCCGGCACGGCCTGCGCATCCGGGCTTTCGCGCACTGTCAGGGCCGATCGTAAAAGTGTAGATCTCGGTGCTGCCGAAGTGGTTAACGAACCGTTCGGGCTGCACAGCCTCCACAAGCTGCTGAGCAAGTGTGGAGGTCATGGCCGCCCCGGCATAGGCGAGACGCCGCACGCTGCGTGCCTCTGGGAACCGACCGGTCTGGTACAGCGACCAATAGATTGTGGGAACCAGATAAAGCGTATCGATGTCGTTGTCAATAATCAGCTCCATCGACTCATCAGCGCTGAACTTGGCCTGCGGGACCCAGGTTCCGGCGCCAATGACACTTGCGAGCAGGGACCGCAGCCCCATGGTGTGGAACATTGGCATGACGCCCAGGGACACCGCCCCGGTTGGTTGGCCCGTTTGGATCAGGTGGGCCACCGCCGCCGAATGTTCTGCCTTATGTGTGCGCGGCACGCCCTTGGGCTTTCCCGTGGTACCGGAAGTGTAGAGCATCACACTCAAATCAGATTCGGCTGGAGCGCTCGGCAGCGAACGGGCATACTGCCTCGGTTTGCGAAGGTCATTGACATGCACGATGGCCACCGAGGCATGGAGGGAAGTACAAGCCTCGGACACCAGGTCTGCGGTGGTGTCATCGACCACAACCAGGGCTGGCGAGCAATCGCCCACACAATGAGCCAGTTCGTGGACGCCGAACCGTGTTGACAGAGGAACGGAGGTCAGATTGGCTTTCTGGGCGGCCAGATGGAGCGAAGCCAGCGGCTCGCCGCCCTGAAGCATGAGGACGACGCGGTCGCCGGGGACGGGTCCGAGGGCAAGCAGGGCCATGGCCAACTGATCCGTGCGCTCGTCCCACTCTGCGTACGTCAGAGGGTGCGCGCCCCCTACAGCCAACCGCTGCGGATAACGCTCGGCAGCCCATCTTAAAGTGGTGGCAATATCCACGCAGCTTCTCCTGACCGATCGACGTTGATCCAAAACAGTCCATTCCGGACCGTACATTCAATACGGTAAGGACACTACGGTATGCTTGATAGCATGTCAATGGCTAAGCTGACCCCAACCTCATACGTAATTCTCGGGATGGTCGCCGTGCGAGGACCCAGCACCTCGTATGACCTGAAGCGCGCCATCGGGCATTCGGTTGGGTACTTTTGGCCTTTCCCACACGCACAGCTTTACTCCGAGCCAAAGAGCCTCGTCAAGGCCGGGCTGCTGACTGTCTCAACCGAGGCTGACGGGCGCCGGCGCCAGACGTACTCAATCACTGATGAGGGAACGCGTGAACTGCGTGTCTGGCTCGCAGAGCCCACCGGTGAGCAGATGCAGGTCAGGGACATCGCGCAGATGAAACTGTTCTTCGGTGAACTGGCGCACCCTGAAGATCTTCTGCTACTCGCGAAGGAACAAATTGTCCAGCACCATGACCGAATCAGGACATACACCGCCATGCAGGAACGGTTCAGTGGCCGGGAGGACGTAGCACACCGGATGGTCCCGTTGCGCCTTGGGCTCGCGCTCGAGCACGCAGCGCTGAAGTTCTGGGAAGAGTTCGAACGTGAGCACGAAAGTTAGCATCGCCGGGGTTTGGAACAGTGATGGGAAAAGGACGGCCCAAGCGCGGCTCGGACTATTGAGCGCCGAACGCCCGCATCCATGAGCTTGAATTACCAATACCGATAGGCGGTTTGAAGATGGAAAACAGACATGATCCTGGAATTCACTGCTCATGAGGGACATTGTTGGCCAGCTGCAGTCCTGGTTCGAGGATGGAACTGCTTTCGCCCTGGCGACGGTGATCCGGACCTGGGAGTCCTCACCGCGGCCACCTGGCGCTGCCATGGCAGTGTCAACGTCGGGGGAAGCCGTCGGAAGCATTTCCGGCGGGTGCGTAGAAGGTGCTGTATACGAACTTGGGAAGCAGGTCCTGGCGACGGGCGAGCCGGTTTCGGTGGTTTACGGCGTCGCAGACGGTGACGCTTTTGCTGCAGGGCTTACGTGCGGCGGAACCATAGAAGTCTTTATCGAGCCGGTCACCAGGGGGACTTTTCCTGAATTTCTTCGCGTAGCCCAGGCAGTTGAGGATTGTAAGGCTCTCAGCGTGGCCACAGTCACCGGAGGCAGCTCAAACATCGGCCGCCATCTGCTGATCGGAAGTGATTTCGTTTCAGGGTCCCTTGGATCGACAGGCCTGGATCTGGGCGTCTCTATCCAAGCGCGTGGTTTTTTGGAAGCTGGCCGGACGGGGACCCTACACCTCGGACAAGACGGCGAACAGAGAGTTGACGACGTGGCCGTGTTCGTTGCCTCCTTCACACCTCCGCCCCGGATGTTTGTGTTTGGTGCCATAGATTTCGCAGCAGCGGTAGTACGCATGGGCAAGTTCCTCGGTTACCGAGTCACCTTGTGTGACGCGCGCCCGGTGTTCGCGACACCGCGGCGCTTCCCGGAAGCTGATGAGGTTGTTGTGCAGTGGCCGCACAAATTCCTGGCAAACGCCGTCGTTGACGCCCGGACCGTCATCTGCGTTCTGACCCACGACCCGAAATTCGACGTTCCGTTGCTAGAGGCCGCATTGCAGACCGAGGCCGCCTACATTGGAGCCATGGGTAGCCGGCGGACGCACGAGGACCGCATGGTCCGTTTGCGGGAGGCCGGTGTCGAAGAGCACGCCCTGGCAAGGCTTTCCTCACCCATTGGACTGGATCTGGGTGCCCGAACCCCGGAAGAAACAGCGGTGTCCATCGCCGCTGAAATTGTTGCGTCTGCCTGGGGAGGCAGCGGCCGCCGACTCACCTCTATGTCCACGCCGATCCATGGTCGGCAGAGCCGGTATCAGCCAAACGCCCAGGAGCGCTCCGAGAAGGTTCCTTTTTAGGGAAGCCGCGAAACTGGTTGCCGGCAGCACCGCCCTTGCTGGAGGCGCCGGCGGATGAACCGCTGTTATCGCCGCCAACCACCAGTGTCCGGCCCTGTAGCAAGGTCCACAGACCCGGGCACCTTTTCGACAGCAGCGGCAGATATAAGCGGATCGAGATGGGCTCCCGCTGTCCGCGGGTCTTCACGATGAAGCGTGCCAACGGTGCTCCGCAGAAACTCCTCGGCCTGTAAAGCCTGGTGGTGCTGGACTAGGCGATATGAGGCAGGAGGAGGCTGGCGTTCGAAGGGGCGCCCGGTCCCTCCGAAGGCCATTATCGCCGGGTCGGATCCGGATCGCCCATCCACGGGCAAGGAAGTAACCTGGGAGCGACCGAGGTCATCCCGAGCGACAGCCTGTCTTCCGAGACCTCGGAGCTCGGCAAAGCAGCTGCTCTAATACGAAGGTGATGGCTGTCAGGCTGCGGTAGCGGGGGTGATGGTGACGTTGAAGCCGAGGTTGTTGAGCTTTTTGATGGCGTTGTTTTTGGCTTTGATCGGGTCCAGACGGGTGAAGTGGTCGGCGCCGGGGTCGGCGTAGCATTCGCCGTCGGCGAGCAGGTGCCATGCTGCGTTGAGGATGGAATGTTCGAGGGCGACGATGGCTTTCATCGGTCCGCGGCGGGCGGCAATGCGCCGGTATTTGGCGGCCAGGTAGGTGTCCTTGCTTCGGGAAGCGGCCAGGGCTGCGGTGCCGAGGGCGGCCTTGAGGTATTTGGTGCCGGGCATGATGTGCGCGGATTTGATCCGGCCGGCGGATTCGTTGGATCCGGGACAGACACCGGTCCAGGACGCGAGCCGGCCGGGGGTTTCGAAGCGGGACATGTCCGCCCCGGTTTCGGCGAGGATCACATCGGCGACTTTGAGTGAGACTCCGGGGATGGTGGCCAGGAATTTCCTGGCGGCACGAAAGGGTGTCATCGCCTCTTCCATCCGCCCGGTGAGCGCGTCGATGATGCGGGTTTGGGCATCTATCTGGTCCAGGTGCAGGCGGGCCATGAATGCGTGGTGTTCTTTGAACCGGCCGGTCAGCGCGTCGATGAGTTCCGGGATTTTGGAGCGCAGGGTGCCTTTGGCGAGGCCGGCGAGGACTTCCGGGTTGCGTTCGCCGTTGATGAGGGCTTCGAGCATCGCCCGGGAGGAGACACCGAGCAGGTTTGAGACCACGGAGGAGAGTTTGATCCCCGAGCTCTCGAGGAACTTCTCCAGGCTCTGGATTTCGCGGGGTCCGGTCACGGGTGGCAATGGCCCGGGCCCGGGTCAGGTCCCGCAGTTCCCGGATCGGTTCCGGCGGGACAAACGATGCCCGGAGCAGGCCGTGAGCGCCGAGCTGGGCGAGCCAGGCCGCGTCGGATACATCGGTGTTTCGGCCCGGGATGTTGCGCGCTGACTTGGCGTTGACCAGCATCACCGGCAGCGCTCTTCCAGGAGATAGAAGAAGGGCTTCCAGTAATCACTGGTCGCTTCCATTACCACCGTGGTGACGTGCTCGCGTTCCAGAAATTCCCGCAACTCGAGGATCTGCCCGGTAGTGGCACCCCAGGTCGTCACCGTGGAGCTATAGGTGCCGGCCCGGAGCCCGGGAACCCTCAGACAGAGCTTCGCGTCGCGTTTGGAAATATCCAAACCAGCCGCCCGCTCGTGCACGATATCCATGACTGCTCCTCCTGACCACCCTGAACCAATAATCTGGGCGTCTGCCGCGGGGAGGACAGGGAAAAATTCAGGAATCTAACACTCGTGCACCAAGGCAACAATCCACGGTTCCCGTGGAAGCCCTCCGCGCCACGCTAGTCAGCAGGCTCAAACACAGCACCAAGGAAGAACCGGCGTCAACCGTGACAGACACCTCCATGATCTGCCCCGGCATGCGCCCACCGCCACAGACAAAACCGCGAGGCACACACAAGCTTCTCCCACCACGGCGCGACAGCGGCGCTGGACCGCTAGTCAAGCAGGTGTACTAGCCAAGCAGGTGCAGCTGGTCCGGGGTGTCGAGGTCTTCCCCGCCGGACTGGCCTGAACCCGAAGCCGGGGTGCAATCCACCAGGTCGATCAGCTCCGGGTGCGCCTGCAGGAAAAACCGGGCACCGGCGTCGCCTGTTGCGGACGCCGCGGCTTTGGCACGCAGCGTTGCATCCAGCAGCAGGGGATGACCGCGCCGCACGTTCCCTGGGCCACCCTCAGCACCCGTGCCTCCAGAACCCAAGCCTTCAGAATAGGAGTCGTTCCGGTACGCGGCGGCCGTGACGCGGCCGGGCGTGTGTGCCTTCAGCAGCAAGCCCACGGTTTCCGGTGTGAGCCCCGGCTGGTCCACAAGTGCCACGAGCACATGGTCCTGAGGCCGCGCGGTGGTAAGTCCCAATTTGAACGAGCTGCCCATGCCGGTCTGCCAGTCGGGGTTCTCCACCAAACTGTGCGGCTGCAGTCCAGGGACTTTCCGTACCCACTCCGCCCCGGCCCCGAGTATTACCACGACTTCGCGGCAGCCGCCGTCGAGCAGGACGTCTGCCAGTACTTCAACGAGGGTGCGGCCCCGGAACGGCAGCAACGCCTTCGGGCCGCGCCCCAGCCTCGTGCCGGCACCCGCGGCGAGAAGGACAGCGGTGGTATCGGCAGGTGCGTCGCCCTTAATGCCGCCCGGAGCTGGAAGGGGTGCCATATGCTCCACCTTAGAACCGCCTTCCGTTTCGATAGCAAAGACCGCTGGCTGGTAGAGGTGGATACTCCAGTTAGTGGTCGCTAACCTCGTAAATGTCGTGCCGTCAGTCCAAAACCTCCTGCAGCGACGCAGGCATCGAACCGCGGCTGTAAGAGCATGATCACGGGTGCTGTCTTCCTCCATTTTTACCCATCAACCGGGCTCCCCCTCAAGGCCTGTCGTGCAGGCCTCCGCTGCGAGACGAAGTGTTGGCTGAGGACGCTGCCTAAAGCGTACCTGCCTTGGCGGGGCCGTTACCTGGGGAACGCCCTAATAGCGGCCCAGCCCTGGCGAAATGTAATTCGAAACGAGCCAGCAGGGACGGCCCTGTTCCACCGGAAGAGGGTCTTCAAATGTCAGGACTAGCGGCTAAGAGGCCGAGGCAGAACCGACGTGGGAACGTCCTCCTAAGCCATTTAGCGCGACCCCATCAAGGCGATGCAGGAATCGTTCTGATCCACCCTGAAGACCGAGTTCTATGACCGGCGCCGCCGGGCAACCAGGCAGGCAGCGATCCAGGCAACAGGCGCTGGATCGAGGAGTTCTATAACCGTGCCCGGCTGCACTCAGCCCTGGGCTACACCACCCCCGTGAACATGAACGATTCCTCACCACAAATAAATCTCAGTTGGCACACGCCGCCTGATCAACTGTCCACGATTTTCAGGCAACCCCAAAACGTGTCTAGCTCATAAGTTCCAGCCCCGACAGCGGATTACGTCAAGGTAGCGGTCAAAACGGTCAATCGAGGGGTCTTCAAGCCGGATGGAGTACTGAAATGCCTCAGTGGAGTGAGGCCACGAAGGGTGCACGAACTCCTTGGAGTCTTCCTGTCGCAAACAGCCTTGGTTTGTCCTGCGCCCTCAACGGGTTCTGGTCAAGTCGTGGGAACTAGGGTGGTTACTTTCATCCGCAGGGGTATCTGCTGTTGCCGCCTCTATGATCCACGCGGGCCAGCCCAAAGGATGCACGGAGGGCCTGCTGAGCACGTAACCCAACCCTGCCCGGTAGCCATTCCTGGCTTTCCACTGCAGACGCTGGGTGTCAGCCTCTACGGACTCGGGGTTCTCGGCGAGCTGAGCCTGGGCTCTCCAGCCCGATCGACTCGACCAACTCCGGGACCACGAGGAGACCGCTCAGCTCCGCGGCCGAGTTTATCGCGCTGCGCTGGGCGGCTTTTGTGATGGCCGTGCCATCCGACCTGGGGGGGCAGCAGCACCATCCCGTTGACGGCCAGCATCTAACCTGAGAACCTGTCCACACTGCACTCGGATAGCCGATCCTTCGAGGAGGTTCCATGATTACCGTCGTCAGCACCATGCAGCTCCATTCGGACTCAGCGGAAGAGTGGGACCAACTGATCCGAGAACGCTTCAGATCAGCCCACGACAAGGAGGGGTGGATCTCCGGTCAGTTACTCTCCCCTGCTGACGCACGCGACACTCGGGTCATCATCGGGACCTGGAGAAGCCAGCGGGACTGGGCGGCTTGGCATGGGGATCCCGCCTTTCTCTCCACGCGCGCAAGGCTCGACGAGCTGCAGAAGGTAGACCACCGGACTGCCTTGTATGACGTCATCGAGGACGCGCAGACCAACACCCACTAACAAACGGCCCGGCGCCTCCAAAGTTCCAGCACGCCCGCGAGAGCCACCAACGCTGTGTTCACCAGTGCCATGCCCGCCAGCAGCGCCGGCTTATCCGCCGTGCCGAACAGCGCGACTGCGCTCCAGAGCTCTGTCATCTGTGTAATCAACTACAGCTCTCACTGGATCCGCCATCATCAGTCGCTATATACAGGCGATGCCCGGCCTGACTGCCCGGCCCGATTTGTTGATACCGGTCCTAGGACACGCTGATGGTAACGACTGCCAGGCCGTCAATTGAAGCGCTCGCACCTGATTTCGGAGGAATCGCGCGGGAAACGCAACAGCATATTTTCTTCGTGGCCTGCTGCTGGCGTTCACTGTAAAAGACATCGCGGTGGTCAATGGCTCCATCGAGCTCAATTATTTTGACCTCGCAGAGCCCGCACTCCCCCTTGCGGCAGTCGGACATCATTTCAACGCCCGCCTCTTCCAAGGCTTCTAGCATTGACTGGTTCTTGCCGACCTTGGTCTCGACACCCAGCCTGGGGATCCGGACGATGAACTCCTCCGGGTCATACCAGCCGCTGTTGCCGAAAGTTTCGTAGCGCAGGTTCGTAAAGTTCAGCTCGCGCGCGATCCACGCTCGCTGGACGACGTCCATCAGCCGGATCGGCCCGCACATATACAGTTCCGTATCCGTGTGCGCGGTGTCGACCAGCTCCTCGACGCTGAGCGATGTCCCCTCGTCGTCCACATGGACCACCAGGTTCTCACCATGAAAATCCTGCAGCTCTGATAGATACGCCATAGCCTTGCGGTTGCGGCCGGCATATACGAACGTGTAATTCGCTTTCAGGTTTTTCAGCACCCGCGCCATGTTCACGATGGCCGTGACTCCGATGCCGCCTGCAAGTAACAAGTAGTGCCTGGCACCGACCCGCAGCGGGAAGTTCTGCAGCGGCTGTGTGATCTCGAGGGAGTCACCAACTTCCAGATCGTGCATAAAGACGGAGCCACCGCGCGACTGCGGAGCCATGAGGACGCTAATAGCTAATCGTTGGCCGTTCGGCTCGGATTCCACGACTGAATAGGACCGCTTGCGCTCTTCCCCGCCGATGGTGACCATCACGTCTAAATGCGAACCAGGATCGGCCTTCTTTGGCCGGGACGGCTCTAGTACGATCCGTTGAATATCGGTGGCGATACGCTGGGTCTCTACGACGGTCCCCACCTGCCACACCTCATTGTTCGTTGATGCCATGTTTTCTTACCTGCCTGAGCTTCCTGTAATGACAGATGCACGCCGTGCTAGACGGTCGCCACGAGGCGTCCTTCTGCCTCCAACTGGCGTTCGATCAGTCGCCGGACCCACATGCCGCCGGCATCAATGTTGAGGTTGTAGAACTCATAGTCCGGATTGGCGTCGATCGCGACCTGCTGGGCCTCCAAAACAACCTGATCCTCACCGAAGACATGGTCGATGCTCTGGCGAATCTGGGTGGTGATCAACTGGCTTTCAAGACGGTAGTTGCGCATGAATCCCCAGAAGTAGTGGCACGTCCGGTCCGTCTCCGGGGAGATGGTATTCATGACGTAGAGGTTTACGCCCTGGCTGCGGTCTCCCTCCGGCGCTCCGGTGCCGGCTTTGGCTACTCCGACGTCGATGCACAGCGTCGAAGGTGATTCGAATCGGATGATCTGCCAGCGATCGACCTTGCCCTCAAACCCTGGAAACTTGTCCCGCATGTTCTTCAGATAGAAGGGCGGGGGATCGATGTTCCGCATCCAGCGGCTCAGTGTGACCGTATTCTCCTCGTGGGATACATCGAAGCCCACAGCGCTCATGTTGTCCATGCCGATGCTGGACGTGTGGATGAACTCCTCATGTGTGAGGTCCATCAGGTTATCCAGGACCAGCTGGTAGTTGCAGTTCAGCGAAATTGTCAGGCCATCGCCGGCCCAGTCCGGATGATCCATCTGGTGCATGTCCGGCACCTGGTCCGGGTCGGCCAGTGCCGGATCGCCAAGCCAAACCCACACATACCGGTGACGCTCCACGACCGGAAACGACGGCACCGTGGCGCTGGGATTGATGGTTTCTTGGGCCGGCATGGATACGCAGCGTCCCGCAGAATTGTAGACGATGCCGTGATAGGGACACTGAATCCCTTCCCTGCCAACCAGCTTCCCCATGGACAGCGGTGCCAACCGGTGCCAGCAGGCGTCGGCAAGAGCGACTGCCCTGCCGTCTTCCGTGCGGTACAGCGCCAGCGGACGGTTGGCGATCTTGCGCGACAACGGCTGGCGGGTCACCTCATGGTCCCAGGCCGCGACGTACCAGGCATTCAGAGGGTGGCCCAGCGTCTTATTCGTTGTTGAAGCCTTTGATCCGGTAGCAGTCATCGTCTTTCCTTCTGATTGTTGGCTTTCCCTCGCCGGCTAATACCGGCTTGCGAACGCCTCCAAAATTGTCGGCTCACAGTGAGAAATGAATGTGCTTAAGCTCGGTGAACTGCTCAATGCCTTCGACGCCGCGGGTTCGCCCAAGTCCCGACATGCGAACTCCCCCTGAGGGCATTTCCGCGTACGAATGGTTGTAGCCATTCACCCACACGGTGCCAGCCTTGATCCCGCGAGCCAGGCTGAGGCCTCGGGAAAGGTCTGAGGTCCAGACCGCGGCTGCGAGGCCGAAGGGCGTGCCGTTGGCAAGCGCCACCGCGTCGGATTCATCGGCAAAGGTCTCCAGGGACAGGACCGGGCCGAAGATGTCTTCCTGAATGACCGGCGAGGCCAACTCAAGATCAGTCACGAGCGCCGGCGAGAGGAAGTGGCCGTCAAGTCCTTCAGGATGCACGATGTCGCCGCCCACCACCACGCGTCCGGCCCCGCGCGCAAGGTCCACGAACCTGGACACCTTTTCGACGGCAGCGGCAGATATGAGCGGACCGAGATGGGCTCCCGCTTTCCGCGGGTCTCCAGGACGAAGCGTGCCGAGGATGCTCCGCAGAATCTCCTCGGCCTGTGAAGTCTGGTCCTGGTGGACCAGAACCCGCGTACAGGCCATGCACATCTGGCCGCTCGTAGTAATGGACGCTCGTGCCGCCCGTTCCAGCGCGGTCGTTAAATCGGCGTCGGGAAGGATCACCATGGTGGCCTTGCCGCCGAGCTCGAGCAGCGGCCGGGTCATGGTCTCGGCGGCGTCGCGCATAACTGCCTGGCCAGCGGCCGTTGACCCGGTTATCGCGACCGCCCGTGTGCCCGGGTGACGTACGAGCGCAGAACCGACATCGGCTTCGCCGATGACGAGGACGAGGACATCGCGCGGAACACCGGCCCGATGGCCGAGTTCAAGCACCCGGGACGTCACATGTGCCGTTTGTGAGGACGGCTTGACGATCGCGGTGACCCCGGCTGCAAACGCTGGTGCAAGGTCGCGCAGGAGCAGCAGGACAGGCCAGTTCCAGGGAGTGATGAAGACTGTGGGACCTACGGGCTCTCGAACCAGATGCGCCTCCGAGCCATCAGAGAGGCTTCCCGCCCGACCAAGCGGCAGCCGGGCGAGTCCGGCGTTGAACCGGAGCGAGTCGGCCGCACCGGCGATCTCGATCCTCGCCTCAGCGACGGTCTTGCCGGTCTCGTTAACCAGGTCCGCACACAGCTCATCGGACTCGCGCTCCAGCAGGTCCGCCCAACGCTGCATTACGGCCGCCCGCAATTTGTTGTCCCGGGGCCAGGTCCCAGTCATGCCCTGTGTGACTGCCGCAACGGCTTCGTCGACGTCGGCCAGGTCCGCAGAGCGGAGGACGGGCAGTGGGGCAAGCGTGGTCGGATTGATTGGCTGGAACTCCGTGGCCATCATCAGACAAAAACCCCTCCGCCGTCGACTACAAGGTTCTGACCTGTGACAAACCCGGATTGCGGCCCGGCCAGCCACATCACCGCGCCAACCAGGTCTTCTGGCACCATTGCGCGGGGGATGGCCCGGGAGGCAGCGGCAGTTTTGAGGTATGCATCGGTGTTCAGTTCCCGTGTCGCAGCGTCATCGACCAGTCCGGGAGAGACGGAGTTGACGGTGATTCCATCGACGCCCAGCTCCCTGGCCGCCGAGCGGGTGAGTCCTTCAACCGCGGCTTTCGACGCTACATAGTGGGCGAACCCGGGCGCGCCGGTGCGAGAAACCACCGAAGCAATGTTGACGATGCGCCCCTGACCGCTGACGGCCAGATAGGGGGCAGCGGCCTTGATCACCTGCCACGAGCCGATGACATTAACCCGTAGAACCAGATCCCAATCGGCCTGAGTCAGCTCAACGAGGGGTCGTTTGCCACCCAAGGTCCGGTAGATGGCGGCGTTGTTCACGATGCTGTCCAACTGGCCGAATTCTTTGATCGCGGTATCGACCGCATGCTGGACCCCGGTCTCATCGGTGATGTCACAGTCGGCAAAGACCGCACGGCCGGGACCGTTCCGGGTGGCGTTGATAGCCAGCTCTTTTCCGGCTTCACTAAGGGCGGGCAGGTCGGTGGCCACCACGTTGGCTCCGGCAGCGACGAAGGCCGACAAATATGTGGCACCGATGTCCCCGCAGACGCCGGTGAGAAGAACGGTACGGTCGGTGTACGGGGATGCGTACTGAGTCATGTGAATTCCTTCTGTGAGCTACGAGTTTTTGTGAGCAAGGAGTTTCTGTGAGCTAGGAGCGCGGGGGCATATTCTGAGAAGCTTCGTCGTGAACGACGGCGGGGCTGTCAGCCGGCTCCGACTCCGCCAGGGCACCGCGGGTTTCGGGGCTGATCAGGACCACACCGATGAAGACGGCCGTTGAGGCAACGAGGAAGATTGCCAGTTTGCCCGGGACGTCACCGACGGTCGGGCTGAGCAGATTGACGAAGGTCGGCAGGAGCCCGCCGAGCATGAAGCCGGTGTTCCAGGTGATGGCCGTGCCCCGTGACCTGATGGCGGTCGGGTAGCGTTCGTTCAGGAAGACCATCAAGGGCGCGTACGCAGCGTTGGCGAAGAACGCCAGCAAACAGCTCAGCATCAGGATCGTTCCGGTCTCAGAGGGCTTCGTACCGGCTATGGCCAGGGTGAACAGCGGCAGTGCGACGACATTGATGCCCCCGATGATGAGCATGGTCTTGCGCCGGCCGAACCGTTGGCTCAGCTCACCAGTGGCTGTAGCCGAAATAACCACAACAAGGCTTGCGACAAGCAGAATCCAGCCGCGTTCGACTGTCGGCACGGCCACGACGGGTCCGAGCAGGGTCGGAAGGAAGCCAGACGTCAGGTAGTACTGGGCCCCGGCACCGGCCGCGAGGGCGATGTTGAGAAGGGTGATGGTGCGGTACTTGCCCGTCAGCAGATCCTTGATCCGCATCTTCTGCACAGGCGCTGCCGCTCCTGAGGCCCTGGCTGCCTTGGCCGCTTCCTGCGCCTCCAGCCACATCGGGGACTCCTCGACCTTGGTGAGCACAAACAGGCTGAGCAGCGCCCCCAGCAGTCCGGTGAAGAACATGACGCGCCAGCCCCACTCATCAAAGGCGGCCCCCGGATAGAACTGTCCGACCACAATGAACGTGACACTGGCCATGGCCGCACCGATCCCGGCCCCGCCACCACCGATGAGCCCGCTCATCAGGCCCCGCCAGCGCTCCGGGACGCTCTCTGTGCCCAGCGTGTGTGTCGTGGCGGTCACGCCGCCGACAAAAAGTCCCTGGATGACTCTCAGGATCAGGAAGATGATGGGTGCCGCGGCCCCGATCGCCGCGTACGTCGGGACCAGACCCATCGCGGCAGTCGAAAGGCCCACACCGGCGAGTACGGTCACCATGATCTTCTTCCGGCCAATACGGTCAGCCAGCTCACCGAAGACCGCCGCCCCGCCCGGACGCATAATGATGCTGACCGCAAACGAAGCGAAAACCAGGGCGAGACTGAACGTCTCGCTTTGAGCCGGAAAAATCTGCCGGCCAACCGGCCCTGCGACATACAGCAACAAAAACAGGTCAAACAGGTCAAAAGACCAGCCCATCACCGACGCGAACGCAGCGGGCAACGGCGAATGGGCCTTCGGGCTAGTGGCAACGTGGGGCATGTGATTACCCTTTCTCTCGGTTCGGTGTCCGGGCAGTTCCCGGGACGGAGTTCCGGCTAATGCCCGGACACGGTAGAGCAGCGTCCTGATCAGGGGCTTCAAACCTCCTGGTCAGCGGGCGCCAACAGCACTGGGTTTAGGGGTCTCCCTCTGCGCGGCGAGTTGTAGCGATTCGAAGGCACTGCGCCTCACGGCTCGCCTGTTGGAGGCCCCAACCCAGTCGCGGGGCACTCGTCCTCCCAGCTCTGGCACCCGGCGAGCCGGTCAGGGAATTCTGCACGCCGAGCCGAGCCGGGGCCGAATATCATCTGCCGACCACTGCACGAAGATGAGAACGCCCGCGGACTTCTCCTGACTGATCCGCCATTGGACCCTTCTAGACAGTCCTTGTAGTATGGTCTGATTCGGATGCTACCGAGCATACGATATGACTTGGATCACGTCAACGGCCAATTCCATGTGGTTGGGAAATCACAGTCGGCGCTGGGTCCCCTTGGAACTGCTGGAAGACAGTTTCGACCTGCTGGCGCGAGGAGCGGCTGATTTGGGTCGGTGCCAACAGGAGAGTGGGCGGGGACCAGCCACCTCGGCTTCGACCAGGCGCTCGATTCCCTCCAGGAGGTTGACGCGCTTGTCATCACCACCCCGACCGTCTGGGGCGGTCGGCTTCCAGCATGCCGGCGACTCCTTCTGCTGCCATAGCCCCACAGACACCGGTACGAAGAGTGCCACAACGACGCCCCTGTCAACTCCCGAGGAGAATAATGACCAACCTGACCTACCACGCCTACCAGGTGGCTGCACCGAAACAGGCGGCGGAGTTAGTCACCCTGACTGAGGCAGATCTGCCCGAAGGTGACCTCACGGTGCGCGTGACGCACTCGTCGCTCAACTACAAGGACGGACTCGCCATGACCGGCAAACGCGGCGTCGTCCGGACCTTCCCCTTGACGTGCGGCATCGACCTGGCCGGTACGGTCGTCGAGGCGGGCGGCGGCTTCGCCGGCGGCGACGAGGTCGTGCTCACCGGGGCGAACCTCTCCGAGACCCGGCCGGGCGGATTCTCCGGCTACCAGCGGATCGAGGCCGGATCCGTCGTCAAGGCCCCCGTGCGACTCGGCACGTGGGGTGCGATGGCCGTCGGCACAGCCGGCCTGACGGCCATGCTCTGCATCATGCGCCTGCGCGCCGCCGGCATCGAGCCCGGATCGGGCCCCGTGCTGGTCACCGGCGCGACCGGCGGTGTGGGTAGCTTCGCTGTCGGCGCCCTGTCCCGTCTCGGATACGAGGTCCACGCATCCACGGGCAAGGAAGCAGAGGAGCCTTACCTCAAGGACCTGGGAGCAACCGAGGTCATACCGCGCGACAGCCTCTCTGCCGAGACCTCGGCGCTCGGCAAGCAGCGCTGGATCGGATGCATCGACAGCGTGGGCGGCGCGACCCTCGCCAATGTGCTGAGCCAGGTCAAGTACTCGGGTGCCGTCGCGGCGTGCGGGCTCGCTGGTGGATTGGGGCTGCCGGCGACGGTGATGCCGTTCATCCTGCGCAACGTCTCACTCCTCGGCGTCGACTCGGTTAATGCTTCCCCGGAGTTGCGCCGCGAGGCTTGGGGCGAGCTGGACCACCTCTTTGCCGCCGACGACCTGCGTGGGGTTGCGGTGGATGCAGGCTGGGAGCAGCTCCCCGAGCTGAGCCATAAGATCCTCACCGGAGCCATCCGCGGTCGCGTGGTTGTGGACATCACGGGCATGGCGAACTGAGCGGGTCGTGACTACCTCAGTTCAGATTCCCAGGGCCGCGGAGGACCGCCGCCGGCGCGGTATCCCAGCGAGATTTGGTGCCCCGGTGTCGCGACTCAGCTGAGCAGGCGGCAACGACCCTCTCCAATGCGCTTGTTCGTGTGTTTATCGGCGACCTGTCTCGCAACGCTGTTGATTACCTCTAACCTTTACGTCCACTGGGAGACAAGGATGCAAGACACTCTCCGCGGTCGTTTCATCGGGTCCCCAAACGGTAGAGGGGGCCTCATTCCTGCCCATTCGTGCAAATGATATCTGCCTGCGTTTCCTCATGCCGGCCCAGCGGCACGCCGATTATGGGCGAGGACGTGCCGGAGCTGATCGGCCACAGGCCGCAGACCTGCACCGTCGCGCCGGTATTCGCGCACGGCAGGCAACAGGGACGCGGACCCTCCCCCGCCGGCCGTGCCAGCCACGTGAGCCGGGAACCCGCTCACGGGCTTTGGCCTTCCGGTCCTTGGCCGGAGCTTCGGCGGTGTGCGTGCTCTTCTTCATCGGCAGGAACTTTATGCGTGCCATTTGCAGTGCCTCCCTGATTTCGCTGGGCAACAGGATGTGCCTGGGCAGCACCAGACCGAGCGGCAGCGAGGCCGCGAAGGCGGTGTCTGGGCGCCGTAGGCGCGGCGTAGCAGGACCCGCGGTGCCCGACGTCTGTTCGACCGCGGCAGCCGCGTCGGGGGGGCCGGTCCGCGTCGGTGACGGTGACGGTGACGGTGACGGTGACGACCATGTCGAAGTTCACCAGCCCGGCCCCCTGAGTTTCCTCCTAGTACTACAGTCGCGTTTATTTCATTGGTTATCGGCGTTTACCGCGTTCTCCTTTGCAGGCGTGTTAATCCTTTGCGGTGAGCGATGATATTTGCGTGGCGGATGTGCGGGAATGGGCCGATGGCTTGGTCGAGGTCGGGGAGCTGATCGGGGCCAGGTTTGCCCGGTCCGAGCCGCGGGCGAACGCGGTGGAGTATGTCAGGGGGCTGCTCTCGGAAGAGGAGCGGAAAAACTCCTGGACGCTCTTTGAGCGGGCTGAGCACAAGGTCCCTGACCGGATGCAGCGACTGCTCTCCACCACGGATTGGGACCCGGACGGGCTGCGGGATGACCTGCGCTCTTAAGTCGTGGAGAAGATCGGGGACCCGGACGGGGTGCTGGTCGTGGACGAGACCGGTTTTCTGAAGAAGGGCCGGCGGTCGGCCGGCGTCGCCCGCCAGTATTCGGGGACCGCGGGACGGGTGGAGAACTGCCAGATCGGCGTGTTCCTCACCTATGCCACAAAGCACGGCAGAACGTTCCTGGACCGGGAACTCTAACTGCCCAAGGAATGGACGGACGATCCGGACCGGTGCGCGGGAGCCGGCATCCCGGTGGATCGTGGGTTCAAGACCAAGCCAGCGCTGGCCATTGACATGATCGAGCGCGCCCTGGATGCCGGGGTTCCGGCGAAATGGGCGGCCGGTGACGCGGTCTACGGGCAGTACCACCGGTTGCGCCGCACCTTGGAAGAGCGAGGAATCTATTACGTCCTCGCGGTCCCAGTTTCCCAGCGGGTCGTGGTCAAAGACGGTTCGTTCCTGGGCGTCGAGAAGCGCGCCGACGCGGCGGTCCCGGACTTGGTCAAGACCGCATGGCGGACCCGCTCGGCCGGCGATGGGGCCAAGGGAGTCCGCGACTACGCATGGGCGAGGGTGCGCATTAACGGGGCAGAAGACGGAAGGGCAGTGCATTGGTTGCTGGCCCGCCGCAGCCTGGCCAAGCCGGAGGAGATCGCGTACTTCATCTGCTATACCCCGAAGCGCGTTTCCCTGCCCGAGATGGCCCGTATCGCCGGGGTGCGCTGGTCGATCGAGGAGACGTTCCAGACCGCCAAAGGCGAGGCCGGGCTCGACCATTACCAGGTCCGCCAGTACACCGGCTGGCACCGGCATGTCACCCTGTCCATGATCGCCCACGCTTCCTGACCGCCGTCAAGGCCAAAAAAGGGCGCCGGAACCGAGCCGGAAGGCCTTTTAGAGCTCTCCCTGCCCGAGATCCGGCACCTCATCACCCGCCTCGCCTGGTCCATCGTCCCTGAGTCGGCACACGTCCTCGACCGCTCAGACTGGCGCCGAAAACACCAACACAACGCCCGCCGGCACCACTACAAAACAAGACAGCAGCTGACATAAACGCGACTGTAGTACTAGTACAGCGCCCAAGAACTCAGAGCGGCCAGGCCCCTCCCTGCCCTTTTTGTACAACCAGATCCAGCGTCGCTGTCTGTCATTTCCAGCACCTAGATGGGGCCACTCCCGTGCGGAATCGAGGCGGTATGCTCGGCCGGCAATCCGGAATCTGCTACAACGCTTACTAGTCGGCCCCAGCGGCCCTTAAAGCAGAAGTAAGTGTTGACACTGTCCACACCTCCTTTGGCAGGACAAGCAGCGGTTCCCCAGTTCCCGTGCCCGAAAAGCGGGGCCGTCCAAGGAAGTTTCGCACCGCAGTCGGCGAAGTCATGTTGTGCCCGCCCCTCCGGTCCATGAACAGGTGTTGGCCATCCCCGGCCAACCCGACAGAACCAAAACGAGGAACCGCATTAATCCAGCCCACAGCAGGCGGAAGGCCCACCAGCCAGGGCCTTGAACCCGCCACCCGACACACCTGAACAGGCCACCGCGGCGGCCAGGCCAAAGCCCGCGAACCAGCCGTCAGAGCGACGCAACCACAAGCTTTGTACACACGTCAAAGCAAAATCGCCTCTGACGAGGGAAAACGTCGTGCCCGAGGTGGGACTCGAACCGGACTCCAGCCCTTGCAAACGGTAATACTGGAACTGGTCTTGAACCGGTGTGACCCACTTGCAAACTGACGTGCCTGCGGGTGCTGTCTTCCCTGTGATCTGTCCGCCGGTTCAAGTTCCGCTATAAGTGCGT
>NZ_JBPZHC010000015.1:0-65018 GCF_051857465.1 Pseudarthrobacter cremeus | reverse complement strand
AACTCAACAACCGGCCACGCCCCACACTGAACCTCGAGACCCCCAAACAACGTATGCGCCAACTCATCGCCGCCGCAGCCTAGCCCCAAAGTTGCAACGACCCATTGACTTTGAGAGGGAATATCGGGCCGGAAGTGACCCCGCGTTGGTTTTAGGGCCAGCTCAGTTGCCCAGGATGGCCCGCGCGATCTCGTCGGCGTCGCGCAGTGTCCGCTGCCCGCTGGGGTAGTTGGGGCCGCCAGGCTGGATGGCTTCCGCGGCGATGGCTGTTCCCCATTGGGACGCCGAAAGCTGCAGGCCCAGCACGTAGAGCCCCTCCGGGACTGCGCCGTTGGACGCCACCGGCCGGTACGGGTGCGGAGCGACGTCAAGGCCTGTGGCCTGCACCGGGGCGCCTTCGGCCGTCATCATCAGCCGGGGGCGCACCATTCCGTCCTCGAGCAGCTGTTGCAGGAGCGGCGAGTCGTTGGCGGACACCCGGTTGGCGGGGGCGAGGGCCTCCACCATCGTCTTCGCGGTGACCGGCGGGCCGCCCACCCAAGGCGATACCGCGGTGAACCTGCCGGTCGCGCGGTCCACCCCGAACCGGGGATCGGGCCCGACAAAACTGACCACCCCGGCACGGGCCAAGGCGGCCAACTGCTCGGAACGCAGGGCCGGAGGCCCGCTGGCAAGGCCCTCCACAAAGGACTCGAACCAGCCACGGAGGCCGGCGACCCACGATTCGTCGGTGATGCCGCCGTCGGCCACTGCTGTCTTCAGCACCGCCCGCCCGTGATGCAGCGCGCCGATGGCCATCTTCACCGGGTCTTCCTGCCCCAAAGCCGAACGGCGTGCGTCATCAAGGAGGTAATCCACGACGGCGGCGTCCAGTTCAGCCCGCGAAGGGAAGGACCGTCCGGCCAAGGGGGAGGCAAGGCCCAACAGATCCAGGCGGTGCCGTGGCCCGACATGGACCGCGAGAACGCTGTCCACACCGGCTTCCCAGTTAGCGGTGCTGTGGGCATGGGGACGCAGGGCCTCCTCCAAGGCCGTAAGGAACGCCGCCGGGTCCGGGACCGCGCCCTTCTGCGAGCGCACCAGGGTGGAGTAGTAGGCCCACAAGGTGTCGCGGTGCAGCAGCGGCCAGAGGTCGTGGTCGAAGCCGGGGGTGATCCCGGCCGCCTCGAACCGGGCCAGTGCTGCCTCCGTCAGATACCGCAGGGTGACCGACGACGGGTAGTACCCGTCCAGTACGGCTTTGGCCCGGTAGGGGGTGCCCCGGCGGGAGGCGGCGATGATCACGGGCTCCTGTCCGGAGGGCTGGTACTCCAGCGCGGCGCCGGCGTCGATGAATTTCCCGCCGCGGCCCTCGGTGAGCTGCCCCATGGCGTCGAAGAAGTTCAGGCCCATCCCCCGGACCAGGACAGGTTCCCCGGCCGGGATGGCGGACCAGTCAACGTCGGCGGGTACGGCGGGCGGGAAGTACCGCAGGCCCAGCCGGCCGGCCGAAGACTGCAGTTCCCGCTGCTCCGGATTGAGCCGGGAGCCCAGGTGCCCCAGGGCGAGGACCACGGAGTCGACGGTGAGCGAGCCGCCGCCGGCGAGTCCGACGTCGAACGCTGCAGCGCCCGGATTTCCGGGGCCTTCCCGGCGTACCCACACAGCTTCCATCTCATGGAAACTGATGGTGACGCCGTCGGGGAGTTTTTCGGTGAGCTCCTCAAGGGTGCAGCGCAGGTAGCGGCCGTAGATTGCGCGGCTGGGAAAGTCGCGGGATCCCAACGCTGCCAGTTCCGACCGCTCGTCCGGCGTGAGGGACGGCAGCGGATCGGTTTGTTGGCGGACACGCCAGCGGTCGAACGTCGTGCCGGCGATGGGCTTGGCCAGCCGGGGGTCCTCCGGGATGAGTGTGGGATAGAAGGACTGGGTGTTCATCAGGTACAGCCGGGACTGGTCAGGCTGCCACACATGCCCTGAACCCGCAGGGTAAGGATCGATCACGTCAATGTGGAGTGCGGAGCCGGGGCGGGCCGCGGCGTTGGCGAGCAGTCGCTCCAGCACGCTGGTTCCCCGGGGGCCGGCGCCGATGATGGCTGTCCGGATGCTCTGCGATTTACCCACGGCATCCAGAGTATCGGCCCGCGCCCGTTGTGTTTGACTTGCACGCTGCGCTCAGATGTTGTTTGGATGGGGCGCATGACCACCACAGCAGCTGATCAAGCGCCCGGTTCTTCCTCCCCCAATACCTCATCGAATGCCTCCACCGGCGGGGCCGCCCCAGAACCCACCGACGAGAACGTCTGGCTGGAGGAGATCTACGGCGAGGCGCCGCTTGGCTGGGTCCGGGAACAGAACGCCCGCACCGAGGACCTGCTGGAGGACGCCGACTATGCGGCCCTGGAAGGAAGCATCCTGGAGGTGCTCGACTCAACGGACCGGATCGCCATGGTGGGCAAGCGCGGCGACTGGTATTACAACTTCTGGAAGGACCAGGCGAACCCCAAGGGCTTGTGGCGCCGGACCAGGTGGGAAAGCTACGTGACCGACTCCCCTGAATGGGACGTCCTTCTTGATGTGGACGCACTCGCTGCCGCGGAAGGTGAGGAGTGGGTTTTCCACGGTGCCACCTTCCTGCGGCCTGCCGCCGAAGAACCGTACCGCCTGGCGTTGCTGGCGCTCTCCCCTGATGGCGGTGACGCCAACCGCTACCGCGAGTTCGACGTCGGGACCCGCACCTTTGTTGACCCCGCCGCCGGCGGCTTTGACCTCCCGACGGCGAAGGGGAACGTCTCGTGGCTGGACGCGGACACGCTGCTGGTTGCCTCCACCGCCGGAGACCTGCCCAAGACCGCGTCGTCCTATGCCCGGACCGCCGTTACGCTGCGGCGCGGCGAAGCACTGCGCGACGCTGACCGGCTGTTTGAGGTGGCTGAGGACCACATGATGGCCGTGGCCGCGCACGACTCCACCCCGGGTTTCGAACGCACTTTCGCCGTGGACTACATCGACTTCTTCAACCGCCGCACGTTTGTGCAGCGGGACGGCGCCCTGGTGGAGATCGATGCCCCCACCGATGTAAACCTCAGCGCCCACCGTGAGTGGCTTCTGTTCCGGCCGCAGCGCGACTGGGCCCTGGACGGCACCACGTACCCTGCCGGTTCGCTGCTCGCGGCCAGGTTCGATGACTACGTTGCCGGGACGCGGGAACTCTCCGTGCTGTTCACGCCGGATGCCCACACCTCGCTGCAGTCGTGGAGCTGGACGCGGAATTTCCTGTTGCTGAATCTTTTGCGGGATGTTTCATCGGAGATCCGGGTGCTGGACCCTACCAAGCCGGGCCCGGCGGACGGCGGATCGGCTTGGGCTTCCTCGCTGCTGGACGCCTGCCCGCCGCTGCACGATGTGAACGCCTACGCGGTGGACGACGAGGATGAGGGACCGGCCGACGGCGGTGCAGGCGACGATTTCTGGCTGGTCGCCACCGGCTTCACCACCCCCAGTACCCTGATGCGCGGAACCCTCGTGGGGGACGGTGCCGGCACCCACCGCGCCGAAGCGGGCGCCGCAGCCGGTGGTGCTGCTGAGGGTGCGGGCGCCTGGACGGGCGGTGCCGGGACGGCTGGCGTGGTGAGCAGCCACACGACCGTCAAGTCGTCGCCGTCGTTCTTTGATGATGACAACTATGAGGTGCAGCAGCACTTCGCGGTGTCCGCCGACGGCACACGCGTGCCCTACTTCCAGGTTGCCTCGAAGGACCTGGTCCTTGACGGGCAGAATCCCACGCAACTCTCGGGTTATGGCGGTTTTGAGATCTCCAGGACCCCTGCCTACAGCGGAACAGTAGGCAGGGCATGGCTGGAGCGACGGACCGGTTCCTCCGGCGGGCCGGGCGAGGCCCTGCATTCCCGCGGCGGGGTCTACGTTGTGGCCAATATCCGCGGCGGCGGGGAGTACGGGCCCTCGTGGCACCGGGCCGCCCTGAAGGAGAACCGGCACCGGGCTTTCGAGGACTTTGCGGCAGTGGCGAAGGACCTGATCTCGCGCGGGGTCACCTCACGTGAACGTCTTGGCTGCGTGGGTGGCTCCAACGGCGGGCTTCTGGTGGGCAACATGCTCACCCGCTACCCGGAACTTTTTGGTGCGGTTTCGTGCGGAGTGCCGCTGCTGGACATGAGGCGTTACACCAGGCTCTCCGCAGGGCACTCCTGGATCGCCGAATACGGCGACCCGGACGTGCCTGAAGAATGGGATTTCATCAAGACCTTCTCGCCCTACCACCTGCTGAAGGACGGTGTGGAGTACCCGGAGACGTTCATCTGGACTGCAACCTCCGACGACAGGGTGGGGCCGGTCCAGGCGCGCAAGATGGCAGCCCGGATGCAGGCCATGGGCATCCCCAATGTCTGGTTCCATGAGGCGCTGGAGGGAGGCCATGCGGGAGCCTCAGACAACCGGCAGGCGGCCGCGCTCCAGGCACGCAGCCAGCACTTCCTATGGCGGACATTGGCGGGCGGAGCCGCCTAGGTCTACCGGCCCCTGGCCGGTGCCGGCCGGTGGTCCGGTGGCGGCAGGTGGCCGTTTTGCGCTGCATGCCCCGTTCTGCGTATCCTTGGTGGGCTAGGAATAGCAATTGGAGACGTGCCAGAGCGGCCGAATGGGCTTCACTGCTAATGAAGTGTGGGGCACAACTCCACCGGGGGTTCAAATCCCCCCGTCTCCGCGTTTGGCCCCGGTCCTGGACCGGGGCCTTTTGCGTCCCCTGGCACGGATCATCCTGTCCGGGGTGCGGACGCACAGCGCCCACCCGGGACCCACAGTGGCAGGATGGTTCAATGGCAGCAACCAACGGCGCGGAGACTGAAACCGGCCCAAACCAGGTGTGGAATCCCCGCCTTGCGCTGCTGGTAGCCGCGACCTTCTTTATGGAATTTCTGGACGGCACGGTCCTCACCACCGCCATTCCCAGCATCGCCGCCGATTTGCGGGTGCCCGCAGCCGACGTCAACATCACCATGACCGCGTACCTCATGACCGTGGCCATGGGCATTCCGTTCAGCGGCTGGCTCGCTGAACGGATGGGGGCGCGCCGGGTCTTCTGCATGGCCATCGCACTCTTCACCCTCGCGTCGTTGGCCTGTGCCCTGAGCACTGACCTCACCGTGCTGACGCTCAGCCGGGTCCTGCAAGGTGCGGGCGGGGCCATGATGGTACCGGTGGGGACGTTGGTGGTGCTCCGCGGAACACCCAAGTCAGAACTGCTGCGCGCCACGGCTTTCCTGGTCTGGCCTGCACTGCTCGCGCCCGTCCTGGCCCCTCTGGTGGGCGGCGCGCTCACCACCTATTTGTCCTGGCACTGGATCTTCCTGATCAACCTGCCGCTGGGCATTGCCGCCTTCATTGCAGCCCTGCGCCTGGTGCCGACCGGATCAGGAGACCGCCACCGCAGGCTGGACTGGCCCGGACTGATCCTTACCAGCGCCGGGGTGGGTGCGCTGGTTGTTGGCCTGGAGCTGGCCACCGCCCACCCCGCCGGGCCATCGGGTGCCATCAGTGCAGTGGCAGGGGCAGCCGCACTGACAGCAGCCGTGCTGTGGATGAAGCGGGCCAGAATGCCGCTTTTTGACCTGACGGTCTTTTCCACGCGGACGTTCCGCGCCATGGCCACCGGCGGATTCGTGTACCGCCTGACCATAACCTCGGTGCCGTTCCTCCTTCCGCTGATGTTTCAGGCCGGCTTTGGCTGGTCCCCGCTGCACGCCGGAATCATGGTGGCCGCGGTTTTTGTCGGCAACATCGGCATCAAGCCGGCCACGACGCCGCTGATCAGGCGCTTCGGGTTCAGGGCCATGCTGGTCTTCGGTTCCCTGGCCTCTGCGGCGACCTTCGCCGTGTGCGCCCTGCTCACACCCGACACGCCGGAAGTCCTGATGTTTGCGTTGCTGGTCTGCAGCGGGGCTTTCCGTTCAATCGGCTTCTCCGCCTACGCCTCGGTGCAGTACGCGGACATCGCGCCCGCCCAGCTCACTTCCGCCAACACCGTATCGGCAACCCTGGTGCAGCTGGCCGCGGGTGCCGGCATCGCCGTGGGGGCGCTCCTGATCCGCATTTTCGACGGCGTGGGCGCCTTCCCGGCGGATCCCGCCGGCCCGTACCGTGGGGCTTTCCTGACCATGGCCGTGCTGATGCTGTTCAGCACGGCGGACAGCCTGGCCCTGCACCGGCAGGCCGGTGCAGCTGTCAGCCGGCCTGGCCAAGAACCAGCGGAAGAACAGCCCCCGCCCCCGCCTGCCTCAGGGCGCGTCCAGCCACGGTGAGTGTCCAGCGGCTGTCCACCAGGTCATCTATCAGCATCACGCCCTGACCGCCCAGGGATGCCAAGGCAGCCTCCAGCTCAGGGCCCACCACCACACGGTCCCAGACGCCAGCCAAGCGGTATGCGCTGTTGCCGCCACGGCTTCCCGTGGGTCCGCCGTGGCCAAGGGCCAGCTCACCCAGGTATGGCATCCGGCCGATTTCCGAGATCCCCCGGGCAAGCGAGCGGACCAGTTCGGGCTTGCTGCGGGAGGGCATGCTGACGATTGCTGCGGGCCTGCCTGCACCGCTCCAGCCCGGGTTGCGGCCGGCAGGGGTTGCCCATTCGCGCAGGACCTGCACGCAGGCCTGCAGCATGGCCGGATCGACCGGGCGGTCCGCGGCTCCGGCGGCGAAAAGTTCACGCATCGCCCCTCCCCAGCCCAGATCGGTGAGCCGCGCCAGCACCCGGCCGTCAGCCAGCGATTCGCCGGCCTTGATCTTGCCTTTCACCGGCACGCCCAGGCGGTCCATGCCGCTGGGCCACTGCAGGCGCGCCTCCAGCACGCCACCGGCGCGGCTAAGGGTCTGACCGGCTGCCGCGGTGGCATCCTCGGCTATCTCTGCCGGGAACCAGCGGCCGGCACAGTTGTCGCACCGTCCGCAGGCGTGCGCCGTCTCGTCATCGAGAACTGACGTGATGTACTCCATCCGGCAGCCCGCCGTGTCCTGGTAAATCACCATGGAGTCCTGCTCATCCACCCTGGCTTCGGCAATGCGGCGGTAGCGCACAGCATCGTAGAACCAGGGCTGGCCGGTGGAACGCCAGCCGCCGCCCACCCGTTCCACGGCACCGTCCACGGCCAAGACCTTGAGCAGCAGTTCCAGCGGGGTCCGGCGCAGGTCAACCCGTGCCTCCAGGGCGACCGTTGACACCGCGGTGCCGGCCTCGGCCAGTGCTGACAGGACGGCACCGGCCTTTTCCTCGGAGGGCATGGAGGCCGTCGCGAAATACTGCCAGATATCACGGTCCTCCGATCCGGGAAGCAGCAGGACATCCGCGTTTGCGGCGCCACGGCCGGCACGGCCCACCTGCTGGTAATAGGCCACCGGGGACGACGGAGCACCCAGGTGGACAACGAACCCGAGGTCGGGCTTGTCGAAACCCATACCCAGGGCAGATGTGGCCACGAGCGCCTTCACCTCGTTGTTCTTGAGCAGCTGCTCTGCCCGTTCACGGTCCGCGGGATCGGTGCGGCCCGTGTAGGCCTGCACTTCGTGCCCCGCTTCGGCGAGGAGCCGGGCCGTATCTTCGGCCGCGGAGACGGTCAGGGTGTAGATGATGCCGCTGCCGGGGAGGTCGGCAAGATGGGTCAGGAGCCAGCCCAGCCGTTCGCGGGAGTTGGGCAGCGCGAGGACACCCAGGCGCAGGGAGTCGCGGCCGAGGGTGCCGCGGATGGTCAGGACACCGGCACCCAGCTGTTCCTCGATATCGTGGACCACGCGCGAATTGGCCGTGGCCGTGGTGGCCAGCACAGGCACGGATTCAGGCAGCTGCGTGATGAGGTCCGCGATCCGACGGTAATCGGGCCGAAAATCGTGCCCCCAGTCGGAAATGCAGTGGGCCTCATCAATGACCAGCAGACCCGTCCGGCGGATGAGCTCCGGCAGCTGGTTTTCCCGGAAGGAGGGGTTGGTGAGCCGTTCGGGCGACACCAGCAGCACGTCCACGTCATCCGCAGCGAGCTGTTCCCGGACCGTGTCCCATTCGAGCTGGTTCGCCGAGTTGATGGCCACGGCCCGTACACCGGCACGGGCGGCGGCGGCGACCTGGTCACGCATCAGCGCCAGCAGCGGTGAAACGATCAGGGTGGGGCCTGCACCGCGTCGCCGGAGCAACAGCGAGGCCACAAAGTACACCGCGGATTTTCCCCAACCGGTGCGCTGGACCACCAAAGCCCGCCGGCCGCCGTCGACCAGTGCTTCGATCGCTTCGAACTGCCCGTCATGGAAGTCCGCCTCCGGATGCCCCACGAGTTCACGGAGGACCTCCAGCGCCTGGACCCTGGTGGAACCGGAGTCAGGAGCGGCGGCGGAGCGAAGGGCGGTGTTTTGGGTATCGGCCATTGATTCAGTATCCCAGCCCCCACCGACAGCCAGGACCCGGAAGCCGGCTATGTGGATACCGTCCGCACTTGACTTTCCCTCAACAGGCACCTGTCCGCTTCCACGTAAGATAAGACCCGTGACTAGCGAACAGACAAAGACTTTTGACCTCTCGGCATCCTTCAAGGCCTACGACGTCCGGGGAATCGTGGGTGAATCCATCACGGCCGAGATCGTCGAAGCCGTCGGGGCTGCCTTCGTCGACGTCCTTGAACTGGAAGGTCAGACCGTCCTCGTGGGCGGCGACATGCGTCCGTCGTCCCCCGAATTCACCAAAGCGTTCGCAGACGGCGCCGCTACCCGCGGAGCCAACGTCCAGCTGCTGGACCTGATCTCCACCGATGAGCTCTACTTCGCCTGCGGCTCCCTCAACGCGGCGGGCGCCACGTTCACCGCCAGCCACAATCCCGCCGAATACAACGGAATCAAGATGTCCAAGGCGGGTGCGCAGCCCATCTCCTCTGAATCCGGGCTCAAGGAAATCCAGGCCCTGGCCGAGCAATACCTCAACACCGGTTCCATCCCCGCAGCCACCACGCGCGGCCTGATCGGCGTCCACGACGTCCTGAAGGATTACGCCATCTACCTGCGTAAGCTCGTGGATCTTTCCGGCTCCCGCCCGCTGAAGGTCGTCGTCGACGCCGGCAACGGCATGGCAGGCCTCACCACCCCGGCGGTACTCGGTGACGCCCTCCTGCATAAGCTTCCGTTCGAGATCATCCCCCTCTACTTCGAGCTTGACGGTTCCTTCCCCAACCACCCGGCAAACCCCCTGGAGCCGGAGAACCTCCGTGACCTGCAGGCCGCAGTCCTCAAGCACGGCGCCGATATCGGCCTGGCATTCGACGGCGACGCCGACCGCTGCTTCGTCATCGACGAAAAGGGCGAGCCTGTCTCGCCGTCGGCCATCACGGGCATGGTTGCCCGCCGTGAAATTGCCCGCGCCCAGGCACAGGGTGAGGCGAAGCCCACCGTCATCCACAATCTGCTCACCTCCCGCGCGGTGCCGGAGCTCGTAGAGCACGACGGCGGCCGTGCGGTGCGCACGCGCGTGGGCCACTCCTTCATCAAGGCAGTCATGGCAGAGGAAGGCGCGGTTTTCGGCGGCGAGCACTCCGCCCACTTCTACTTCCGTGACTTCTGGAACGCGGACACCGGCATGCTGGCCGCCATGCATGTACTCGCGGCCCTCGGCGAACAGGACGGCCCGCTGTCGGAGCTCGGCCGCGAATACGAGCCCTACGTTTCCTCGGGTGAGATCAACTCAGAGATCGAGGACAAGGCAGCAGCCATTGAGCGGGTCCGCGCAGATTTCGCCGCAGAGGACATCACCATCGACACCATGGACGGCAGCACGTTCACGGCAAACGACGGCAGCTACTGGTTCAACCTGCGCCCGTCCAACACCGAGCCCTTCCTGCGCCTGAACGTGGAAGCAACGGACCGGCCCACCATGGAACGTGTGCGCGACCGCGTGCTGTCCAATGTCAGGCGCTAGGCCGCGGGTGGAAGACGGAACCGCCGGCAGCGAGTCCGCAAACGCCGCCGAAGGCCCGTCCTGGCGGGACAGTGTCCCTGAGGCTACGGCCACGGATTTGGAGAACCTGCTCGGCACGGGCATCGGGGCGGCGCAGGAGCAGCTCGAACGAAACGGCGGGTTCCTGCCCTTCGCCCTCGTGGTGGAGAACGATGGCGAAGTCCGCCTGATGGCCGTCACCCCCGCCGACGCCAAGGACGGCTCGGATGCAGACTTCGACGCGGATTCGATGATTGGTGACCTCACCGAACTCCTCCGCCAGAACCGCGCTGACTTCCGCGCCGCCGCTGTGGTGTGCGACATCCTCCTGGTTGAAGAGGACTCGGACGCCATCCACGTGGCCGCCGAACACCGCGATGGTTCCCTCTTCGCGGCAGTCCTGCCCTACAAACCCAATACTGACTCCCGGGAGTGGGAGTTCGGCCGGCTTGCAGCTGACTCCAACGAACCCGCCATCTGGGTGGACTAGACCTCCGCCGGGTTGATGACATGAGACTGAATGCCTTTGCGGATGTGAGCCTGAGGGCCATGATGGTGCTGGCTGCAGCCCCGGACGGCGGCCTGCTGACCACGCAGAGCATCGCGGACGCCGTGGGAACCCCCTACAACCACGTCAGCAAAGCCATGGCCAGGCTCCGCGAACTGGGCATGATCGACGTCGAACGGGGCCGGAACGGCGGCTCGAGGCTCAACGTGGCCGGCCGGACGGCAACGGTGGGCCAGCTGCTGCGGCTGCTGAATACGCGGGTAGACCCCGCCGACTGCCACACCGTGAACGGAGATTGTCCGCTGATCAATGAGTGCAGGCTGCGCGGCGCCCTGGCCCAGGCCCGGGAAGCCTTCTACCGCGAACTCGACCCACTGGTTATCGCGGAACTTCCCAACCACCGGCAAATGGCCCCTGTCTTTGCCATGATCGGCCTGCGCCCCGGGCTTTAAGCCCCCGGCTTCAGACCCAGACTCAGGTTCAGGCTCCCCAAACCCCCTCCGTCACCGATTTGATTCCAAGTTCTACGGGGTGTAGAACTTGGGGTAAGAATACTCGTATCTGAAATACAAGTATTCGAGCCAGGCCGGACAAAACCCCCGGTCCCTAAACATCAGGAGTACACATGCTCTCGGACAAGTCCCGCCCAGTCATTGAGGCAACGCTGCCGCTCGTCGGTTCGCGGATCGGCGCCATCACCCCCAAGTTTTACGCCCGCCTGTTTGCCGCCCATCCCGAACTGCTGGACGGCCTCTTCAGCCGCTCAAACCAGCGCAACGGCAACCAGCAGCAGGCCCTGGCGGGAAGCATTGCCGCTTTCGCCACCCATTTGGTGAACAACCCCGGCACACTGCCCGAGACGGTGCTCGCCCGCATCGCCCACCGCCACGCGTCCCTCGGTATCACCGAACCGCAGTACCAGGTGGTCTATAAGCACCTTTTCGATGCCATCGCCGAGGACCTGGCCGAGGTCATCACGCCGGAAATCGCTGAGGCCTGGACCGAGGTCTACTGGCTCATGGCGGACGCACTGATCAAGCTGGAGAAAGGGCTCTACGCGGCACAGGCCAACGGAAAGATGTGGAGCCCCTGGAGGGTTGCAGCCAAGACGGCCGCCGGCACCGGCTCCATGACCTTTACCCTGGAACCCGCCGACGACACCCCGATCACCGCGGCCCTCCCCGGCCAGTACGTCAGCGTGAAAGTCACCCTGCCGGACGGCCTGCGCCAGGTCCGCCAGTACTCGCTGTCCGGCGATGCCGGCACCAGCCGCAGCTTCACCACAAAGAAGGACGACGGCGGCGAGGTTTCCCCCGTGCTGCACAACAGCGTCCAGGTCGGCGACATCCTGGAAATCTCCAACCCGTACGGCGAGATCACACTCAAGGAAGGCGACGGACCGGTTGTCCTGGCCTCAGCGGGTATCGGCTGCACTCCGACGGCGTCCATCCTGCGCTCCCTTGCCGACGCCGGCTCGGACCGCCAGGTCCTGGTCCTGCACGCTGAAAGTGATCTGGAGTCCTGGGCACTGCGTTCGCAGATGACGGACGACGTCGAGCGCCTCGACGGGGCCGATCTCCAGCTCTGGCTCGAGCGTCCGGTTGAGGGAACCAGGGAGGGGTTTATGTCCCTGCGTGAAGTGGACCTGCCGGCCAACGCCTCGCTGTACCTGTGCGGTCCCCTGCCGTTCATGAAGAGCATCCGCAACGAGGCCATTAACGCCGGGATCCCGGCCACGAAAATCCACTACGAGGTCTTCGGCCCGGACATCTGGCTGGCCAGCTAAGTCCCCACCGCCTCCCTCGCGTACGACGACGGCCCCGCACCTTTTCGAGAAAGGTGCGGGGCCGTCGTCGTACTTCAGGCGGTTCAGCTAAGGCGGGCCTTCAGAGCTGCAAGCTCGGCCGTCAGGGCCTCGGGCAGGGAGTCACCGAACTTGGCGTACCACTCTTCGATGGAAGCCAGTTCAGCGGCCCACTCCTCGGGATCGACGCGCACGGCGTCCTCCACATGGGCGTGGGTCAGGTCTAGTCCAGTCAGGTCCAGCGAGTCGCCGGTCGGAACGAAGCCGATCGGGGTTTCCACAGCGGCAGCCTTGCCTTCGATGCGCTCGATGGCCCACTTGAGGACACGGGCGTTATCACCGAAGCCGGGCCACGCGAACCCGCCGTCAGCCGTCCGGCGGAACCAGTTGACCAGGAAGATCTTGGGCAGGCGCGCCGGGTTGGCCTTGGACGAAACGCTGATCCAGTGCTTGAGGTAGTCCCCGGCGTCGTAGCCGATGAAGGGCAGCATGGCCATCGGGTCGCGGCGGAGCACGCCCACCTGGCCGGCAGCAGCTGCCGTGGTCTCGGAGGACAGCGTGGAGCCCATGAAAATGCCGTTGGTCCAGTCGCGGGACTGGGTGACCAGGGGCACCGTGGTCTTGCGACGGCCACCGAAAAGGATGGCAGAAAGTTCCACGCCATCAGGGCTGTTGTATTCCTCGGCCAGCATGTCGATCTGGGAGATCGGCGTGCAGAAGCGGGAGTTGGGGTGGGCCGCGGGCTTGTCAGAGTCCGGGGTCCAGGAGTTGCCCTGCCAGTCGGTCAGGTGGGCGGGGACCTCATCGGTCATGCCCTCCCACCAGACGCCGCCGTCGTCCGTGAGGGCGACGTTGGTGAAGATGCTGTGGCCCTTGGCGATGGCGCGCATGGCGTTCGGGTTGGTTCCCCAGCCGGTGCCGGGGGCTACGCCGAACAGGCCGGCCTCGGGGTTGGTGGCGCGGAGTTCGCCCTCCTTGCCGATCCGCATCCACGTGATGTCGTCACCCAGGGTCTCAACCTTCCAGCCGTCGATCGTGGGATCGAGGAGGGCGAGGTTGGTCTTGCCGCAGGCGGACGGGAAAGCAGCAGAGACGTAGTACTTCTTCTGCTCCGGGGACGTCAGCTTGAGGATGAGCATATGCTCGGCCAGCCAGCCTTCATCACGGGCCATAACGGACGCGATGCGCAGGGCGTAGCACTTCTTTCCAAGCAGGGCGTTTCCGCCGTAGCCGGAACCGAAGGACCAGATGGAGCGCTCTTCGGGGAAGTGGACAATCCACTTGTCCGGGTTGCACGGCCAGGCCACGTCCTTCTGACCCGGGGCGAGCGGAGCGCCCAGTGAGTGCAGCGCCGGAACGAAGAAGGCGTTGGTCTCAGTGATCCTGTCCAGGACCTCAGTGCCGATGTTGGCCATGATGCGCATGGAAGCGACCACGTAGGCGCTGTCCGTGATTTCGACGCCGAACTTGGGGTCCTCAGCCTCGAGGTGGCCCATGACAAACGGGATCACGTACATGGTGCGGCCGCGCATGGAGCCGGAGAACAGGCCTCGCAGCTTGTCCTTCATCTCGGCCGGGGCCATCCAGTTGTTGGTGAAGCCTGCATCGCGTTCATTCTCGGAGCAGATGAAGGTCTGCTCTTCCACGCGTGCAACGTCGGCGGGATCGGAGAATGCGGCGAAGGAGTTCGGGAAGAGCTCCTGGTTCAGCCGGGTCAGGGTGCCCGCGGCGACCAGCTCGTCCGTCAGGCGGGTGTTTTCCTCTTCAGAGCCGTCAACCCAGTGGATGCTGTCCGGCTGCGTGAGCTCAGCAACCTCTTCGACCCATGCGAGCAGCGCAGCATGTGTGGTGGGTGCTTTCTCAAGCAGCGGCTGTTGTGCCAGATCGCCCATTGCGGTTCCCTTCCTCGGGTTCATCGGTGTGTCCTAAATGCTATGGGCCGACCGGGCTGCGTTTTCTGTAGCACCGATGCACCTTCGTGAGCGTTTGGAGGAGAAACCGCGCAAAATCAAGGAAACTACGTGCAAAACAGTCGAATTAAGTGACGAAGGTCACCTATACCGGTCTAGTCGCTCATATTACATGCCGTTCGATTTGGCAGGAGGTGCCAGCCTCGCGTAAAGTAATTCGAGGTTCGGGGAGCGAGATACTCCGCGGAACAGAATATGCGCCCATAGCTCAGCTGGATAGAGCGTCTGTCTACGGAACAGAAGGCCGGGGGTTCGAATCCCTCTGGGCGCACAGAATGAAGGCCCGCACCGGTTCGCCGGTGCGGGCCTTTTTGCTTTAAGACACCACCGGCCCGAACCCCTGGTACCCCCGCGGCCCCGGCGTAGGCTGGACCAATGACCCCTCAGGCTCTGGCACGCGAATTTGACGTCATCGTAATAGGCGCTGGTGCCGTGGGAGAAAACGTGGCGGACCGCGTGGTCCAGGGCGGACTCAGTGCGGTCCTCGTGGAAGCCGAGCTGGTGGGCGGGGAATGTTCCTACTGGGCCTGCATCCCCTCCAAGGCACTGCTACGCTCCGGCACTGCCCTCCACGGCGCCCAGACGGTTCCGGGGGCGGCGGAAGCAGTCACGCGGACCTTGGACGTGGCCGCGGTCCTCAGGCGCAGGGACTACTTCACCGGCAACTGGCAGGACGATGGCCAGGTGAAGTGGGTGGAAGAAACAGGTATTGAGCTCATTCGAGGCCACGGCTGGATCACCGGAGCGCGGTCGGTTGAAGTAGCCGGGCTGGACGGCAACTCCTACCGGCTCGAGGCGCAGCACGCCGTCGTACTGGCCACCGGTTCAACCCCCACCATGCCGCCCATCCAGGGCCTTGCCGATCTTCAGGTCTGGGGCACCCGGGAAGCCACCTCCGCCCAGGAGGTGCCTGCGCGGCTGGCGGTGCTGGGTGGCGGGGTTGCCGGGACGGAACTGGCGCAGGCCTTCGCCCGGTTGGGTTCGAACGTAACAGTTGTGGCCCGGAGCGGCCTGCTGGGCAGGTTTCCTGCAGAGGCGTCGAAGCTGGTGGCGGCAGGCCTGCGCGCGGACGGGGTGGAGATTCATCTCAACACGTCCACCGAAAGTGTCCGGGAAAAGGACGACGGCACCTTTGAACTGACGTTGGCCGGTCAGAACACCGGCGATCAGGGCACCGTGATCGTCGACAAGGTCCTGGTCTCCACCGGCAGGCACCCCGCCCTTGAAGGACTGGGGCTGGAAAGCCTCGGCTTCACGGCGCAGGACGGCAAGCTGACGCTCACCACCGATTCCACAGGCCTCGTCCAAGGGACACCCGACGACGACGACCCCTGGCTCTACGCCGTAGGCGACGCGGCCGGAAAGAACTTCTTCACGCACCAGGGCAAGTACGAGGCCAGGGCTACCGGTGACGCTATTGCAGCGCGGGCCAAGGGCGAACTCCGGGGCGCCCCGGACGCCTGGAGCCGTTATGCCCACACGGCCAACGAACACGCCGTCCCAAGCGTGGTGTTCACCGATCCCGAGCTCGCCACCGTGGGGCGCACGGCAGCGCAGGCCGCGAAGGACGGGTTTAACGCCTCATCCGTGGAGCTGCCCATCCAGGTGTCCGGATCATCCCTGCACTCGGAGAACTACCAGGGCTGGGCTCAGCTGGTGGTCGATGAGGACCGCGGGGTGCTGCTGGGCGCCACTTTCGCCGGCCCTGATGTGGCCGAACTGCTGCATGCCGCCACCATTGCCGTGGTGGGCGAGGTGCCGCTGGACCGGCTCTGGCACGCGGTGCCGTCGTTTCCCACGGTCAGCGAGGTATGGCTGAGGCTGCTTGAGAAGTACGGCTTGTAGGCTCGAAACGCTATTTGAACTGACCAGTCAGTTCAGTTAGACTGTGGGCAGACAGTTTCCTGCGAAAGGCCCTCTTTGCTCTCCGCCCAGCAACTCCACGTCAAAGGCCGGCGCGGCGACCTCCTTCCGCCCACGTCCCTCAGCGCAGGCCGCGGCGGGTTGCTGCTCGTTGTCGGCGAGCGCCAGGACCAGCGGACCGCGCTTGCCCTCACCGTCAGTGGGCGCATGAAACCCACTGCCGGTCGCATCCTGTGGGATGGCAGTGACCGCACCAAAACCCTCCGTCTCGCCAGCGCGCTGGTCGATTCCCCCGGTGTGAACGAACCCGAGGAACACCTCAGCGTGCGCGACCTGGTCACCGAGGATCTTGCCCTGATCCCCCGCCGTTACCGCGGGGCGCTGCTCAGCAAGCCCTGGCTGAAGGTCAACAGCTTCGAGGACATCGCGGACCTGTGGACCGAACAGCTGCCGCCGGACCGCCGGATGGAGCTGCTGACCGGCCTCGCCCTGGCCAACCCGCATACAGACCTCCTCGTGGTGGACTCCCCCGACAGGCACAGCGCCCACGCTACGGACTGGCTCCCGAGACTTGAAGAGCTGGCGTACGACGGCGGCCGGCCGCTCGCCGTCGTCGTCACCGTCGCTGCCCTCCCGGCAGGGTGGAGGGGACCGGCAGCTGTCATCGGCAACTCGGTCCACCACCCCGGGGGCGTTCCGGCCGGGACGCCCGAAAACGATCTCCTACTCGAAACCGAGGATGCCAAGTGACCGTTCTGCGGCTTGCCCGTTCCGAACTCAAGCGGATGACCGGCGGGCTGCTGCCCAAGCTGACCATCCTGGCGCTGATCATGGTGCCGCTCCTCTATGGCGCCGTGTACCTGTACGCCAACTGGAACCCCTATGGGAACCTGAACCAGATCGACGCCGCCCTGGTGGTCGAAGACACCGGCGCCACGTCGGGTGACGGCACCGAACTGCAGGCCGGCAGGAAAGTGGCGGACGGTCTCGTGGACGGCAACGTCTTCAACTGGACGCCGGTGGGCACCACGGCCGAGGCAGATGCGGGAGTCAGCAGCGGCAAGTACGCCTTCGCACTGAAGATCCCGGCGGACTTCTCCACCAATCTCGTCTCCCCCGGCAGCTTCGATTCGGCCAGCCAGGCCATGCTGAACGTCACCACCAACGATGCCAACAACTATCTGCTGAGCACCATCGTGGACAAGCTGACCACCGCCGTCCACACCACCGTGGCCAAGGAGGTGGGCGAAGAGACCGCGAACCAGCTGCTGTCCGGGTTCGGCACCATCCACACCCAGATGCTCAAGGCAGCCGACGGCGCCGGACAGCTTGCCGATGGCGTTGCCTCCCTCCGCGACGGCGCCACTACCTTGCATGCGGGCACCGGCGAGCTGGCGGCCGGGGCAGGGGACCTCTACGCCGGGCAGCTGAAACTCCGGGATGGCGCAAACCAGCTGACCGACGGCGCCGGGCAGCTCAGCAGCGGACTCTCCGTTCTCAAGGACAAGACGGCTACCCTGCCGACGGACACCCGGACACTCGCCAACGGCGCGGCGCAGGTGGCTGCCGGAAACGCCCAGCTGAATTCGAAGATCCAGGGCGTCGTCACCCAGCTCGATGCCGCGGACCAGGGGCTCCGGACCCGGGTCCTCGAATCGAACGCCCGTCTGGTGGCCGAGCAGGTGATCACCCAGGCGCAGGCCGACAGAATCCTGGCCGACGTTGTTGCCGCTGCCGCCTCCGGCCCGGTGGCCGCAGCAAAAACCACCATCCAGGCGGACGCGGCGCAGATCCAGCAGCTCGCTGACGGTTCCGAAGCCGTGAGTGTGGGCGCGGCCCGGCTCGCTGCCGCCACCCCTGGCCTCAAGGACGCCATTGGCCAGGCGTCAGCCGGCGCAGACCAGCTCCATACCGGCGCAGCCACCCTGGCCACCGGGCAGCAGGCGGCCCTCGACGGCGCCGGACGCCTTGCTGAAGGGGCCCGGACGCTCGACGCCGGTGCGGGGCAGCTTGAGGCCGGGGCCCGCACCGCAGCCGAGGGCTCCCGGACGCTGGCTGACGAAATTGCCAAGGGCGCCGGGCAGGTTCCCAACCCGGACGAGTCGCAGAAGAGCAGCCTTTCCCAGGTGATCGCCGACCCCGTTTCGGTCAGCAATGTCTCCCAGGCCAAGGCGGAGTCCTACGGCGCCGGCCTGGCCCCGTTCTTCCTGACCCTTACCTTGTGGATTGGCATTTTCATGCTGATCCAGGCGATGCGTCCCATCACCCAGCGGGCTCTGGCGTCAAACGCCCCCGCCTGGAAAATCGCCGTCGGCGGCTGGCTGCCGTTCCTTGCCGTCTCCGTCCTGCAGGCCAGCCTGCTGACCCTCGTGGTTGATCTGGCCCTGGGCCTGAATCCGGCGCATCCGGTGCTGATGTGGCTCTTCATGCTGGCGGCGGCCATGGCGTTCAGCGCCATCATCCAGGGCGTGGTGGCGTTGTTGGGATCCCCCGGAAAGCTGGTGGTTCTCATCCTGCTGGTGCTTCAGCTGGTGTCCTCCGGGGGAACCTTCCCCTGGCAGACCACACCGCAGCCGCTGCACGTGGTGCACCAGGTCCTGCCGATGGGTTACGTGGTAACCGGCATGCGGCACCTCATCTACGGTGCGGACCTGTCCATGATCGTGCCCACTGTTGCAGGGCTGCTCGGCTATACGTTGCTGGGGGCCGCGATGTCCACGCTTGCAGTGCGGAAAAACAAATACTGGACACTCAAGACCCTGAAGCCGGAGATCGCGGTATGAGCGCGGGCATGGGCCCCGGTACCGGCCGCAGCATGGGCCACAGTGTGGGTACAGCAGGGCCGGAGCGGGCTCCTGCGGATAAGAAGCTGCGCCCGGAACGGACGAATGCCACGCGGCAGAAGCTGTTCGAGGCGTCAATGGATCTGATTGGCGAACGCGGCGCGGCCGGCGTCACGATGGACGAGATCGCCGCGGCGGCCGGAGTGTCAAAAGGGACTGTCTACTACAACTTCGGCAGCAAATCGGATCTCATTGCACAGCTTCTGCGGCACGGCGTGGACATCCTGAAGGTGCGACTGCTCACCGAGCAGGGGGACGCTGCTGCCGATCCCTTGGTGTCGATGGAGGCAATGATCGGCCAGGCCATGGATTTCATGGCGGAGTACCCGTCCTTCGCCCGGCTGTGGGTGAGCGAGAACTGGCGCATCCCCAGCGAGTGGCAGGACACGTTCGCGGTACTCCGGGCGGAGTTGCTGGCGGTCATCGGCTCTGCCATCGACAAGGTGGCAGCTGCCTACCCAGTGGACGAGGGCATCCCGCGTGGCAGCCTGGAAACGGCCATCTTCGGCGCCTGCTTTGTGGTCGGGCTGGACCGCCAGACCTACAACCCCGAGCGCACCCGTGACCAAAGCGTTGCAGCAATCATGGCAATCATGCGCGGCTACGTGGTCAAGTAGCTTTTGCCTCAGGGATGATTGGTCCCATGCGTCACATGGGGAACAGTGGAAAGCTCGCCTTGATCGCGGCTGTCGTCGCGCTGCTCATGCTCGTTTTGACGGCCCTCACCCTCGAGGAGCCGGTTCTCTTTGCGTTCCTTGGGCTGGTGGCCCTTGCCTACGTTGCCGCCCTGTACGAGGTCTTATCCCGAGGCCGGCATGCGGTGGCCGTCGCCACAGGCCTGGGGACCTGCCTGACGCTCGCCTTTTCCCTGGCCTTTGTCAGCACCTGGGAGCTCGCGTACGCCAACCAGTCCTCGATCATCGGCACTCCGCTCCCCACCGGCGATCCGGACGATTACTTCTACCTCGCCGCGGGTTCCGCGGTGGGCACGCTCATGATCCTGTTCGTTGGGGCGGCATGGCCCGCCGTCAGGAGGCTGGGGGCGGCGCAGCGGAAGACCTCGCCGGCCAAGCGGCGCCCCGCCTCTTCTGCCCGCCGGCCGCCGGCCAGGTTTTCGGCTGCCCGGGGCTCAGCAACGCGGGGCTCAGCAACGCGGGGATCGGCAACACAGGGGTCCGCCACACGCTTGTCGGCAACGCAGGGAACAGCAACGCAGGGAACAGCTACACAGGGAGCGGCAGCCCGCAACGCTGCCGGTCAGCGCTCGTCCGGGTCCCGCGCTCCGGCGCGCCTGCCCGGCGCGGCAGCCAAGCGGACCGCATCGTCCGGATCGTCCGCCTCGTCCGCCTCGACAGTGCGCAAACCCGCGCCCAATCCGGGATCCAAAGCCCCGTCCCGACGCTGACCGGGCCTGCGGCTTCCGGTGAGCACCGCCGTCGCCACCCCGCCCAGGAGGAGCAGTCCGCCCAGCAGTTCGGCCGGCGTCGGCACCTCCCCCAAAACGAGCCACGCGGCAGTCATTCCCACCACCGGCACCAGCAGGGTGAAGGGAACCACGGCCGACGAGGGGTAGCGCGCCAGGAGCCAGTTCCAGATCCCGTAGCCCACCAGCGACCCGAAGATGGCCGTGTACAGCGCGCTCAGGAGCGTTACGGGCTGCAGGTCCCCGAGCGTCCCCAGCACGGCGTCCGGGCCGTCGACCAGGAAGGACAGTCCGGCCAGGGGTACCGGCACAACGGCACCGGACCAGACCACCAGCCCCAGCCCTGAGGCGGCTTTCGCCTGCCGGGCAATGACGTTTCCGGCGGCCCAGGACAGCGCCGCCGCAAGCACGATGACCAGCGGGAGCAACGGCGCCACGGCGCTGCGGCCCACGGCCACCACGGCCAGGCCCGCAACGCCCAGGACGACGCCGGCCAGCTGCCGGCGGGTGGGCCGCTCACCGAGGAATCCGGCCGCCAGGAGAACGGTCAGGAGAACCTGCGCCTGCAGCACCAGCGAAGCGATGCCGGCAGGCATGCCCAGCGCCAAGGCCACGTAGAGGAGACCGAACTGGCCGGCACTCATGAAGAGTCCGACGCCGATGATCGCCTTCCAGCTGACGTCCGGTTTCCTGATGAAGTAGATCAGCGGAAGGACCACGAGGACGAACCGCATGGCCACGAACAGTAGCGGCGGAACCTCCTGGCCGTCCGCGTGCAGGCCAAGGTCGATCGCCACGAAGTTCAGGCCCCAGAGCACGGCGACCAGTAGGGCAAGGAGGGAGTGGCGGAGGTTCACCCGTCCAACTATTGCAGACGGTGCCGGCCGGGGCTGTCCGATTGCTTGCTTGCTCAGTGCGCCCTTGGCACCTTGAACCTGGTCAGCCGGGCGTCCTGGCCGTCCAGCTCTGCCCAGGATTTTTCCGTTTCCAGTACCGTGAGCGCGCTCGTGGGATAGCGGGTGGCGGCATCCATGTAAGCGTCGTGGTTCGAGTCCCGTGAGGCCAGGTGCATGGCGAGGTCCTGCACGCCGGGCATGTGCGAGATCAGCATCAGGGTGGTGACGGTGTCCGGCACATGGTTGACCACTGCGAGCATGCGTAGCGCGGAGGCGGCATACAAACCGTCTTCAAGCTTCGGCGTCGGGGCCTTATCCCCCAGTTCGGAGCACACCCAGGTGCACGTCTGGCGGGTTCGGAGGGCACTGGAGCACAGGATGAAATCGGGAACGATGTTGTGCTTGAGCAGCCACTTCCCGGCAAGAGGCGCCTCCCGGTGCCCGCGCTCCTCCAACGGCCGTTCATGATCAGCAACGCCGCCGGGCCAGTCGGCCTTGGAGTGGCGCATGATCACCAGTCGCTTGATGTGGTGCTCGCTCATCCCCCAAGCCTAACGCCGCAGCATCACCATAGAGGCGCAGGCACATGCTCGCTGGTCCCGAACGCGCAAAAGCGACTTTCCGCGTAGTGCCGCATCGCCGGGGCCCACGCCGCCAGGGTTCCCTGGCCGAGCCTGCGAGGCGAGGGAGGCGGTGGGGAGGGACGAGCGCAGGCGCAGAGGGATCGTGCCGCGGAAGCGAAAGCGGCCGCCCACTGGGGCCAGCCGCTTTTGCGCGTCACGTATGGACTAGATTGAGTATTCCGGAGCAGCCCAGACAACAACTTCGGGGTGCTCGTAGAAGCGGTAGCCCTGGCCGCGGACGGTGCGTACGGTGTTGGCGAGGCGGCCCAGCTTGGAGCGGAGACGGCGGATGTGGACGTCGATGGTGCGCTCGTTGGGGACCTCCTCGGCGTTGCGCCACAGGCCCTCGAGCAGTTCATCGCGCCCTACGGTGCGGGTTCCGTTTTCGACGAGGTAGTTCAGGAGTTCGAATTCCTTGAAGGTCAGGTTCAGTGACTCGCCGTCCAGGTGGACTTCGCGGCGGGCCAGGTCGATCAGGACGCCCGACGGGCGCGGGTCCTGGGGCTGCAGCCGCGCGGTCTCTGTGCGCTTCTGGGCATTCACGGTGGGGTCACCGAACGTGGAACGCACGACGTCGAGCGCGGAACCGGGCGTGCCGGCCGGGGCCACGGCCACGGCAGCATAGCTCTCGGCGCCGGTCACGAGCGACTGTGCGTAGGCGCGGATTTCCTGGGCAAGCTTGGCGATGGAGGTTCCCGCGGCTGCGGCGGTTTCCTCATCGATGCCCATGTACAGGACAAAGCCGCGGGCCAGGTTGTCGTTGGCAACGGGCCGTACCGCGTTGGGACCGGCCACCACGGGCGTCGGTGCGGTCAGCGGCGCCGCCTCGGCGGGCTGGACGGCGCGGAGCTGGCCGTAGGAGTTGGGGTTGTAGCCCTGGGGCGCGTAGCCGGGGGCGGGAAAGCTGGTGCCGGGGGCTGCGGGGGCGAATGCCGGGCGGGCGCCGAAACCTTGGCGGAGGCCTGAAGCCTGGCCGGCCTTTCCTGCGTTACGGACGGAGATGTGGACGTATCCGGATGCAACGGTCATGTTTGCTTACCTCAATGTGAATGGCCGTCATCGCGGCTCGAATGCTGGGTTCCCCGCAATGAAGAAGTGGGGAGGGGCGCCCTACGCTGGGCTGGGGGGCGAATGCCTAAGAACTTCGTGGGGTTTGAAGGTCAGGCGTGCATTCGACAACAGCGCATGTCGGCAGCAGCTGGTGTGCTGGGCCAATATTCTGCGGCTGCAGGTGCTGTTGAGTTCTTGTTCACAATTGAAAGTGTGCAACGTAACAATGAAAACTTGCAAGTAACAAAGGGCCTTTAGTTCCGCATTGTGAGACAAAGTGGCTGTTTGTGGTGTAGGTCACGATTCTGGATCGACGGCAAATAGCCGGTTGCCTTCCGTATCAGAGGCCCCGTTGCAGCCCTCTTTCGAAGATGCTTCGGGCGGCATGGCCCATCCGGATTTTAAATTCATCTGGAAATCATTTACCGAAATCTGTCCGCCGTTTAGGCCGCGTGTCCAGCCCTGAAGGCCAAATATGGCGGCACCCGCCTGGTTTTCCCGGCACCGGACAGTCCCTCCGGGCCGCACGGCCGGAGTCCTGCGCCTGCACCACATCCAGCTCGCTAGGCTGGGATTCACAGCCCGCACACAGGAAGCCCATAGCGCGGGCTAACCCGAACATCGGAGAGTTGTCCCATGGCCACTTCGCACTCCATGACCAACAACCTTCCGCAGCTCACCCACCCGGACGGCTCCCCCATCCGCGCCCTGGTGGTTGACGACGAGCCCAGCCTCTCCGAGCTCATGAGCATGGGGCTCCGCATGGCCGGATGGTCCGTTGCCGTGGCCGCGGACGGCCCGGAGGCCGTCAAGCTGGCCAAGGAGTTCCGCCCGGATGTCCTGGTGCTGGATGTGATGCTGCCCGGGTTCGACGGCGTGGAGCTGCTCGGCCGGATACGGGCCTTCGCCCCGGAGGTTCCTGCGCTGTTCCTGACTGCCAAAGACGCCGTCCAGGACCGGATTGTGGGCCTGGCGGCCGGCGGGGACGATTACGTCACCAAGCCATTCAGCATGGAAGAAGTCCTGCTGCGGCTGCACCGTCTGGTCCAGCGGTCCGGCGTTGCCGCCATGGACACCGCCGAACTCGTGGTGGGCGATCTGGTCCTCAACATCGACACCCGCGAGGTGACCCGCGCCGGCGACGACGTCCAGCTCACTGCCACCCAGTTCGAGCTGCTCCGTTACCTGATGGAGAACCCCAAGCGTGTGATCAGCAAGGCCCAGATCCTTGACCGCGTCTGGAATTACGATTTCGGCGGGCAGGCCAACATCGTCGAACTCTATATCTCCTACCTGCGCAAGAAAGTCGATTCCGTCCACCCGCCCATGATCCACACCGTGCGGGGCGCCGGTTACGTCATCAAGCCGGCAGAGTAGCCCTTCCATGTCCTCATCACTGGCCACCCAGCCGTCCAGACGGAGCTGGCTGAAGCCCGCCACCTGGCACCTGCGTACCCGCCTGGTCCTGCTCGCCATGGCTCTGCTGGTGGCCATCTGCGGGGCCGTCGGCCTGTTCAGTTACGCTTCCATGGATTCCTTCCTGACGCGGCAGCTCGATGAGCAGCTGAGCCAGGCCGCGAACCGTTCGAACGATCCCGGGCGGCCTCCCTCGGGCGGCGGATTCAACGGCAGGGACCCGCTGGACGCCCGCGGCCAGAGTGTGGGAACCCTCAACGCCCGCATCGTGAACGGACAGCTCAACAGCGGCGGCTACCTGGACCCGAACACCACACGCTCTGCGCTCAGCTCTGAGGACAAGCAGACCCTGCTCGCCCTGGCGCGGAACGGCAATCCGGTGGACCGCCCGCTCTCCAAGGGTGACTACCGGATCGTGGCCGTGGAAACCGGCTTCGGCGACGTCCTGGTGACGGGACTTCCGCTGGCAGCCAAGGAAAGCACGCTGGCGTCACTGGTGTGGACGTTCACGTTCGTTTCCCTGGGCGGCCTGGCGCTGATCGGGCTTGCCGGGACCGTGCTCATCCGGCGCACCATGAAACCGCTGGAGCAGCTTTCAGAAGTTGCCACCCGGGTATCGCAGCTCCCCCTGGATGCGGGCGAGGTGGCACTCGCGGTGCGCGTCCCGCCGTCGAACTCCAACCCCGGAACCGAAGTGGGCAGCGTGGGCCACGCCCTCAATCTGATGCTGGACAACGTGGCCAATGCGCTGGAGGCGAGGCAGAAAAGCGAAACCAAAGTTCGTCAGTTCGTCGCCGATGCCTCACATGAATTGCGGACTCCGCTGACAGCCATCCGAGGCTATACGGAACTGATGCGGATGACCGAGAATTTCACGCCGGACGGCCGGAAGTCCTTGGCGCGGGTGCAGAGCCAGTCGGAGCGCATGACCACCCTCGTGGAGGACCTGCTCCTGCTTGCCCGGCTCGACGAGGGCCAGCCGCTCAAACTCAGCGAGGTGGACCTCACCCAACTGGTGGTCGAGACAGTCAGCGACGAAAAAGTCATCGCCCCGGGCCACACCTGGCGCCTCGAACTGCCGGACGAGCCGGTCGCGGTGACCGGTGACGCATCGCAACTGCGCCAGGTCCTGGTGAACCTGCTCTCCAACGCACGCAAGCACACTCCGCCGGGAACCACCGTGGTGACCGGGGTCAGCAGGGCGGCTGATGGCAGCGCCGAGGTTACGGTAACGGACGACGGCGGCGGCATGCCGGCCGGATTCGTGGACAAGGCCTTTTCGCGGTTCGCCCGCGCAGACGCTTCCCGGGCGGGCACCGCCCACCCTTCCGGAGCCGCGGCCTCCGAGGGCACCAGCGGCCTGGGCCTGTCCATAGTGCAGTCCATCGTTGAGGCGCACGGCGGAACCGTCACGGCGACATCTGCCCCCGGCCATACGGCCTTTACGCTTCGCCTCCCTTCAGGTTCCCCAACCACGCAAGGTGACACACCGGCGTCGTGATCCCTGTTACCAAAATGTGACTTAAGGTTGTAACTCCTGTACCGTCGATTGGGTGCAGTTCCCTTTGGGCTGCATATCCGGATGACGCCAAGCTCTGCCGCTCCCCGGATTCCGCGTTCAGAGGCAGAGGCGGGGGACCCACGGTCCCGGGCCCAAGAGTGCCCTTGGGGTTAAGCCAGCACGTGAACTTTCCGTGTGGCCGGATGCCCTCATCCGAACCCGACAGCTAACTCCGCAGGTGTGAGAGGCGATCCATCATGTCTGAATACAGAGCACAAACGCGCCCGGAGAACGGGTCACAGAAACCGCACGGCCGCCGGAAAGCTTCCGAAGCGGAGTCAGCATCCCCGGTAGCGGCAACCTCCGGGTCCACATCCACCCCCACCGCATCCTTGGCCAAGCTTCCCTCCATTGGCAAGCGTGCAGCAGTATTCACGGCGGCGTGCGCGCTCCTCATCGGAGTCGGCGCTGCCGGCCAGGCGTCCGAGTCAACTTCACTGCTGGCCGCGGGCGATGCCCAGCCAACTGCTCAAACCTCCGCCGCGGCCGGATCCAGCCTCAGCTTCGGAACGGCCGAAGTCCAGGCGAAACCCGCTCCGGAAGCCGCTCCGGCAGGGATCAGCCTTGCCCCGCAGGCTGCCGAGCCGGCACCTGCCGCCGCCCCGGCCCCCGCTCCAGCGCCTGCGGCGGCGCCCGAGCCTGCCCCAGCACCGGCACCGGTAGTGGCGGTCAATGACCCGGCCGGCGCCCAGGCGTACGCCGCCGGGCAGCTGGCATCATACGGTTGGGCGGCTGACCAGATGCAATGCCTGAAGACGCTCTGGACGAAGGAATCCGACTGGACCACAACGGCCACCAATGCCAGCAGCGGCGCCTATGGCATCGTCCAGTCATTGCCTGCGGAGAAGATGGCCAGCGCCGGAGCGGACTACCTGACGAACTACCGCACTCAGATCAACTGGGGCCTGAACTACGTCAAGGAGCGCTACCAGTCCCCCTGCGGTGCCCTGAACTTCCACCTGTCGCACAACTGGTACTGAGCACAAGGCTCCATACCTGTCGGCTTTGAGCCGTCCGGGGCATACTGGGGCCATGAAATTCACCACCACGATTCTTGGCAGCGGCAATAAGACCGGTATTGAGGTCCCGGCGGAGGTCGTCGCCGGGCTGGGCGCAGGCAAGCGGCCGCCCGTCGTCGTGACCATCAACGGGAAGAGCTACCGCAGCAGCATCGCCGTGATGGGTGGCCAGAACCTGATCGGGGTCAGCGAGCACAACCGCGAATTCACGGGGGTCTCCGCCGGCGACACCGTGGAGGTGGACGTCGAGCTGGATACCCAACCGCGCATTGTCGAGGTTCCGGACGACCTCGCGGCGGCAATGGCGGCCGATCCTGATGCCCAGGCGTTCTACGCCACCCTCAGTTACAGCAGTCAGCGGCGCTACGTGGAGCCTCTCGCTGATGCCAAAACAGAGGAAACCCGGTCGCGGCGGATCGCCAAGGTAGTGGCCGATCTCAAAGCCGGAAAGAAATAGTCCTTCGTCCCTGCGCATCTGAGGTCACCGAGGCGGAAACCTCTGCGTAGTCCTGAATGTGCAGCACGCCCGGCGGCAGTGGGCCCGTCTTGGACCCCACCGCCACAGTGCGGATCCCGGCGGCCACGCCGGCGGCAATTCCAGCCGGAGCATCCTCAAAAACCACGGCGTCCCCGGGCTCCACGCCCAGCAGGCGGGCCGCCGTCAGGTAGCCTTCCGGGTGCGGCTTGCCCCGGGTCACAACCTCCGCCGTCACGGACGTGCCCGGCATCGCCAGGCCCGCCGCGTCCATCCGGATATCCGCCAGGACCCGGTCCGCGGAAGTCACCAACGCCACGGCATCGGCCGGAAGGCTTCCAAGCAGCCTGGCCGCGCCCGGGATGGCGATGATCCCGGCGGTCCGCACGCGTTCCATGGCGCCGAGTTCCCGGGTGAGCGCTACGACGTCGGAACCTGCTGGAGCGAACCGTTTGACGGTGTCGATGGCCTGCACGCCATGGGAGGTCCGCAGGATTTCTTCGATGTCCAGGCCATAGCGGTCCGCCAACTCCCCCCAGACCTCCTCGACAACGGCGGTCGAATCCACCAGGGTGCCGTCCATGTCAAACAGGGCGGCACGGCAGGTGAACGCGCGTGTGGAGGCAGGTGCGAAGGGATTCATGCACCCCATTTTGCCCTACCCGTTTTTGCATGCCTTGGCTTGACCTACGATTCCCGCCCGGGAATGTACTGCACGGCCCACTTGTTGCCGTCCGGATCAGCAAAATAGACGAAGTGTCCCCAGTCCTGGACGTCAATTTCACTGACGTCCACACCGTTGTTCTTCAGATGGTCGTGCGCGGCCTGGATGTCACTGACCACGAGCTGCAGGTTCGGCGCGGTGCCTGGCGGGGCGTCCGTGAGCCCCTCGCCGATGCTGATCGAGCAGGCCGAGCCCGGCGGGGTCAACTGGACAAAACGGATGCCGTCCATCGGCCGTTCGTCGAAATCCGCGTTGAACCCCACTTTGTTGACGTAGAAGTCCTTGGCGTGGTCGACGTCGGATACCGGCACAAAAACGAGTTCTAGTTTCCAGTCCATCCGCACAGGTTAGCTGCGAGGCAGCGCGTCCGGAAGGCCGTGGGCAAAAGGCGCCCGGGTGGATGCCAGTACCGGCCGGGTCGACGCAGTTCCGGCACCGCCGGAAGCTGTACCGCCAGTCAGCCTGCGATTCCGTACAGGCGGTCGCCGGCGTCGCCGAGTCCGGGGACAATATAGGACTTCTCGTTGAGTTTTTCGTCGATCGATGCCAGGACGATGGTGACGTTGGCGTCGGCGAGTTCTTCCTCCAGCTTGGCCAGTCCTTCCGGGGCTGCCAGGAGGCAAATGCAGGTGACGTCGGACGCGCCCCGTTTGAACAGGAACTTGATCGCTTCGCGCAAAGTGCCGCCGGTGGCCAGCATGGGGTCCAGCACGAAGATCTGCCGGTCAGTGAGGTCATCCGGGAGGCGCTCGGCGTAAGTGATGATGTCCAGGGTCTCCTCGTCCCGTGCCATGCCGAGGAAACCGACTTCAGCGGTGGGAACAAGCTTGGTCATGCCTTCGAGCATGCCCAGGCCGGCACGAAGGATGGGGACCACCAGAGGCGTGGGCTTGGTGAAGGCGGTTCCTACCGCGGTGCTGACGGGGGTCTCGATGGTGACCGGCTGTGTGCGGACCTCACGGGTAGCCTCGTAGGCCAGAAGGGTAACCAGCTCTTCCGTCAACTGCCGGAAGACCGGTGACGGGGTGTTCTTGTCCCGGAGGACGGTGAGCTTATGGGCGACCAGCGGGTGGTCCACAACGAGAGTGCGCATGGGTCAAAACTATCACCCGGGCGCAGGGCCCCCGCCCGAAGAGCCGGTGCCCGCACCGCGTTCTGCAGAGCCCCCGGCGGAGCCCTGCACACCCGCGCCGTCTTCCGTGTGGTCGTCGCGGAGGACCGGGTGTTCAAAGGTTGGGGACGGACCCGCGTGCTCACGTTTACGCAGCAGATGGAAGAGTCTGTGTGCGAGTATCACCATGGCCACCCAGGCAAGGCCAAGGAACCAGCCGGCCATCACATCGGTTAGCCAGTGATGACCCAGGAACACCCGGCTCAGGCCCATCGCGATGATGAAGACGGCGCCGGCGGTGATGGCGGTGATGCGCGTCCAGAGCACCTCGAACTGGAGGCAGATGATGTAGACCAGTACGCCGATCACCACTGTGGTGTTGAGGGTATGGCCGCTCGGGAACGACGGTGAGGTCTCATAGGGCGGGACGGCGTCGGCGTGGTCCGGGCGGGTCCGGCCTACGAGGCGTTTGCCGAAGGTGGTGGCCGTTGTTGAAACGGCCGCGGCGCCGCCCACCAGGATGATTGGCCGCCAGGTCCTGCTCAGGAAAGTGAGCCAGGCTGTGAGGATGGAGGCCAGGATGGGCATGCCGATGCCCCCGCCCAGATTCGTGAACCCGGTCACAGCCGAGTCCAGCACCGGGTTGCGGAGTTCTTCAGCAAGTTGAAGGGCCGGCTGGTCGAGATTCGCGAGCCCGGCATCATCCACCACGTTGTCGTACACCTCGGCACCCAGCAGTGCCATGGCAACAACCAGCACACCACCGACCAGAAGCGTGATCCACATTGCGGCATACGGCTTGAACCATTGTCCCAGGCGGTCCCTGAGGGTGTCCGTGTCCACGTTGCCTCCCGGCGCCCATGCTTTGCTGGCTGGATATCCTTCGAAACTATCATTGAGCCATGGTCCAGTCAGAAAAGGAACACGGCGAGTGGATGGACCTCGCCCTGGCCGAGGCCCGGCGCGCCCTCGACACGGAGGACGTGCCCATCGGGGCCGTGGTGATTGGTCCCGACGGCGGGGTGCTCGGTTCGGGACGGAACCAGCGGGAGGAGCTGGGAGACCCCACAGCCCACGCAGAGGTGGTTGCCATCCGCGGGGCCGCCGAAAGATTGCGTGAACTGGCCAGGATCAGCGGCGGCACCAGTGACGGCTGGCGGCTTGCGGACTGCACCCTGGTAGTCACGCTGGAGCCGTGCGCGATGTGTGCCGGAGCTGTTGTCCTTGCCAGGATTCCCCGGGTGGTCTTTGGTGCCTGGGATGAGAAAGCGGGCGCGGCGGGCTCCGTCTTTGACGTCCTCCGAGAGCGCCGCCTCAACCACTGGGTGGAGGTCTACGGCGGTGTGAGGGAAGAGGAATGCGGTGCCCTGCTGAGGGATTTCTTCGCTGCCCACCGCAGCCGGCTTTAGTTCGGGACCTTAACTCGCGGCGTCCAAAGCGTCGATCCGGTCCTGCCGCGAGCTGGGCGAGTCCAGGCTGAACGAGCGGAAATCACCGAGTCCATCCCGGATCCAGGCCTCGACCTCGGAGATGCGCTGGGTTACCGCCGCCGTAGCGCCGTCAAAGAGCCAGTGGGCGATCCTGGCGTTCGCGGGGTCGTACTGCCAAAGGCCGATGATCCGGCCACGGTCCAGGATGGGATGATCGGGAAGATCCGCCAGCAGGGCAAGGGCGGAACCCAGCACTTTCTTGTCCCTGTCCTGTTCGGCGAACATGTCCGCTGAATTCCGCCGAAGCAGGACGAGGGAGTCGGCGGCGGCGAGCAGCTGGATCTGCTCCCCGGCCGGTGCTTCAAAAGCGGCGAGGCGTACGACGTCGTCGGGCAGCATCCACAGCACCTCGCCGTTGGCTGCGGTCACCTCTACCGCGGCGACGGTGGCCAGCGCGGCCCTGGTGTGGGCCAACGTAAACCCGGTAAACCACTGGGACTGCTTGATTGTGGCTCCGCCTGTCCAGCCGAGGTAGCGCTCCACGAGCAGGCTGCGGGCGGCGGCGTCGTCCATGGCGGTGGTCGGCAGGTTCCAGAGGGCGTAGGCATAACGCTGCTGATCGAGGCGCCCGTTGATGGGTACCCGGCGGATGCGGCCGTCCGCCTGCAGGAGGCCCAGGGCCGTGGGAAGGGTGGTAGCGGCGCCTTTCTTCTTGCCTTCTTCGCCGAGGTTCCGGACCGAATTACCGAGCACGTCCTTGAGCTGCCTGGGGTCCAGCGCGCCGCCGGCCTCCGCTAGCGCATGGAGGATCTCCTCTTCGAGGAGCGTGATTTCGCCGCGCTCCACCCCCATCCGGGCGAGTACCCGGAAGGGCGCCACGGCGGCGTCCCTGCCAATCTGAAGGCCCCACGCGAAGTCCTGGTGGCCCAGAACGTACGTGCACCCGCGGGCTGTCGGCAATTCATGGATCTTCACTGACAGGACCTCGGCGTCCGCCTTTTCGCGGCTGGTCGCTGCCCTGGCAAAGAGGGTGAGGTACGGGTTCGCGCCACCGACGGAGCGGGCCCAGCCGGCTGAGGCAAAGACCTCCGCGGGCTCCGCGCCCAGCAGCGAACCGTCGAGGCCCTGCTTATGCCAGGCCCAGGCGCGGAGAATCTCCGGCGTCAGCCGTTCCGGCGGGAGCAGATCCGGCGGGAGCAGTTCCGGCGTTGGCAGTTCTGGCGTCGGCAGATCCGGCGTCGGCAGTTCTGGCAGAAGAGATTCAGACGTGGGCGGTTCAAACGTGAGCAGCGGGAACGGCGGCTGCGGGAGAGGGAGCGGCACCTGCGCTTGCGGGCTCAGGCCGGCATCGGGCCCGGCGTTCGTAGTCATGCCTCATTGTGCACCGGAGGATCCCCCCGCGGTAGGCGCCTCCTCTGCGGGTGTTGCCGTTGTCGTTGCTGACGGCCTGAGGATCTCCAGGACGTTCAGCGCGGTGACCTCCCAGCCCGGCAGCCTGTCACGGCCGGCGACGGCAGCCGAACGCCAGCCTGAACGGAGGGTGGCGTCCGACAGCCACTGCCGGATCACTGCGGCCAGCACATCCGGACGGTCTCTCTCAGGCCCGTCCAGCTCGACGGCGGCTCCAGGCAGGGCGCCTGCCGTATCTGGCCGGGCGCCTGCCGTATCTGGCTGGGCGCCTCCCGTACCTCGGTAGGCCACGGCCGAATCTGGCTGGCCTGCTGCAGAACCTGACACCGCATTCGCGTCGGCCCCCGGCGTTCCTTCGTCTCCGGCACGTGCGTTCACCGCGCCCGCAGTCTGTGTCCCATTGTCTCCGCCCGGGGCGTCAGACAAACTGCTGGCCAGGCCCAGTGCATCAACCGCCCCTGTCCCCTTCCGGACAATGACCGGGATTCCCCGGGCCAAGGACTCGGTGACCACCAGGCCGAACGATTCGGCCCGGGACACCAACAGGCTCAGGTCCGCCCGGTTCCACTCGTCCGCCAGCGCTTTCCCGGCGAGCTCTCCTGTCATCCGCACCCGGCCTTCCAATCCCTGGGCGGCGATGGCCGACCGCACAAGCGCAGCATAGGCGGGGTCGGCGTCGTCCGTTCCCACCAGCGACGCACTCCAGGGGAGATCCTTCAGCCTGGCCAGCGCCGCCACTATCAGGCACTGGTCCTTGTTGGGGAGGAGCGCAGCAACGGCGATGATGTGCGGCGGTTCCGAACCGGGCGCCAACGGTGCGGCATCCGTCCCCGGGAGGGCAACGCGGCCGGCGAGCCCGTAGTTGTCGGTGACGTGCGCTGCGGCTGACGAACTGGTACAGATCACGCCGGCAGCCGCCCGAAGTGCCCTCTTCTCGCCGTCGGGATGGCTTGGTGAGGGCATGTGCAGCAGGACCCAGGTGCGCTGCCCTGCGGCCGCAGCGTATTCAATCTCGGCGGGGGCGCCGCACGCGATCAGGCCATCCACCAAGGTGACCGTTCCTGAGGGGGCCTTTACCCTCGATGTCCACGCCCCCAGCAGGCCGCCCAGCCGGCGTCGGTCTTTGGCGCTTGCTTCGGGCCACGAGCCCTCAACCGGCACAACGTCCACTTCGACGCCCAGCGCCCTGAGGCCCTGGGCGAGCCGCGCGTTGAAGACGTTGCCGCCGGAGTTGTGGAGGATATTGCCGGGGACCAGGAACGTGACCTGCACGGCGGTCAGGCGCTGAGGTCCAGCGAATAGGTGGCCCAGGCGTCGGGGTTTTCCCTGAGGGTGACGTCAATACCCGTTAGTTGGCGGCCGTCGACGCTGTTTTGGAGCTTCGAGGAGACAGACCGGGCAATGTACTCAGCCAGCGCCTCTGTGGTGGTGAGTCTGCCGGCAAAGTCCGGGTGGTCGTCCAGATTGCGGTAGTTGAGCACTGCCAGCACGTCCTCAATGATGCCGCCGGCCGCACCGATGTCGAGCACGATTGCGTCCTGGTTCAATGCACGACGGCGGAACGTCACCTCCGCAACGAAGGTCGCGCCGTGCAGGGCCTGGGCAGGGCCGAACACGTCCCGTGGGAGGCTGTGGGCGATCATGAAGTGGCGGCGGACCGTAAGGCTGAACACTGGCTACCTCTTGTCTTCGGGGTCGGTGGTCTTGTTTGTGGGGCGGGTCGGCTTGTTTGGGGCCCCGGCGACAGTACTGTTTGCGTCGGGGTACTCGATCACGTGGCACAGGGCTTCGAGTGTTCCGTCCGCCAGCTTTTGGACCACTTCCGGCAGCTCTGTGAAGGGGGACGCTCCGGTGAGGAACGCGTCGAAGACCGGATCCTTGAGGAGCGACACAGCCAAATCCAGCCGGTTGGCGTTAGTGCGCCGGTGCCGCCGCGCCCTGGCCACTACCCCCACCTGGCTGGCCCGGATGGACAGCCGCCGCGCGTGGAAGTCCTCACCCAGCGGAAGTGTGACCTCGCGGTTGGCGTACCAGGACATCTCGATGACAACACCCTCGTCACCGGTCAGTTGCAGGCTGCGCTCCAGCCCTTCCTGGGAAGCGGAGCAATGGAAAACGATGTCGCAGTCGGGTTGGGCATCGTCCGGACTGGCGAAATCAATGCCAAGCATGTCCGCAAGGTGTTTGCGATCCGGATCAAGGTCCACCAATTGGAGCCGGCCCAACGGAAACGTCCGCAAGAGCGTAGCTACCATGCCGCCCACCAGACCAGCCCCCACCACGGCGATCCGGTCCCCCAACCGGGGGCCTGCTTCCCACAGCGCGTTGACGGCCGTTTCAACAGTCCCGGTGAGCACCGCGCGGCGGGCAGGAACGTCGTCGGGAACCCTGGTGAGTTCTTTCGTCGCGGTCACGTAGCGGTCCTGATGGGGGTTGAGGCAGAAGACCTTCTGGCCGATCCAGTCTTCAGGTCCTTGTTCAACGATGCCAACGGACAGGTACCCGAACTTCACGGGAGAAGGGAAGCTGCCCTCCTGGTGCGGAGCGCGCATCTCCTCAGCCACCCGCGGCGGAACCGAACCCTTGTGGACCACGATCTCGGTGCCCTTGCTGATGCCGGAGTAAAGCGTACGGATGAGTGCCTCACCCGGACCCGGGATGGGTAGGGATTCGGACCGGAGTTCGCCGTGTTCCGGCCCGGTGGTCCAGTATGCCGTTGCCCGAGCTGCTTTGCCTGAATTAGTCATCTTGCTGATGAATCTAGTCCCGGGATGGTCTCGGCGAAAGCCACCGGTCCCACACGGAGCGCCGGAACCCCGGACTTCCCTCACACGGATCTTCTTCACACGAACCTTCCTCACGCCGATCTTCTTTCCTCACGCGGACCTCCCTCACAGTCTTTGTGCGTCAAGACCCCACAGAGCACGCTTAGCTCGAGAGGTTGGGACCGAAACGCCGGACGCCATCACGGAATGGCGGCCCGACCCGCTACACGTCGTCAGACAGTGCCGTGATCCACAGGCAGGCCGCCACCGGGAATCGAGTCTTCGGGCCTGCCTTGACGAACGACGATTTCTACCTCTGGCGGGTGTTCTGACCAGTATTCGGGCAGCCGGGGTGGTTCCCAGTCGGGGTATTCACTGGCGTAATGTCTGCCTGTCGGTGAGGTCCAGCCCGGCGGATGGTCTTTGGTGGCCGGGCCGGGTTCCCAGCCGCCGGTATGCCGCAGTTTATGGTGTTTGGGGCAGGGCTGGGCCAGGTTGCTGATGCCGGTGGTGCCGCCGTGGGCCCAGGCGAGGAGGTGGTCCGCTTCGTTGTCCAGGGACTGGTTGTGGCAGCCGGGGAACGGGCACTTCCCGTCCCGCAGGCGCAGCCATTGGCGTTGGGCTTTGGTGACCGGGTAGCTGGTCCGGCCGATCTCCAGCGGTGCACCGTCCCTGGGGTCGATCAGGACGCGGTGGAAGGACGTGGCGCCGTCGGCGATGAGACGCCTGGCCATGGTGATGGGGATCGGACCGTACCCGTCCAGCATCGCCGGTTCATCGGTGGCGCCGAGCAGGGACATGATGGGCGCGGTGAGCAGGACCTGCGCCCGCGGCACGGGGACACGGCCGCCCAGGGCACCAAGCATGTCCGCCGTCAGGCCCGCGCCGGCGTCAGCGGGAACCATGGTGCCGCTGGCTTCCGCAGTGGGCGTGACACCGGTCCCGCCGAGGAGCAGGTTGGCGGCGGTGTCGGCCCGCATCTGGGTCATGGTGCGGTCCTCGTCCGGGCCCTGCAAGGCTCGGGCGGTGGCGGTGGTGCGGTTCCAGATCCCGGCGGCCTGGTCAGCGGGCAGGTACGCCGAAAGCCAGGCCATCCCGTCCCGGTCCGGCCGGTATTCCAGCCGCCGGTCGGCCACGGATCTGGCGTGGCGTTTTTCGATGCTGACCGGGTGGTGCCGTTCCCGCCAGATCCGGGCCTTGTGCCGGAACCTGGAGGGAACCAGTTCCCCGGCCGGGCAGCCCCGGTGGGGGTTCTCCACCCCGGGGTCCAGAAAGTGCGCCTCCAACGCCTTCGCGGCGCCGGGGTCCAGGCTGGTGGTCTCGTCCACCATCACCCGGGCATGCTGCCACGATATTGCCCCGGCCGTCAGTGCGGTGAGGGTCAACGGCAGGCCGGTGGTCAGCGCCTGGGACTCGGCCAGCAGGGTTGAGGCCGTCCGTTCGCCAACCGTCAGGGCACACGCGACCTCCGCGACCAATGCCATCTCCTGGGCGGTGGCCTCCTGCGGCGACTGAGCCGATGCGGCCAACGCCGAGGACACCTCGACTAATTCCGCGATAACGCGGACCTTCTCCGCCGCGGTCCGCGCCTCGCCCCGTGCAATCTCCGCCAGCCGGTCCAGGCAATAATCCTTCCGCCGGCGCAAAGGATCCGACGGGAAAAGCGCCTCGTCCTGAAACTCGTCGCCGCCCTCGAGACTCCCAAAACGTGGGGCCGGGGCAACGTCACCGCCAGCGGCTACGACGGGGACAGCGGCGGACGCCATGATGCGCTCCATCACCTCATCCGCCGTCGTGCTTTCCATACCCCCATCATCCTGCGCGGCACCGACAAAAACGGCGCGGACAAAGGCCTATGTGGATAACTCAGCGGCATCGCGACCCCGCACCAAAGGAACTCAGCTCTTGGCAATTCCCGATCCGGACCGAGCTGCTCCGGCAGGCCCACTAAATTCCTGTTCTAACCCCATCACCTGCCGTTTTGGGGATGCGCGGCATGCTCCGGTAACCTATTCAGGTTGGTGACGTGTCCGAGCGGCCGAAGGTGCAACACTCGAAATGTTGTTTGGTGTCAAAGCCAACGTGGGTTCAAATCCCACCGTCACCGCGAATGAGAAAGGCCCTGCTTCCCTTGTAAACAAAGGGAAGCAGGGCCTTTTGCTTTGCCCGAAATCAGGTGCTTGCCCACATTTTGCCCACACTCGCCAGAGATACGGCGTTATCCAGGGCATCTGAAACAGAGTCAAGATCCCCGTCAAACAGATCAGCGTAAACGTCCAGAGTCATAGCAGCCGAGCTGTGCCCCAGCATCTTTTGAACAGCTTTGACGTTGGCGCCGGCTGACACTGCAAAGCTCGCAGCGGAGTGCCTCAAGTCGTGTGGCGTGATTCGCGGAATGCCGGAACGCTTCACGGCCCCGCCGAACCAGCTCATATTGTCCTCATGCACGCGGGCAAGCCGCAGGTAGTGCCCATTCTCCCCAGGGAACACCAGATCGTCACGGCCCTTGCCCTCGCATTGCCGCGCCAACTGCTCCCCCAGGAACCGTGGGAAGGGTACCGTTCGCTTCTTATGATTCTTGGGAGTGCCCACCTCGATCACGGACCCAACCTGCACGGCATTCTCTTCAATGAGGAACCGACGCCGCAGCATATCCAAGTGCTTCACCCGCAGCCCCGTCGCCTCGCCCCAGCGCAGCCCGCAGTAGGCCAGCACGAGAACCAGCGTGGGGTATTTGCTTGCGACCGCCAGCTCGTGCACCTGGTCGTGACTGAGATAGACGTGAGGTTTCTTCACCTTCCGTGGCAGCGTCACACCCCGCGCCGGATTAGTCAGAATTCGCCGGTCGCTCACGGCGTCGTCAAGGATGGCAGCAAGCACGCCATAGGCCCGAATAACCAGGGTTGCACCCTTTGGCTTCCGCGGCGGCACTGCCTTAGGATCACCCATCGACATTTCAGACACCCATTGCTGAACAGCCGTCTTCTGAACATCAGCCACGGCAACATGACCCCACGCGGGCAGAACATGATTCCGCCACGCCGACTCAACGGGCCGGTACGAGGACGGCTTTAGGTGGGTCTGCCGACCCAGCCATACGGCGCCCAGAGGCCCCACCAGCGCCCGAGCGGCGGTAGCGTCCACGAACTCTCCACGGGCCTTAGAAACCTCAACAGAGGCTAGGAATAACTCAGCGTCACGCTTAGTCCGAAACCCCCGTTTATCCGTCTGCGCACGGTCAGGCTTCCGATACCGCACGCGGTAGCGCTTGCCGGCCGTCGTCTCGTAGGGCTCAATCGTTGCCACGACGGGCCGCCTCGGCCGTTGCCTCGGCGGCTGCCAAGTTGGCGGCCATTTCCTGGATGCTTTTCAGCAGGTCCGCAGCGGTAGCAGTCTCTGCGCCAGGTGGACGCACCGGCCGCGAAATCTCCCAACTTTGTTGGTCGCGGTCGTGTCCGGTAAAACTTCTACCCCCGTCCGCCCACGACCAGACGTCAAGGAACATGGCATTACCAACAGCCGTCGCCGTCGGCTCCGGAGAGGGGTCCTCATGCGGCAACAAGAGACTATTCGGAGGCACGCCGAGAGCGACGGCAAGCGCCAGTAGATCGTCCACATCGACGCGGCGGTCCCCCTCTTCAATGCGCCGGACCGCCAACGGTGAGATGGGCCGACCCAGCTCAGCGAGCTTGCGTGAAAGCTCAACGTAGTTGAGCGAGCGGTACCCCCTGACGCGTTTCACGTTGTCGGCAACTGTGCGGCCTGTAGGCCCGAGTTCGATTTTTTGTCCTGCCATGACATTAGTGTCGCATACAAAAGATGAAGGTGCACCTCTATTAGTTGACACACGCTCACAAAGCACCTACTCTGATTACAGACCTACAAGAGATGAAGGTCAAGCTAATAAGAATGGAGGCACGACATGACAGAGGAACTTGTTCCCCCGGTTGCACTGGCTGAATATCTCGGCACCACTACGGGCGCCCTTGCTCAAATGCGATACCGGGGCATCGGCCCCAAGTTCATCAAGCTTGGAGCCAAGGCGGTTCGCTACAGCATGGCGGACGTAAACGCATGGCTGGCAGCAAACACCATGCAGTGCACCAGCGAGAGGGCGACAGCATGAGTGCCGTCTATACAGAGGCTGACCTGGCTGCGGCTTGGGAGAGCGGCTATTGGCACGGCACCAGCCATGAGGGACCGCTGAACGATGCCGCCGTAGCCGCGAAGAACCCGTATCGGGCTACGGGGATCACGCCCGCCAAGGCGTGCAAGGTGGCCCTGAAGACAGACAGAGACCGCGACGTTCCCTACCAAGAATCCGTCACGGCCTCAGAACCAACCAACCAGTAAGAAGGAGATTCACCATGAACACTACCAACTGCGCGACCGCAATGCGAGAGCCCAACACCGTGGAGCCGAGGCTGCTGGAGGTCTTCGGCTCCATCCCGAAGCCGCCGGCTGGATTCACCCCGGAATACTTCGTGAATGAGTTCGCTAAGGAGCCCGTGCCCGAGTACGTCGGTCACTCCGCCCCGGCCATTGAACGGCCCGGCTACAAGATCCTGAGCAGTTGGACGTCAGAGGTTGGCGTGCAGCTCTACATCGACCACGAGAACGACGAATCGTTCACCATGGCTGAAGTCCGCGACCTCATCGCGACTTTGCAGGAAGCCCTCGCCGCCGCTGAGGCTACGGAGGTCTAAATGGATGCACGGTTCCCGACCTACTACCTGAACGACAGGCGGGTGCTGAGGCTGCCGCCTGAACACTTCCGGCTGTTTGTCCTGGCTAATGCGTGGGCCGTTTCCAATATGACGGACGGCGCCATCTCACAAGAAGACCTCTACCTCATTCCATTTGCCGACGAGTCAGGGCCGGAGGTGCTTGTGCAGCAAGGCTTATGGGTGCGAGCGAATGACGGATGGATGATTGCGGACTTCCTCAAGATTCAGACATCGGCAGCGAAGTTCGAGGCAGCTTTGGAGAACCGCCGTGAAGCAGACCGTGCCCGCCAGCGTCGGAAGCGTGAAGGTGACAAGTCCATAGGTGACCAACCGTCACGTGACCGTCACGTGACGGTTGAAGGAGAGGAAGAGGCAGAGGAAGAGGCAGAGGAAAGGCTAAGTACTAAGCCCATTGCTTCCGAAAAAGCATCAGAGAAAATCGGCCCCGATTACCCGACCGATCCCAATGCAATTGGGTGGCGTCAGAAGATCGATGCACGGGGCATCAGGTCAGAGGCAGAACTCGTTGCGGTGGCCGGCGTGACGCCGAACCAGGCCAAGAGAATGTGGACCGCCGCTTTCCCTGAATCGAGGGCTGCGTGATGTTTTCCATTCCGTGCGAGACAGACGACTGCATCGGGCTCAGTGGAGACGGCCGCCCCACTTGCGATGACTGCCACGAGCATAACGGCTTCCCCGCCGGCTACACCCGTTCCATGGATGAGGCGTGGCTGAACTACACGCCCTGCGACAAGATCCGGGCGGATGCTGCATGAACCCCCCTACCACCGAGAGCGAGCCCAGCACGTGAGCATTCCACCATTCATCAAGGCCCGCTTCTGGGAATGGAAAGACCGCGACGGGACCAGTGTCCCCGGTGTCGGACTCTTTCGAGGCGTCGAACTAAAAGCCCACCTGACACCCGCCCAGGCCCGGACCCTCGCAGACAAACTGCACGACATGGCCGACCGAATCGAATCCAAGGAAGCATTGTGCAAATAGCCAACATCCAAGACAAGGACAGGGCCCGCGGACTCCGCGCCACTCTCGGCTTCATCCAAGGCGATTCGTTGGCCCTGGACGCCGTACTGACCGAGGCGGCAGAAGACCCCACACCGGGCGCTACAGCCGCTCTGGTCCTGGCAGTCACGGAACAGGCCGCGATGTACGCCAACGCGGCCCCAGACGCCGTGCAGCAGCTCCAATCCCTGATCCTTGACTACGTGCAGCAGGAGGCCAACCGTGGCTAAACAGAAACACGACATTGGACACAAGAAGCAGAAGACAAACGATGCAGCCCATGCAGCACTTAGGCAAGTACAGCACGAACGCGAAATGTCCAAGAAAAGTGCAGAAATGAAGGCAAAACGTACATACAAACCGCGCCCGATGAGTTAAACTGTTCATAGCAGGAACTGTTTTTAGACATTCGGTTTCTGTCCCCTTTCCGATTGGGAGGCGGGTCCGGTAGCTCCGGACCCGCTTCTCATGGAAATAGCATCACCCGGCCAGCACCTGCCAGCCGGTCGCAACTTAGGAACCCAGGAACGTCACGGCCTAGGACCCGCAAGGGCACGGCTTAGGAACAGACCGAGGGCATGGAAGCGATCAGCCCGCAAAGAGTGTCCGCCGAAGAGATACGGTGCCGCCCCATCTGACGGGGCCCGCACCGCACCCACCATTCACAGCCCCACTCAAGGGGCCACCCCTCTTTGGAGACACATCATGGCTACTTACGCCGAACTCATGACCGAAGCCAAATCACTTGTTGACGCTGGCAAAGCTGGCACTCTGACTCACTCCCAGGTGTCCCGCATGGACACCATCAAGGCCGACATTGAAGCTGCCAAGCAGCAGGATTCCATCGCACAGGGCGACGCGCTCATCGCACAGCTCAAGGCCGCGGGAAACCCCACCCCCGCCGGCGGGCAGTCCAGCACGGTCCTGAACCTGACCCAGGACGAAATGCAGGGCATGTACGAGGCCGCACAGCGCAAGCAGAGTTTCCGTGTGCAGGCCAAGTCCGGGCCCATCGCCTACAAGGTCGCTTCCGCCGCACTGACTCAGCCGCAGATGAACGGCCAGCTCGTCAGCCGTCCCCACGAGCCCGCCCGACTGCTCGCCTACATCCCGCAGAAGTCCATCGACGCCGGTTCCGTGGACTTCCTCACCCACAGCAGCAGCGCCGGCGGCGCGGCTACCGTGGCCCGTGGTGGCCTCAAGCCCGAGCTGCTGCTCGACTGGACCCCGACCACACTGACGGCCCGGAAGATCGCTGTACAGTCCGGTGTGCCGGATGAAGTCCTGGCCGACTTCGGCACGTTCCTTGCCTACCTGACCAGCGAACTCAGCCGCTCCGTGATCGACGTCGAAAACGCGCAGATCCTCAACGGCGACGGCGTAGGAGAGAACCTGCTCGGCCTGCTCAACACCTCAGGCATCCTGACCCGCGCCAAGGCCACAGACACCGCACTGGACGCCGTAGAGCAGTCCATTGCCGACCTCCGCACAGGTCCGTCCTACGTAGACCCGGACGTGCTGGTGTTCCACCCCACCACCTGGTCAACCATCCGCCGCAGCAAGGACGCGCAGGGCCGCTACCTGCTCGGCGCTGACCCCACCGCAGCAGAAGCCAACAGCCTCTGGGGCCTCCCGGTACTGGCAACCACCACCATGCCAGTCGGCACCGGACTCATCGGCAACATGGCGGAAGGCGTGCAGGCGTTCATCCGTCAGGGCATCACCACCGACATCGGTGTAAGCGCTGACGACTTCGTAAAGAACATCACCCGCATCCGCTGCGAGGAACGAATCGCACTCGGCGTCACACGCCCCTCCGCCCTGCTCAAGATCACCGGACTCTAAACCGCACAGGGGAGGGGCGGCTACGTCTGTCGATTAGGTCAACGCGAAAGTGATGGCCTTGGGAGGCCGCCTCTCCCCCCGCCCACCCCCTAGGGGGGTCGCGTGCGCGTGATTGTAGAAAGGATTGATCGGTATGGCAAGTGTTGAATTGGCAACAGCGTATATCTCCCTGATCCCCTCTATGCAGGGTGTTCAGGGGAAGATCGCTGAGGCACTGGCTCCCGCGGGGGCAGCCGCCGACGAGGCGGGCAAGTCTTCCGGTGGCATGTTCGCTGGTGGCTTCAGTGGGGCTCTTGGTGCCGCTGCTATGGGAGTAGCTGCCACGAGCGCGGCTGTCGCCGGCGCTGCGGTGGGTCTGTATAAGGTTGGCGCGGTCTTTGATGACGTGACTGACACGATCCGTGTTGGCACTGGCGCGTCGGGGGAAGCCTTGGACGGGCTCGTTGCTATCGCGGAAAGTGTTGGCGCGTCGGTCCCGACCAGTTTCGAGAAGGCCGGGCAGACCGTTACGGACCTGAATCAGCGTCTCGGCCTGTCCGGGTCCACGCTTAACACCGTTGCGCAGCAGTACATCCAGGCCGGCAATATCTTGGGTGAAACTGTTGACATCGACAGCACCACCGCCGCGTTCTCGGCTTTCGGTATTGAGGGCGCGAACGTTGAGGGCGCCATGGACTCGCTGTTCAGGGTATCTCAGGCTACCGGCGTCGGTATGAATGAATTGGCGTCACAGGTGCAGACGGCGGCGGCTCCGTTGCAGAACCTCGGATTCGGTTTTGAGGAAACGGCGGCTCTTGCCGGCACGCTGGACAAGGCGGGCCTGAACACCTCGCAGGTCATGTCTTCCATGAGTAAAGGCCTCGTTACCCTGGCGAAGGCTGGTGAGGAGCCTCAGGCCGCGTTCAAGCGCGTTACGGGCGAGCTGCAGGGGTTCGTTGCTGAGGGCAACACTGCCGGCGCGCTCGACTTGGCATCGAAAGTGTTTGGCACGAAGGGAGCGTCCCAGTTCGTTGGTGCGCTCCAGTCGGGCAAGATCAACCTCGACGACCTGACGGCTTCGGCTGGCCTGTCCTCTGACACAATCCTTGGGCTCGGTCAGGAAACGGCTGACGCTGCCGAGTCGTGGCAGCTCATCAAGAACAAGGCGCTGTTGGCTCTTGAGCCTCTGGGTACGGCCGTGTTCAACCTCGCAGGGCAGGGACTCGGGTTCCTGGCTGCGAACATGGACGGCGTAATCGGGAAGATCACCACATTCGCCGAGGGCACCGCGGGGCTGGTAACCATACTGGCAACCGGCGATTTCAAGGGGCGCCCGTTCGGGCTCGAAGAGGACTCGGCGTTCATCGGGTTCCTGTTCAACGTCCGCGACGCATTCCAGACCATCGGGCCGATGGTAGGCCAGGTGTTCGGGCAACTCGGTACCGTCATTGGGCCGCTGGTTCCGCAGTTCCTGGCCCTGTTCTCGGCACTCTCGCCCACGTCGCTGCTGTTCCAGGCGCTAGTTCCCGTGCTGCCTCAGATTGCGGCTGCTGTGGGCGGGTTGCTGGCGCAGATCGTCCCGCTTGTGGTGTCGCTGACTTCACAGCTAATGCCGGTCATTACCGAGCTTGTGACGGCCATCCTTCCGCCACTGACTGTGGTCTTCACGGAGATCATCGGGGCCATTGCTCCGCTTATCACCCAGATAAGCGGGATGCTGATTCCCTACATTCAGGCGCTCATTCCTGTAGTGGTCACGGCGTTTTCGATCATCGCCGATGTCATCACGGCGGCGATGCAGATTGTTCAGGGCGTCATTCAGGTGGTCACCGGCATCATTTCCGGCAACTGGGACCAGGTCTGGACGGGCATAGGTAACGTGTTCGCCGGGATCTGGAACACCATCGGCGCGGTCGTCAGCGGGGCAATCCAGTATGTGGCGGTTCTGCTGGGGGCCTACATGGCGAGCATTTCCGGCGTCATCGGCTCAGCTCTCGCCGGTATCGGCAGGTTCTTTGCGGACACATGGGACAACGTTGTGGATGGCGTCTCCGGGATGATCGGAAACGTAGTCGGTTTCTTCTCCGGCTTGATCGGGAAGATCACGGGCGCCATCGGTAACGCTGGCTCGGCACTGTTCAGTGTCGGCGTGAACATCATCCAGGGGCTTATTAACGGCATCGGTTCGATGATGGGCGCTATCGGTCGGGCTGTCCTGTCGATTGTTCCCGAGGCTATCCGTGGGCCCTTTGAAGACCTCTTGGGTATCCACTCCCCGTCGCGGGTGTTCATGGGCTACGGCGTAAACATCGGCCAGGGCCTCATTGACGGTATCGACGGGATGCACGGCAAGATCGCGTCCTCTGTCGAGGGCATGGTCACCACCGCGTCATTCACCGCAGGTTCCTACGCTCCGCTGGGTGCTGCACAAGCCGCGGCGGGGCCAGGCTCATCAGGTGGTGTGAACTTCTACGGTCCTGTGGGCTGGAATCCTCAGCAGGTTGCCCAGGAGATTGAAGTGCAGAAGCGAAGGGTGCAGACCATGGCCGGAATTGGTGGGGTGGTGTTCCAGTAATTTAGGCGCAAACGAAAGCAGCCCCGGATCTCTCAGGAGGTCCGGGGCCGCTTTTGCTTTGGGCGGGTGTAGGTCTTACCGTCCATGCCTCGCACTGGCTCAGGTGACACATATGTGTCAGGTGCGATGTCGCGGCGCTGACGGAAGATCAGGAGCGCCGGCGCCTACATGGTTAGGCGTACTTAGCCGCCAGAGCAGCCAGGGCAGTTCCCGCTGCGACTGCATGGGACGCGCTGAAACCGCCCTCCGAGTAGTCACCGTTCGGAGGGGTTATCTCGAATGCGATTCCCTTCTCGCGGGTGAATGTGGTTTCGATCAGCCACCCATCGCCCTCCTCGTATGGCCCCTGCCAGTAACCCGCAGAGACATCGGGAAACACGGGGTCCATCACCAGGACGAAGCCGTCAGGAACCGGGGATAGTGTGGTGGTGTTCATGGCAGCGGGCCTGTTTCTGTTGGAGTCTGTCGGACGCCGTGAGTCTAGCGGCAGCACATGACCAGAAAGGCCGCGTGACATTACTGCCGCCCACATTCTGCCCACATTCTGCCCACATCAGGCGTGATTTACGGTGATTCATGTACTGCAAAAACGGCGGAATCTAGCGGATTCCCTTACCAGCAGTAGCGCGGGAGAGGTTTCAAATCCCACCGTCACCGCCAAATAGCGAGGCCCCTGGCTTCCTTCACAGAAGGACGCCAGGGGCCATTGCTTTAACTGGACTGCGAGGGCCTCACGGAAAGCCAGTCGGTTAAAGCTTGTCTGTTCTGTCCTCACCCTTGTGGCCGGTTCCGCGCAGGTTTTCCTGCACCTTGCCGAAGAGGTCCTTGATGGTGGATTCAGTATTCGTGAGCATGTCCGGCTGCAGGTAAACCTGCTGGCTTCCGGGAATGCTGTAGCTCGCCTGCAGGCCGCCGCTTCCCTGCACCCCTTGGAGGGCGATGGTCACGCCGCCTTCTTTGCGCGCAATGGCTGCGATCTTCCCGAACACCAAAGTGAACTCGTCGGGCTCAAAGCTGACTGTTTGCCCGATGTGTGTGCGGTTGAGTTCGCTGGCCGGCGTTGCCTTCTCGTTGCCAGTCCCTGAGTAGTTCATCGTGTGCTCCCTGAGGTTGTTGGCGACTTACGCCAGCAGTCTAGCGGCGACCCCACTCCCGGTACATAGGCCCAGTACACAGGTCCTACTACGCACAGTAGAATTTGAGGGGCACCGCCCCAGCGGCAGCAAACAGCCACACCGACAGCGAGGGAGGACCCGTGCGGACGCACCACGGCCGGGCTCCCTTCCATTTCCTCCGCGCTGCTTCAGTGTCCACAGGCATCCTGACCCTCGCCGCGGGTGCGCACGTATTTGGCGGCGGAGACCTTCCAGCCGCGCCGATCCTGCTGGCTGTACTGGCGCTGACAGGGCTGACGGCAACCGCGGCCACCCGTCTGAAACTCAATATCCCCGCGATGGCTGCCCTGCTCGGGGCCGGCCAGTTTGCGCTCCATGAAGTCTTCACCGCCTTCAGCGCTCCTGCCCTGGCGAACGGGGCCGCGGCAGCCGGCACCCACCACCTTTCCGGGGCAGCCGCGCCTGTCCTCGAAACCGCAACACACCTTCACGGCCAGGGTTCCCCAACCGGCGTCATGATGCTCGTGGCGCACATCGTGGCCACGGCGGCGTGCGCGCTGCTCCTCGCCAAAGGCGAAGAGGCCCTGTGGGCCCTGGCCTCGTGGCTCAGACCCCGGGCCCGGCTTCCGAAGGCGGTAACGCCCGACGCCGGTCCGGCACCGGCGGTGCCCGGCCCACCGCCGGCTTTCCCGTTCCGTCCCTGGCGGAACCTCAGGCTCGACAGCCGGCGCGGCCCGCCATCCGCCGTCGTGCTTCCCTGACCTGCCCCCCGCCTGATCCAACGGCTGACGGGGCTCCTCCGCACTTCCGCACGCCCCTTTCCGGCGTGCGTCCGAAAGGCAGACCCATGAACACGACCTTGCTTCGCCGTACCCTCACCGCTGCAGCCGCGACCGGCAGCGCCGCCGTCCTGATCCTTACCGCCGCAACAGGCGCGTCCGCCCATGTTGGCGTCACCCCTGACAAGACAGGAGCGAACTCCTACGCCCTGCTGACGTTCGGCATCCCGCACGGCTGCGAGGAGTCAGGCACCACCAAAGTGACCATCACGCTGCCGCCCGAGCTCAACGATGCCCAGCCCACGGTGAACCCGAACTGGACGGTGGAAAAGGTGACCGAACAGCTCGCCGAGCCCAGGAAGCTGGCGGACGGGACGTCCATCACCAAGCGCACCAGCCAGATCGTCTACACGGCCAAAACGCCGCTGGACCACCAACTGCGCGATGCCCTGGTGCTCTCAGTCAAACTGCCTGACGCCGCCGGATCGACGCTTTATTTCCCCACCCTCCAGACGTGCGAGTCCGGCCAGACTGACTGGTCGGAAGTCGCCAAGGACGGCCAGGACCCGCACTCCCTGAAGGCTCCCGCTCCGTCCCTCACCGTCACTGCCGCTCCCGGTGCGGACGGGCACGGGGCTGCCATGGAAACGGCGGCGCACGGCACCGAACAGGCGGCAGCCGTGACTGATACCGGAGCCGATGCGCGCAGCTGGGCGGGCCTTGCTGCCGGACTCGGCGGCCTGGCATTGGGCGGGGCAGCATGGGTGCGCAGCGGATCCAGGCGCCCCGAGGCAACCGCCAAGTAGCGGCTGGCAATTAGCGAGCTGGAATTTGATGCCCGGATGATCACGATCCGGGCATCAAATCCGCCCGCTGTGCCGTGGCATCGTTGACTCCAGCCACACGGGCCGCAATGGTTATGCCATGAAGTCCCAGGGAATCTCACAGGTGTTTGTTCTTACGACGGCGGCCGCTGCGGCGGTGCTGATGCTCAGCGCCTGCGGACCGAGCCAGGCGCAGCCGCAAGGAACGACGTCCGGCAGCAGTTCCGCCAGTGCGTCTCCCTCGCCGGCGACCTCCAGCGCGTCCGCGAGCGCGTCGGCGTCGCCGTCGCCCTCCACCCCTGAAACCACTGCACCGGGCGCAACCGCGCTCTGCAAGGCGGCCACACTGTCAGCCGCCACGGACGCGTCCGGCGGCGGCGCGGCCGGCAGCGTGTACATGAAGCTGAACCTTACTAATACCGGCATGGCACCGTGCCTGCTGAGAGGTTTCCCGGGCGTATCGCTGACCGCCAATGCCGACGGCGAACCGATCGGTGCGCCAGCTGCGCGCGACGAGACAAACCCTGTGGTGGACGTCCTGCTCGCGCCGGGTCAGACCGGAACCGCGGTGCTCCGCTACACCCAGGCGGGCAACTACAGTGACTGCACCCTGGTGGCCGCGGCCGGCTACCGCGTCTACCCGCCGGAAGATACCGCGTCACTCTTCCTGCCTCAGCCCGTCAACGCCTGCAGCAACGCGAACATCGCGCTCCTGAGCGTGGGGGCTTTCCAGCCCGCGTAAGCTTCGGTGTTGGCCACCAGGCTCTGGGCGCCACCCCGGATAATAAGTACACTTATCTTCTATGACCTCCCTTTGGCTGGACCGCGGGCAATCATTCAGTTCTGACGCGTTTGAAGCCGGCCGCAGCTACGACACTGTGGTGGCCGGGGCCGGGCTGACAGGGCTGGTCACCGCGCTCCTCCTGGCCCAGCCGCGTCAACGGGTCCTTGTCCTCGAGGCCAGATATCCGGGCGCTGTCACCACCGGGAACACCACGGCCAAGGTCACCCTGCTGCAAGGAACCGTGCTCGCCGCACTGGCGAAGCAGTATTCGAAAAGGCAGGTCCACGCCTATGTGGAGGGAAACCGGGAGGGGCAGGCCTGGCTGCTCCGCTACCTCGACGAACGCCACGTGCCATATCAGCGCCGCGATGCGTTCACGTATGCTGCGTCCGCCCAGGGCACCGCCATCCTCCGCGATGAACAGGCGGCGGCAAACGCGGCCGGACTCGATGTGGAGTACCTCCGCGACACAGGCCTGCCGTTTCCCGTTCATGGTGCACTGCGGCTGGCTGACCAGGCGCAGATCAATCCCATGGATGTCCTGGACGCCCTCGTAGCCGATGTCCGCGAGCGTGGCGGCACCATTGTCAGCGGCGTCCGGCTGCGTGGCGTCTCCGGCAGCCGCCCGTTGACGGTCCAGACCGATCAAGGCGAGGTGACGGCCAACCGGGTTGTCCTGGCCACAGGCACGCCGGTCCTGGACCGCGGTCTCTACTTCGCCAAGCTGAGGCCGAACCGTTCGTACGCCGCAGCACTGGAACTTCCTGAGGGCCAGTCTCCTCCGCCCGGCATGTACATCTCCGTTGAACAGCCCACTCACTCCCTCCGCGACTACGAAAGGGACGGCCGCAGGCTCCTGCTTGTGGGCGGCCATGGCCATCCCGTGGGCCGGGCGACGTCGGAAAAAGCCCACCTTGCCGGTCTGCTGGACTGGGCCGCCCAGCATTACCCCGGGGCTGTACCAACCCACAGCTGGTCCGCCCAGGACTATCAGGCCACCAACCTGATGCCGTTCTTCGGCAAGCTGCCCAGGGGCAGGGGACACGTCTATTTCGGCACCGGCTACAACAAGTGGGGCATGACCAACGGGGTGGCGGCGGCCCTGGACATCGCCTCGGACATCCTGGGCGGGCACCTGCCTTGGGCGAACACCATCCACCACCGCGTCACCTCCCCCGCAGGGGCCATTTCCGCCGTCGCCCTTAACGCCGGGGTGGCTGCGAAGCTAGCCACTGGCTGGGGGCACATCGCGGCCGACGGCCGGACTAAAGACGGCCGGACTAAACCAGTCGGCGCTGCCGCGGCCCCGACTGCGGCGCCCACCGCACCACCGGCCACCACCGATCTGCCGGCCTCCGGAACGGCACCGGCCGACGGCGAGGGCCTGGTATATCGCGACGGTATACATCCGGTGGCGGTCTCCACCGTCGGCGGAACAACGTGCCGGCTGTCCGCCGTGTGCACCCACCTGGGCGGGATCGTGCACTGGAACGACAGCGAAAAGAGCTGGGACTGTCCGCTGCACGGTTCACGTTTTACCAACGAGGGAAAGCTCCTGGAGGGCCCGGCCACCAAGGACCTCCCCCGGGCCGGCGCCCCCGGGGCGACGAGCGCTGGAGCGGGCAGCACCGGGTCAGACACCGCTTGAGCGGCGGCACAGCAGGCCGAAACGGATCCACTCCCCGGGCACCTGACAGCTCCGGCAATACTGTCGGTGGGTTAGGGCATGATGGAGGCATGCAGGAGGATAAGGGCGCGAATTCGGGGACTGGGGCGGTACCGGCATCTGGCCGCGCCCCGGGTCCGGGGACGCCCATGGGCCGTTTCAGCCGGCCAACCCGGGAGTGGTTCCTGGGTGCCTTTTCTGAGCCCACGCCCGCACAGGACGGGGCCTGGGACGCCATCTCGCACGGTTCACATGCCCTGGTGGTGGCACCCACCGGCTCAGGTAAAACGCTTGCTGCTTTCCTCTGGGCCCTGGACCGGCTGCTGGTTGCCGTGCCCGCTGCGGATCCGGAGTTGCCGGGGATCGATGCCGCGCCGGCGGAGCTGACAGTCCACGGCCCGGCCAGGGGCGCCGTCAAAGGGGCCGCCAAAGGTAGGCGGCCGCGGCCCCCCAAGCGCAAAACCCGGGTCCTCTACATCTCCCCGCTAAAGGCCCTCGGCGTGGACGTGGAACGGAACCTGCGCGCGCCCCTGATCGGGATCACCCAGACCGCCAAGCGGCTGGGGCTTCCTGCGCCGCTGATCACGGTGGGGGTCAGGTCCGGAGACACCACGACGGCGGACCGCCGCTCGCTGCTCAGCAACCCGCCGGACATCCTCATCACCACCCCCGAATCGCTGTTCCTGATGCTCACCTCCCGCGCGCGGGAAACGCTGACAGAGGTGGACACCATCATCGTTGACGAGGTGCACGCCGTGGCAGGCACCAAGCGCGGCGCCCATCTGGCCGTCTCGCTGGAGCGGCTGGATGCCCTGCTGCCCAAGCCCGCCCAGCGGATCGGCCTCTCGGCCACCGTGGAACCCCGCGAACTGGTGGCGCAGTTCCTGGCCGGTTCCGCGCCCGTGGAGATCGTGGCGCCCCCGTCCCGCAAGAACTGGGATCTCACCGTGTCAGTGCCTGTGGAGGACATGTCGGACCTGCCGGCTGCCGCCGGCGCGTTCGACTCCGGTCCTGCGTCCGGGCTGCAGCCGCAGGCCTCCATTTGGCCCCATGTGGAGGAGAAGATCGTTGACCTGGTGCTGGCCAACCAGTCCACCATCGTCTTCGCCAACTCACGCAGGCTGGCCGAGCGGCTTACGGCCCGGCTCAACGAAATATATGCCGAGCGGCAACTGATCGCCGTCGGCGGCGGCTGGGATGATCCCGCGGTTGCCGGAGAACCGGGGTCTCCTCCCGGAGCCGCAACGTCGGGCGTCGCAACGTCGGGCGTCGCAACGTCGGGCGTCGCAACGTCCACAGCAACGCCTGCCCATATGATGGCGCAGGCCGGCAGTACAACAGGGGCTGACCCGCTACTTGCCCGCGCGCACCACGGCTCGGTTTCCAAGGACCAGCGCGCCCTCATCGAGGACGATCTGAAATCCGGGCGCCTGCGCTGCGTGGTGGCCACATCGTCACTGGAACTCGGGATCGACATGGGCGCAGTGGACCTGGTGGTTCAGGTCGAGTCCCCGCCTTCCGTGGCCAGCGGCCTCCAGCGGGTGGGCCGCGCTGGTCACCAGGTGGGTGAAATCTCGCAGGGAGTGCTGTTTCCCAAGCACCGGGCAGACCTCGTCCACACGGCCATCACGGTGGAGCGGATGCTGGAGGGGAAGATCGAGCGGCTTTTTGTCCCCGCCAATCCGTTGGACATCCTGGCGCAGCAGACCGTCGCGGCCGCCGCCCTGGGCAGCATTGACGTTGAGGAATGGTTCGCCACCGTCCGGCGGTCGGCGCCCTTCGCATCCCTCCCCCGTTCCGCCTTCGAGGCAACCCTTGATCTGTTGGCCGGCCGCTATCCTTCGGACGAATTCGCCGAGCTGCGGCCCCGCATCATCTGGGACCGGAACGCCGGCACCATCGAAGGCCGGCCAGGCGCCCAGCGGCTGGCCGTCACGTCCGGCGGCACCATCCCGGACCGCGGCCTGTTTGGCGTCTACATCATCGGCACCGAGGTGGAGGGTTCCGGTTCCCCGGGCGGGGACGGAAAACCCGCTCCGTCTCCGGCCAAGGGCGGCCGTCGGGTGGGCGAGCTCGACGAGGAGATGGTCTACGAGTCCCGCGTGGGCGACATCTTTGCCCTCGGCGCCACCAGCTGGAAGATCGAGGACATCACCCATGACCGCGTCCTGGTCTCCCCTGCCTTTGGCCAGCCGGGCAAACTGCCCTTCTGGAAAGGCGATTCGCTGGGCCGGCCGGTGGACCTGGGCCGCGCACTGGGCGCCTTCGTGCGCGAACTGGCAGCATCCGACGTCGGCCCTGCCACCGAGCGCTGCAAAGCCAGCGGGCTGGACGACTTCGCAGCAAACAACCTGATCCAGTACCTGACCGAGCAGAAGCTCGCCACCGATGTGGTGCCCAGTGACACCACGCTCATCGTGGAACGGTTCCACGATGAACTTGGCGACTGGCGGGTGATCCTGCACAGCCCGTTCGGGATGCCGGTGCACGCGCCGTGGGCCCTCGCTGTCGGGCAGCGCCTGCACCAGCGGTACGGCATGGACGGTTCCGCGATGGCCGCCGACGACGGCATTGTTCTTCGCGTCCCCATGATGGAGGACGAGCCGCCGGGTGCCGAGCTGTTCCTGTTTGATCCCGACGAGCTGGAGCAGATTGTCACCGCGGAAGTCGGCGGGAGCGCGCTCTTTGCTTCCCGCTTCAGGGAGTGCGCCGCCCGGGCCTTGTTGCTCCCCCGCCAGACCCCGGGCAAGCGGCAGCCGCTGTGGCAGCAGCGCCAGCGGTCCGCACAGCTGCTGGACGTTGCACGGAAATACCCCACGTTTCCAATCGTGCTGGAGACTGTGCGGGAATGCCTCCAGGACGTCTACGATCTTCCCGCCCTGAAGGACATCGCGGCCTCGGTGGAACGCCGCGAACTCAGGATCGTGCAGACCACCACACAGCAGCCTTCGCCGTTCGCAAAGTCCCTGCTGTTCGGGTACGTTGCCCAGTTCCTTTATGAAGGCGACTCACCCTTGGCCGAGCGCCGGGCCGCTGCCTTGGCCCTCGATTCCACGCTGCTCAATGAGCTGCTTGGCCGGGTTGAGCTCCGCGAGCTGCTGGATGCCAAAGTCATCGAGGCCACGGAGCTCGAACTCCAGCGTCTGGCACCGGACCGCCGGGCCCGCGGGATGGAAGGCGTCGCTGACCTCCTCCGGCTGCTGGGTCCGCTCGCACCGGAAGAGGTCGCGGCCCGGCTGGAACCGGCGGCAGTGGTGGAGGCTGCACAGGCGGTCGAGGCGTCCCACGCGGTTGAAGCGGCACCGGCGGTTGAGCCTGGCGGCGTCGATGAGCCTGACGAAATCCCCACGCTTGAGCGCGTCGAAACACCGCCTGCCGACACCGCCCTGGCCGCTTCGCACCTGATTGCACTTCAGCGGGCCAACCGGGCCATCAAGGTCAACATCGGCGGGGCCGAGCGCTACGCCGCCGTCGAGGATGCTGCCCGCCTGCGCGATGCCATCGGCGTTCCCCTGCCCATGGGCGTTCCGCTTGCCTTTATCGAGCCGGTGGCGGATCCTCTGGGCGACCTCGTCTCCCGGTATGCCCGGACCCACGGTCCCTTCACAGCCGGTGAGGCAGCGGCCCGCCTGGGCCTGGGCGTCGCCGTCGTTGGTACCGCGCTGAAACGGCTCGCCGCAGACGGCCGCGTGGTGGAAGGCGAGTTCAGGCCCCATGCCGCTGCGCCGCAAACTCAAGTCCTCGGACCTGCGTCCGCACCAGCAGGGGAGGCACCCCCGGACCTCCCGGATCACCGGCCGTCCACAACGAGCACAGTCACCAGCGAATGGTGCGACGCCGAAGTCCTCCGCAAGCTGCGCCGCCGTTCCCTGGCTGCGCTGCGCGCCGAGGTGGAGCCCGTGGACGCCGCCGCATATGGCCGTTTCCTCCCGGCCTGGCAGCACGTCCGCATTCCGGGCGGCGGCCGCGGGCAGCCCTCCCTGCGCGGGCTGGACGGGATTGTCACCGCGATCGACCAGCTGTCCGGCGTCCCGGTGCCGGCTTCGGCCTGGGAGCCGCTGGTCCTGGCCAGCCGGGTGTCCAACTACCAGCCCGCCATGCTCGATGAGCTGATGGCGGCCGGCGAAGTCCTCTGGTCCGGGGCCGGCGCACTGGCCGGCAACGACGGCTGGGTCAGCCTCCACCTGGCCGATTCCGCCGAGCTGACCCTGAACCCCGCCATCGAATACGAACCGGGGGATGCGCAGCAGCGCCTCCTCCACCACCTCCGCAACAACGGCGGCGGCTACTTCTTCCGCCAGCTCACGGACGTCGCCGGTGGCATGGACGCAGTACTCAGCGACCAGGACGTGGTGACCGCGCTCTGGGACCTGGCCTGGGCAGGCCGCATCACCGGCGATACGTTTGCCCCGGTCCGAGCCCTCATCGCCGGCGGCCACACCGCCCACCGCCAGGTGGCGCGCGCACCACGGGCGCGTGCACCCCGTTTGAGCCGGCTGGGACGCTCGCACGGCAGCGGCCTGCTGGGCGCCTCCGGGCTGGGCTCCGCGGGATATGGCGGCGGGAGGTACGGTTCCGCTTCCGGGGCCGCGGCCACTCCCCCGCTGGCTGCCGGCCGCTGGTCTGCCCTGCCGCTGCCTGAGCTGGATGCCACCATCCACGCACGTGCCACCGCTGAGCTGCTGCTTGACCGCTATGGAGTGGTGACGCGCGGATCGGTCATGGCGGAGCAGATCCTTGGCGGCTTCGGCCTGATGTACAAGGTGCTTGCCCGGCTGGAGGAGGCAGGCCGGTGCCGTCGCGGCTACTTCATCGAGCACCTCGGGGCCGCCCAGTTTGCGGTCCCGGCAACGGTGGACCGGCTCAGGTCGTATGCGGAGGACACCCAACTGGCGAAGTCCGAGCCGGTGGCGCTGGCCCTTGCTGCCACGGATCCTGCCAACCCGTATGGTGCGGCGCTTCCCTGGCCCGCGCTGAACGTGGAGGCCGGTACCGGCCACCGGCCCGGGCGGAAAGCCGGTGCACTGGTAGTGCTGGTGGACGGTGCCCTGGTCCTTTACGTGGAGCGCGGCGGAAAAACACTGCTGGTCTTCAGCGAGGACGAGGCTGTTTTGTCGGCCGCGGGCGCAGCTCTGGTGAGTGTGGTCACCCGCGGTGCCATCGACAAACTGATCATGGAAAAGGTCAACGGGCACGGCATCCTGGACACCCCGGTGGCCGCGGCACTGGCAGCAGCCGGCGCCTACTCCACACCGAAGGGACTGAGGATCCGTGCCTGAGGGAGATTCCGTCTGGCGGGCCGCAAACCAGCTGCATCAGGCCCTGGCGGGACAGCAGCTGACCGCGTCCGATTTCCGCGTCCCCCGGTTCGCCACCCTCAACCTCGCCGGCTGGACAGTTAACGAGGTGGTGCCGCGCGGCAAGCACCTGCTGATGCGCGTCCAGGGCCCGGACCGGCCGGGAAGGCAGGGCGGGGCGAACGGGCCGAGCGGGCCAGTTACGGAAGTCCAGAAACTCACCATCCACTCGCACCTGAAAATGGAAGGGGCATGGCAGGTCTATCCACCGGGCGGACGCTGGCGGAAGCCGGGATTCACGGCACGGTGCGTGCTGCGCACTGCGGTGGCGGATGCCGTCGGCTTTTCCTTGGGAATTATCGAAGTGGTCCGCACTGCAGATGAAGACAAGATTGTCGGCCACCTCGGGCCGGACCTGCTCGGTCCGGACTGGGATCCCGCCGAAGCCCGACGGCGGCTGCTTTCAGCGCCGGACGTCCCGGTAGGTGTGGCATTGCTGGACCAGCGAAACCTCGCCGGCATCGGCAACATCTACCGCTGCGAAACCTGTTTCCTGTCCGGAATCCATCCGGCGTCGCCCGTTTCCGCCGTCGCCGATCTCCAGACAATGATGACGGACGCGAAGCAGCTTCTGGAGGCAAACCTGGGTCCGGGCCGCCGCGTCACCATCCTCAATCCGCGCGGGATGCCGGTGGGACGGATGGCCGGGAGGCCCGGCTACTGGGTGTACCGCCGAGAACACCAGCCGTGCCTGAAATGCGGCACCCCCATCCGCCGCGGGCTGCTGGGGAAGCCGAACGGCGAGGAAGAGCGGGACATCTACTTCTGCCCGAAATGCCAGCCGGTTCTGCCGTCAGAAACCATGCAGCCCTGACAACCCGACAGCCCTGATTTGCTGCCCTGGTGGACAGTCAGCTTTGACCTATGCGCCACGGGTTACTGGCACCGACACCGCGGAATCGGGCACGTCGTCATCGGCATCCTTCGCCGGGAGTGCCGCAGGGACCATGAACCATGGGAGCAGCAACTGGACCAACGGTCCGATGGCGAGGGCGTAGACCACAGTGCCCACGCCCACAGAACCGCCAAGAAGCCAACCAACGCCCAGCACCACGACCTCGATCAACGTGCGGGATACCCGGACGGACCAGCCTGTCCGCCGCGCCAGCCCGGTCATGAGTCCGTCCCGGGCACCCGGACCGAACCGTGCGCCGATGTAGCATGCGGAAGCAATTCCATTGAGGATCACGGCACCGGCCAGCATCCCGGCCTGGCCGCCCAGATGCGAGAACGCCGGAATCAGAGCGAGGCCAATGTCGGCAAAGACGCCCACCAGAATGGCGTTGCAGAGCGTGCCGAACCCTGGCCATTGCCGGAGCGGAATCCAGAGCAACAGCACCAGGAAGCTGACAATAATGACCACCACGCCGATACTCAGACCGGTCCGCCCGGCCACGCCCTGGTGGAAGACGTCCCACGGGTCCAGGCCCAGCCCGGCGCGAATAAACATCGCCAGGGAAATGCCGTACATGGCGAGGCCGATAAAAAGCTGGAGGAGTCTGCGGGTCAACATACCGACAACTGTGGCAGAAAACTGGCATTGAAATACATAGCCAGTTTGAGATACTGGCATCATGTCCACGTCCCTCAGCCCGTCCGCATTGGCCCGCCTTTTGGGTCAGTGGAGCCTCGGCAACGCACCCGCCTACCGTGAGCTGGCCGACGTCGTACGCCTTCTGGTCCTGGACGGCCGGGTGGCCCTGGACACTGCCCTGCCCAGCGAGAGGGCCTTGTCCGAAGCCCTGGGCGTCAGCCGGACCACCGTAACAGCTGCCTACGGCCACCTCCGCGAACAAGGATTCCTCAGCAGCGGGCAGGGCAGCAGGGGCCGCACCCGGATTCCGCGCCTGACGCCGTGGGGCACCACGGTGCTTCCGCAGACAGGCTCCGCGGCCGGCAGCGGGCCGGCCTCGCCAGCGGCATCCTCACCAGCCGGCCTTACAACGTCCGGCATGACAGCGCCCGGCCAGACAGCTCCCAGTTTCGCAGCCCCGGGAATCGCGGCGCCGGAGGGGCTTATTGACCTCGCCTACGCATCGCTGCCCGCCAGCGGCGAGGTGGTGCATCGGGCGTTCGCGGCAGCCCTGACCGAGCTTCCCGCACTGTTGCCGGGATTCGGGTACGACGCCATCGGCCTGCTTCCGCTCCGCGAGGCGCTGGCAGCACGCTACACGGCGGCCGGCGTTCCCACGAGATCCGACCAGATCCTGGTGACTTCAGGAGCGCAACATGCCCTGAACATCATCATCCGTGCCCTGGCAGGCCGGCAAGACAAGGTGCTGGTGGAACACCCGAGCTACCCGAACGCACTGGACGCCGTCCGCGCGGCGGGCTGCCGCGCCATTCCTGTGGCTTTGACGCCATCCGCCGACGCCGGCACAACCAAGGCTGACGGCGGCAGTCCGGACGCCTGGGCGTGGGACATGACAGCCCTGAAGGCGGCCATGACGCACCAACGACCCAAGATGGCGTACATGGTGCCCGACTTCCACAACCCGACAGGCCAGCTGATGACTGACCTCCAGAGGCGTCAGCTGGTCCGGGCGGCAGCTGCCAGCGGAACCGTTCTGGTGGTGGACGAGACGCTCCGGGAGTTGAACCTCGACGGCGCCCAAACAACCCACGTGGCGGCGTTCAGCCCGGCTGTCGTGACCATCGGCTCGTTGAGCAAATCCCATTGGGCCGGGCTTCGAACGGGCTGGATCCGGGCTTCGAAATCCATGATCCAGAGGTTTGCTGCCGCCCGCACATCCTTGGACCTGGGCGGACCGGCCATGGAACAGCTGGCGGCGGCCCACCTGGTCCGGGCTCTCGACGAACCGCTTCCCGCACGGCTTGCCAACCTACGCGAGAGCCGGTCAGCCCTTTTGGAACTCCTGGCCGGCCATCTTCCCGGGTGGCATACGGCCCGCCCGGCCGGCGGATTGTCGGTCTGGTGCAGGCTCCCGGAACCAGTCAGCACGGCGCTGACGGTGATTGCCCCGGACTTCGGCATCCGGCTGGCGGCCGGACCGCGCTTCGGAATCGGCGGCGCCTTCGAACGCTACCTCAGGGTGCCCTTCACTCTTCCCCCGGAGCAGCTGGAAACTGCGGTCCGGGCGCTGCGGTCAGCCCAGGACAGGCTCGACGCCGCTCCACAGCTCCGCAGGACCCTCAAGAAGGCACCCGCAGTGGCCATCGCCTGACGACGCGCCCCGTCAGGAACCTGCACTTCCCGGAAGATCGTTTTCAGGCAACCGCGCCGTTCAAGGAAGCCGCACCGCCACCGGGACCCGCGTTCCGGCCTATCCGCTGCTTGGCGGTATTGGTTCCAGCACCAATGGGTTCGTGTGCCGTGGCCTTCGCCAGCCCAAACAGCGGCATGCCGTTATAGACCACTTCGATCCCGGCTGCTGGAACCTGGTAGGTCTCATGCCAGACTCCGACGTCCCCGGTGCCGGAAAGCTCTTTCATAAAGCGCCGCCACGGTGCCAAATGGGGGGACTGCCGGTCTGCGGCAAACTTCCGCAGATGCTCAGGGCTTTCCCAATAGCTGAGCAGCATGGTGGTCCGCCCGAACCATTGCTCATATCCCAGCATCCCCGACGCCGGATCGGCCGCCAGGTGCTGCAGCATCCGGGGCATGGCGGCCGCCACCTTGCCCACGCTTCCCACCTTCCACCAGCGGTTTGCCCGCATACCGATCAGGAAGACTGTCACGGATTCACGCTGCGGGTCAGCGGTGTACCGGCCGGGAAATACCTTCTGCGCCACGGCAACTCCTTCGGTTCGGAATTTCATTCTTCGTTTCATAACGGCGTTACGAAACAAGGTTATGAAACAATTGACCCCATGGCAAGACCCATCGTGCATACCGATTCCCTGCGGCAGGAGTTGCTGGCCGTCACCGCCGAACTGGTGGACCGCGACGGTCCGGCCCGGGTGACACTGCGGGACGTGGCAGCTGCTGCCGGGACCTCCACCTCTGCCGTGTACTCGCTGTTCGGCGGCAAATCCCAGCTCCTGACCGCCGTGGTTGACGACGGGTTCCGGTCGTTCCACGACTCACAGGCAGCCGCGGCGGCGGGCGGTCTGGAGGGACTCGGCGTGGCCTATCGGCTCTGGGCACTGGAGCATCAGGCGCTCTACAGATTAATGTTCGGCGGAGCGCTGGCAGCCTACGTGGACTGCCAACCCAGCCCTGAGGCCGCCGCTGACGCCATGGTGCCCCTGATCGACGCCGTCGCCGCAGCCCAGGAGGCAGGCAGGCTGCTGCCGGCACCTGCGGAGATGGTCGCCGTCGCAATCTGGGGACAGGTCCACGGACTGGTCAGCCTGGAACTGGCGAAAGTGGGGCCGCCGGACGCCGATTGGGCCGCCGTCTACAGTGCAGCCCTCGACGCCGTCGCCCGCGGCTGGGCAGCCTGACGCCGCCGCGGGCCGGTAAAGAACCCGGAGCCAGCGGCGCCTACCAGCAGATCGTTCCGAGTCGCCTAAATGATTGCGACGCGCAAAATATCTGACGCTTCGAAATTTCTGATGCGCCAGATATTTTGCGGGTCGCCAGGTAAATTGCGGCAGGCATGCCGCGGACCGCGAGCAGCTGCGCCTAGGCGTAAACCTTTTCCAGGAAACCACCCCAGGCCTCAGCGGCGGCATCAGAGTCGCCGCCTCCGCTGAAGTCGTGGACCGTCATGCCCACCGGGGCGCCGAAAGCGTTGCGGCCGAAGAAGCGGTACATGGCGTCAGCCGTCCGCAGCCCGAGGAAGTGTTCGTTGGAGAAGTCGACTTCGCCGGAAAGCCGCCCCACGCCGTCGACCTCCAGGTCCACCGCAGTACCCTGCGCCGCAGAATCCACGCCGAGGGCCTTCTTCAGCCGCTCGAACCCGTCGGCAGTCTGCGACGCGGCCGGGCCCTGGATATCCGTGAACACCACCGGCCGGCCATCGAAGTACTGCAGGTACTGGCCCAGGGTGTGAAGGTAAAACTCGGTGTGCCGGGTGGCGCCGTCGTACTGCTCGTCCCAGTTGTCCGTGAGGATCCCACTGTGGACGTAATGGAGCCGGGCCCGGCCGCCGTCGAGCGGTTCCAGGACGTGCTCAAGCTGGTTGAACCAGCCGTCGGGACCGTCCATCCGGGAGACGAGGTGGCTGGGATATTCCTCCACGGTCTTGACGTCGGGCCACTGGTCCGTGGGGAACATCCAGGCCGGCGTCCCGCTGGTGACTGCCTCCCAGACCCGTTCCGGAGTGCCCGGCAGTTCGGTGTCGTAAACGATCTCGAATTCACGCTTGTCAGTCATTGTCTTGCTCCTTCGCTGAATGGGGTTTGATGGGGGTCTTGAGAACGGGGTGAAGCGCGACGACGAGCCGGTGCTTCCGCCCGCCACCCGCCGGGGTGGCGTCGTGATATTTGTCCACCAGCCGGGTCACCGCCACGCTGAGCTCCTCGGCAAAGGCGGCCCGGTCCGCCGCGGTGCGGAAAGTGATCTCGCCGTCGATCGCGAACGTGGCAAGTTTCTGCCGGGCCGCAGCCGCCCCGGCGATCAGCTTGCCGACCTCCTGGACCATCCGCCCCGCGAGCGCCAGCAGCCAGAAGGCCGAAAAACGGTCCGAGAACCGGTGAGGATCCGGAGCCACCGACGCAAGCGCCACGGGCGAGATCAGGTAAGAGGCCGCCGTCGACTGGAGCACGCGCTCGGTCACGTTCCCCTTGCGCCGCTCCTCCACCAACTCCACCAGGCCATGCCGCTCAAGGGCCTTGAGGTGGTAGTTGACCTTCTGCCGGGGCAATCCCACCTTCGCTGCGAGCTGGGTCGCCGACCCGGGCTGGGCGAGCTCCCGGAGGATGCGCGTACGGATCGGGTCCAGCGAAGCCTCCGCCGCGGCCGGGTCCTCGATCACTTCGATGTCCAACATGCTTCAATTGTGCCAACCGACAACTTTTATTATCAAGAACTTTTTTTCCGTCGGTGGCCGCTTCGACGGTTCCCTGCCGGCTCGATGGTCCGCGGCGTCGAGTGCGCAGGGAACCGTCGAAACGGGCAGGAGCGGCCGCAAAGTAGAATGGACCGGTGATGCAATCCCCCCTCCCCGTGCGCGACGGCGTCAACGCCACCCGCCTGCGCCTCCCGGACGAGGGGCCGTGGACCACCGCAATGGACTACATGATGCACCGCTGGGGCCACATCGACCCCCAAGGCATCGAGGACAGGTTCGACGCCGGCGAGATCGTCGGTGAAGGCGGCGCGCCGTTGGACCGGGCCACCAGGCTCGAGGACCACACCTTCATCTGGTACTACCGCACCCTCCCGCCGGAGATCCGGATTCCCGTCGAGCTGGACATCCTGCACCAGGACGAGCACCTGCTGGTGGTGGACAAGCCGCACTTCCTGCCCACCACACCCGGCGGCACGTACATCCAGGAATCTGCCCTGGTGCGGCTGCGGAACCAACTGAATCTCCCCGACCTCATCCCCATGCACCGCCTGGACCGGATGACCGCGGGCGTGCTGCTGCTGTCCACGAACCCCGAAACCCGCGGCAAGTACCAGGTGCTGTTCGAGAAGCGCCAGGTCCAGAAGGAATACGAGTGTGTCTCCGCCGCGGAGCCAGCGCCCGAATTTCCCGCCGTCGACTTCCCCGTGGTGGTGCGCAACCGCATGACCAAGTCCCGCAGCTACCTGCTGGCAGAAGTCATCGAGGGCGAACCCAACGCGGAGACCCGGATCGAACGGCTGGAAACGTTCGACGGCGGCGCTTCCGCGGATTCCGCGCGTACACACCCGGCCCGCCTGGCGCGGTACCGCCTCGAGCCGCATTCGGGAAAGACGCACCAACTCAGGGTGCACATGGCCTCGCTGGGCCTGGGCATCGTGAACGACGCGTTCTACCCCGAGCTTCTGGACAAAGCCCCGGACGACTACACCAGGCCCCTCCAGCTCCTGGCCCGCGGCATCCGCTTCGTCGACCCCATCAGCAACCAGCCCGTGGAATACCGCAGCCGGCGCGTGCTCAGCGAGGCTGCCCAAACACGGCGCTGAAGGCTTCTTCCATGTCCGGGCTGAACAGCACAAACTCCACCAACTCCACCGTGCTGGAGGGATGCGAGGCACCAAACCCGGTGACGGCGTCGTACGCGGCCTCCGCAACCTGACGCCCGTTCCACCCGTAGACTCCGCCGCCTATTGCCGGAAAAGCGAGGGAACCCGCAACCAGCGAATCCGCCAGCCGCAGGCTTTCGCTGAAGCAGGACACCAGCAGAGCCGGGTTCGTCTGCCCGGCACGCCTGTTGGGCCCGACCGTGTGGATGACCCAACGCGCGAGGAGCCGGAAACCGGGGGTGGCGACGGCGGCCCCCGGCGCCAGCCCGTGACGCAGTTCGCTGTCGCGGAGTCCGCGGCAGGCAGCCAAAAGTTCAGGTCCGGCAGCCCGGTGAATGGCCCCGTCGACCCCGCCGCCACCGAGCAAAGTGGAGTTGGCCGCATTCACGATCGCATCCACTCTGCGGGTGGTGATGTCGCCCTGCAGGATAGTAATCCGCATGCGGCCAGTTTCCCACTGACGGGGAGCGGCTCAAAGGCCCGGCATCCGCTCCGCCGGTTATCGCCCCCGCACCTCACACCGCGTGGATGAAGGTAGAACTGATGGCTTGACTTGATGCGTCCAAGTGCCACGATTGTTATCAGCCCTCCGCAATAGAGCGAGGAAGCATCATGGACACACTGAGCGAGATGCCCGGCGACCGGACGGCCGCCAGGTTCGCGTACACCGCTGCCGGCGTCGGCGTGGCCGGTGTGGCAACGCTCGGTGCGATGTATGCCATCGAAGTGCCAAAGAAGGGACCCTACATTTTTGGCACCATCAATGACGTCACGGGCGGCATCTTCAACCTGCTGGTCATTCCTGTGGTGGTCCAGGTCCACCGCCGCCTTCGCCGCACCCCCGGCTCCGAAGCGGCCATCTGGCTCGTGACCGCAGCCAGCGCCGTGGGATCCGCCAGTTCGTTCCTCCTGGTCCTTAAGAAGCTGAATTTCACTGTGTCCACCGGAATTAGCGTCGGGGCAATGACTGTCCAGGCAGGCTGGTTCCTCCTGGCCAACCGCTCACTGCTGAAATCAGGGGACTATCCCCGTGACCTGGCGAAGCTTGGACAGGCTATCGGCGGTGCCTTGGTGGCGGCTTTGCCGGTTGCCGCGCTGGCCACCGTCGAGAAGGCGCCCGCGTGGATCCGCTGGGGCCTCGGCGGGTCAGGCATAGCGGTGGGGGCCGCTGCCTGGGTTGCGTGGCCGTACTGGTATCTGTTGGCCGGCCGGCACCTCAGCCACCGCAGGTAGATGCCGCTCGCCTGTGACGGTGGTGCCATCGGAAAGTGCGGTACTTTGTGGCCATGGACTTTGGCAACGCCGACAGCTGGGGGGCGGCGATCTACTTTTGGATCATCCCCATAGTCCTTGGCGATGCCATCTTCCCGCCCATCCCCTCGGAAATGGTGGTGATCACCGGCGGGGCACTCTCGGCTGACGGCCGCGCCAACGTTTTCCTGGTCGGGGCGTTGTCAGCGCTCGCTTCCTGGATGGGCGACATCGTGGTGTTCCAACTGTTCAAGCGCCGGCTCAGCCACGTCCTGGACCGTTGGCGGTGGGGCCACAGGATTCACGTGGGGATGCATGAGGCCATCGCCAAGGCCGGCCGCTCCTCCACCTACGGAACAATCATCGGGGCCCGCTTCATCCCGGGCGGGCGGCTGGCAACCTCCGCCGCCGCGGGCATAGCGGACGTATCGGTGCGGGGCTTCAGCCTGTGCGCGGGCCTGGGTGCCGTGCTCTGGGCGAGCTGGCTGGTAGGCCTGGGCTACTTCACGGGATCGGCCACGAAGCTGCCGTTCTGGGCAAGTTCGCTGATCGGCGTGGCGCTTGGCCTGGTGATCGGCGTCGTTGTCGGCATCATTGTCACCCGTCGGCGCGGCACCCGCTCACCGGTGGACGAGCCGGCCCCCGAAGACTAAGCCGCCTGCTACACCGGAGCCCAGCGGCCGCGGTTGCGGCGGAGAACCGTCAGGGAGCCGGTCAGCGCAACGCGTTCGACGGCGTCGCGCATCATCGCTGCCGACTCGCGCGCCTGCAGGTTCTCACCGCTGTATTCGGTGGGCTCCACGAGGAACCGCAGGTTCAGCTGCGGGACGCCGCCGGCAAGCTCCAGCTGGTTGGACTCCACATGATGGCGGGTTTGCAGCGCCTCAACGGCCGCGGCCATCACCGCTTCGGGCGGATTGCCAGGCTTCAGGCCGGTGATTTTCAGGCGGGTCTGGAACGAAGGCATGCCGCCAACACTATCCCGGCAGGTTTCCCGCCCCCAACATTCCAAACGCCCTCCCACTTGCTGCAGGAAAAGCACAAATGCTCTCTCACTTTTGAACTGGTCCCCGATAGTTGGACTGGCTAATGGGATTCTAGGCTGCGAGGGTCTGGGCCCGGTATTGCACCGGACTCAGGCCCTTGAGCTTTGTGGAGATTCTTTCGTT
>NZ_JBPZHC010000014.1:0-67999 GCF_051857465.1 Pseudarthrobacter cremeus | reverse complement strand
CCAACAAACTCAACAACCGGCCACGCCCCACACTGAACCTCGAGACCCCCAAACAACGTATGCGCCAACTCATCGCCGCCGCAGCCTAGCCCCAAAGTTGCAACGACCCATTGACTTTGAGGGCCCTTTTTGGGCTCAAAGTGACCCCGCGTTGCTCCTGGTGCGGCGGAACCGCTTAACGACGAACCGCTCAAAATATGCCGGCCAGGGAGTGGCTTCGGGCCTGCCGGAGCCGGGTGGCGGGGATCGTAGATCACAAGCCACCCGGCTGAGGGGCGGGGCCGGCATATTTTGAGCGGTGAGCTCAGCTACTTGTCGTTATCCGACTTCGCACCAAGCGTCGTCTTCTGGACCTGCATCAGGAACTCGACGTTGCTCTGGGTCTCCCGGATCTTGTTGGTCAGCAGCTCAAGGCTCTGCTGCGTTTCGAGTCCGGAGAGGACGCGGCGCAGCTTCCACATGATCTTGACTTCCTCGGGGGAAAGCAGGTTCTCTTCGCGGCGGGTACCGGACGCGTTGACGTCCACTGCCGGGAAGATGCGCTTGTCCGCCAGCTGGCGGGACAGGCGGAGCTCCATGTTGCCGGTGCCCTTGAACTCTTCGAAGATGACCTCGTCCATCTTGGAACCGGTCTCCACGAGGGCCGTTGCCAGAATGGTCAGCGAGCCGCCGTTTTCGATGTTGCGGGCTGCACCGAAGAACCGCTTGGGCGGGTACAGCGCGGCGGAGTCGACACCACCGGACAGGATGCGGCCGGAGGCCGGTGCTGCCAGGTTGTAGGCACGGCCCAGGCGGGTCATGGAGTCCAGCAGGACCACCACGTCCATGCCCATTTCCACGAGGCGCTTGGCGCGTTCGATGGAGAGCTCGGCCACGGTGGTGTGGTCATCGGCAGGACGGTCGAAGGTGGAGGCAATGACCTCGCCCTTGACAGTGCGCTGCATGTCCGTGACTTCTTCAGGCCGTTCGTCGACCAGCACCATCATGAGGTGGACCTCAGGGTTGTTCGTGGTGATGGCGTTGGCGATGGACTGCAGGATGAGCGTCTTTCCGGCCTTGGGCGGGGAGACGATCAGGCCACGCTGGCCCTTGCCGATCGGGGCGACCAGGTCAATGACGCGGGGGCCGATCTTCTTGGGGTCGGTCTCGAGGCGCAGCCGCTCGGACGGGTACAGCGGAACCAGCTTGGCGAATTCGACGCGGTCCTTGAGCTCTTCCGGCGTCTTTCCGTTGACGGAGGTGATGCGGACCAGGGCGTTGAACTTCTGGCGGGCGGACTGCTGGCTGCGGTCTTCGCCTTCACGCGGTGCACGGATGGCGCCGACTACGGCGTCGCCCTTGCGCAGGTTGTACTTCTTGACCTGGGCGAGGGAAACGTAGACGTCGTTCGGGCCCGGCAGGTAACCGGAGGTGCGGATGAACGCGTAGTTCTCGAGGACATCCAGGATGCCGGCGACCGGCAGCAGGACGTCGTCCTCGGTGACCTCGACGTCGTCAACGTCAGGACCCTGGGCACGGCCCCGACGGCGGTCGTTGCGGTCGCGGAAACGGTCGTTGCGGGAGTTGTCCCGGTTGTCGCGGCCGTCCCGGTTGTCCTGGCCGCCTGGGCGGTCATTACGGTCGTTCCGGTCACGGCGGTTCCGGCGGTTCCGGCGGCTGCCGCCGTCGGCGTCGTCGCTGTCGCGGGTGTTGTCGCGGTTGCCTTCACGCTGTCCGGCGTCACGGCTGCCTGCGTTGTCCCTGCCACCGTCGGTGGTTTCGCGGACGTTGGCTTCGCGGACGTTGGCTTCGCGGACGTTGGCTTCGCGGCCGCCGGTTTCGCGGACGTTGGTGTCACGGGCACCGCGGGTACGGCCGGCGTCACGACGGTCAGAGCGCTGTCCGTCGCCGGATTCCGCGCCCTGGGCGTCAGTGCGCGGGGTTTCGCCCTGCTGGGTTTCGCCGCGCTGGCTTTCGGTGCGCTGGCCCTCCGTGCGTTCGGCCTGGCGCTGCTCAGCTGCGGGCTGCTCGGACGGTGCTTCAGCGGATTCCGCTGCCTGCGAGGTCGTTGCGGCAGCCTCGCCGCGACGACGGTTGCGGGTTCGCGGCTGGCGGCGGTCGCCGGCGCCTTCCCCTGCCACGCCGGACTCTGCCGGTGCGGGTGCTTCCGCCGGCGCAGCGGCCGGAGCCTCCGTGGCAGGTGCGGCGGCGGGTGCCGCTGCGGGGGCGGCAACCACACCGTCGCTGACTGCGCGGCGGCTGCGGCCACGGCCACGGGCGCGGGTTCCCTCGGCAACGGGGGCTTCGGCCGTCTCGCTGGCTGCCACCGGGGCCGCAGCAACGGCGACCTGGTGGTTTTCAGTCGCCTTTTCGGTGGCCTTCGCCGGCGCCTTGCTGGGCGAGGTTCCCGCCCGGTGGGCGGAAATGGCGGTCACCAGATCCCCCTTACGCATGCGGGATCCACCGGAAATCCCCAACTGGCTGGCAAGTGCCTGCAGCTGGGCGAGCTTCAGGCCGGCGAGGCCGCTGCTCTTGGTGGGTGCGGCCGTTGACGATCCGGCAGCAGAAGTTGATGTGTCCACAGCTGAAGACAGCTCAGTGGTTTCGGTCACGAAGGATCCTTCCCCCTCGACGGCGTCCAGACTGGGAGCTGGACGCGATGATTTGATCGGGCCGCAGTTCAGATCTGCAGCCGGGATTTCGGCCTTGCCGGTTGGATTTCGGCCAGCAGGGCCGGATATTGATTCACCAAACGCACCGATTAATGACGGAACGCTGGACTGTCGATTCAGGGGCAGACACTTCTTGCTGCAGATTCCTGCGACAGACCAAGCAGGTGGCACCGGAAAACATTGCGCAGTAGGAGACCGAAAAGCAACAAAGTGCAATAACAGGTCAGATAGGCGGAATTACCGCCGGTGCAAGTCCACCTTAGCACCTTCAACGTCCACTGCCAGCTTCAGCACGCGCCAGCCGACTCCCGGCGTGTTGGCAGTCGTGAACGCGTCGATGAACGTCAGGACATCGGCGGCTTCAGCCTCGCCGTTGGCGAGCACCAGGACAGTGGGCCCGGCCCCGGAAACCACTGCGGCGTGGCCCGCATTACGCAGGGACCTGATCAGTGCCGCGCTGGGACGCATGGCCTCGGCACGGTAACTCTGATGAAGATAATCCTCGGTTCCGGCGAGCAGGAATTCCGGCTTCTGCGTCAACGCGTGGATGAGCAGCGCAGCGCGGCCGGAGTTCATTGCCGCCGCGTGATGACCCACTGACGCGGGGAGCAACGCGCGCGCCGCCTCAGTGGACAGTTCGAAGTCCGGGACTGCGACGATGGGGATCACCGAAGCGCTAACCGTGGCGCAGGTGCTGCTGTACCGGTCACTGTCCTGCCACGACAGCGCCAGTCCGCCGAAAATCGCCGGGGCGACGTTGTCCGGGTGGCCTTCCATTTCGCTGGTCAGCTGCAGGATCCAGTCCCGCCCACGCTGCTTTGCCTCCGGCACGAGGGCGTTCGCTGCGGAAACAGCGGCCACCACGGCCGATGCCGAGGAGCCAAGGCCCCGGCCGTGCGGGTTGACGTTCTGCGCTGTGATCCCGAGCCCGCCGTGCCTGTAGCCAAGCCGGACAAAAGCAGCCTCCATGGCCCGGACCACCAGGTGGCTGCCATCCCGTGGGAGGGTGTCAGCCCCTTCGCCGCTGAGCTCGAACACCAACTCGTCTGTTTCGAGGCTCTCCACTGTCAGGGTGTCGTGCAGTGCCAGGGCCAGGCCCAGGCTGTCGTATCCCGGGCCAAGATTGGCGCTGGTGGCCGGGACCGTGACGGTGACGCGTTGTCCTGACGCAATGACGGGAAGGTCAACGGCCATGGGCGAGGTGGTTTTCAAGGCTATTTTTCTTCCAGTCCCAGTTCAGCTGCAACAGTGACAACGTCATTGGAGACCTTCACGGGCTGCACTTCGCTGCCGTCCTCGGTGCGCAGGGCCCACTGGGGATCCTTGAGGCCATGCCCGGTCACGGTGATGACGATGGTCTTGCCGGTGGGAACCTCGCCGGCGGCGTGCTTCTTGAGGAGTCCTGCCACGCCTGCCGCGGAGCCGGGTTCAACGAAGACGCCTTCCTTCGCGGACAGCCAGCGGTGGGCATCAAGGATCTGCTCATCGGTGACCGCATCGATGAATCCACCGGACTCGTCACGCGCGGCGATGGCGCCGTCCCAGGAGGCGGGGTTGCCGATCCGGATGGCTGTCGCGATGGTGTCCGGCTCCGTGATGGGGTGCCCGGCAACGAACGGTGCGGCGCCAGCAGCCTGGTAGCCCCACATCTGCGGGGTCTTCGTGGACACTGCAGGCAGGGTCCCTGCGGTTTCTGACTCGAACGGGGCCGAGTACTCCTTGTAGCCCTTCCAGTAGGCCGTGATGTTGCCGGCGTTGCCCACAGGCAGAATATGGATGTCCGGGGCGTCGCCAAGTGCGTCGACGACCTCGAAAGCCCCCGTCTTCTGGCCCTGGATGCGGGCGGGGTTGACGGAGTTCACCAGGAACACCGGGTAGGACTCCCCCAGCTTCCGTGCAATGTCCAGGCAGTTGTCGAAGTTGCCGTCCACCTGCAGCAAGGTGGCGCCGTGCGCGATGGCCTGGCTCAGCTTGCCCATGGAGATCTTGCCCTCGGGCACCAGCACTGCGCACTGCAGGCCTGCGGCGGTGGCGTAGGCAGCGGCGGAGGCCGAGGTGTTGCCTGTGGACGCGCACACCACGGCCTTGGCGCCCGAGGCGACGGCCGCGGTCATGGCCATGGTCATGCCCCGGTCCTTGAACGAACCGGTGGGGTTCATGCCCTCCACCTTGAGGTAGACGGTGGACCCGGTGAGTTCAGAGAGCTTCTGCGCATGGACGAGCGGAGTGCCGCCCTCGCCCAGCGTGATGACCCTGGTGGATTCCGTGACGGGCAGTCGGTCAGCGTATTCGCGGATAACGCCGCGCCATTGGTGAGCCACTTAGACTCCTTCTACCCGCAGAACGGATGTAACTGAATTGATGACGTCCAGGCCCTTGACGGCCTCGACGGTGGCCGCGAGGGCAGCCTCTGAAGCGCGGTGCGTGACGATCCGCAGTTCGGCGGACTCGACGTTTGACTCGGCGTCCTTGTGAATGGTCTGCCGCATGATTTCGATCGAGACGCCGTGCTCCGCGAATAGCTGGGCGATCCGTGCCAGGACCCCGGGCTGGTCGGCGACGTCGAGGCCGATGTAGTAGCTGGTGGTTGCCGCCTCGATTGGCAGTGCCCGGACATGGCCGGTGGTGGTTTCGGTGCGCTGGGGCCCGCCCAGGACAAGGCGGCGGGCCGCCGAAACGAGGTCACCCAGCACGGCAGACGCCGTCGGGGTTCCACCGGCGCCCTGGCCGTAGAACATCAGTTCACCTGCGTTTTCCGCTTCGATGAACACGGCGTTGAACGCCCCGCGGACGGCGGCCAGCGGGTGTTCCCGGGGAAGCAGCGTCGGATGCACGCGCACCGAAACGCCCTCGCCGCCGCCTGTTTCTGTGTCTGCGACGGTCAGCTTTTCGGCAATCGCCAACAGCTTGATCACAAAACCGGCGTCCTTCGCCGCGGCGATGTCGGCAGCGCTGACGTTGGTGATGCCTTCGCAGTGGACGTTCTCCAGCGCGAACCGCGTGTGGAAGGACAGCGTGGCCAGGATGGCGGCCTTCGCGGCGGCGTCGTGGCCTTCGATGTCGGCAGTAGGGTCCGCTTCCGCGTAGCCGAGGCGCTGGGCTTCGGCGAGGGCGTCCGCAAACTGGGCGCCGGTCGAATCCATCTGGTCCAGGATGAAGTTCGTGGTTCCGTTGACGATGCCCAGCACGCGGGTGATCCGGTCGCCCGAAAGGCTGTCACGGATGGGGCGCAGGATGGGGATGGCACCGGCCACGGCAGCTTCGAAGGACAGCTGTACGCCGGCTTTGTCGGCCGCCTCGAAGAGGGTGGGGCCGTCCTGGGCAAGCAGGGCCTTGTTGCCCGTGACAACGCAGGCGCCGTTGCTCAGCGCGGACAGAATCAGCGTGCGGGCCGGCTCAATGCCGCCCATCAGCTCGATCACCAGATCGGCATCCTTGACCAGGGTGTCGGCGTCGGTGGTGAACAGTTCCTGCGGCAGGTCGACATCGCGCTTGGCATTGACGTTCCGCACGGCGATGCCGCTAAGCTGCAGTCTGGCACCGGTTCGGGCGGCCAGGGCGTCGGCGTCCTCAATGAGAATCCGCGCAACCTGGGCCCCAACGTTGCCACAGCCCAGCAGGGCTACTTTCAGGGTTCGCAATTCAGTCATTCAGACTCCCATGTCGCGGTTGAGCAGATCTTCTTCGGTTTCCCCGCGGACAATCAGCCGGGAAGATCCGTCGCGCACCGCGACAACGCCCGGCCGGGCCAGATAGTTGTAGTTACTCGACAGGGCCCAGCAGTAGGCGCCGGTACCCGGTACAGCAAGCAGATCACCGGCTGCCACGTCCTCGGGCAGATATACATCTCTAACAACTATGTCGCCGCTCTCGCAATGTTTGCCCACCACGCGGGACAGTTGCGGTGCGGCGTCAGAGGTGCGCGAGGCGAGAATCGCCGAATAATCCGCGTCGTACAGCACCGGGCGGGCGTTATCGCTCATGCCGCCGTCCACCGACACATAGCGGCGGGGATACGTAACGTTCCCTTCGGCGGTTTCACCGCTCTCGCCGGCAACGCCGCCTTCTGCGGCGGGTGCTGCGGCCGGCGCGTCGACGCGGACAGTCTTCAGGGTGCCCACCTCATACAGCGTGAAGGCGGTGCTGCCCACAATGGCGCGGCCCGGCTCAATCGAGATCCGTGGGGATTTGATGCCCAGTTCGGCGCACGTGGAACGCACGACGGCGGCCATCGCCTGCGCGATCTCTGCTGCCGGGCGGGGCGTGTCCACCGGGGTGTAGGCAATGCCGTAGCCGCCGCCAAGGTCAAGTTCGGGCAGCACAATGGAGTACTTTTCCTGCATCGCGGCGAGGAATCGAAGAAGCTTTTGGGCGGCCAGGGCAAAGCCGTCGGGTTCGAAAATCTGCGACCCGATGTGGCAGTGCAGGCCCAGCAATTCAATGCCGGAATAGGCGGTGGCCGCTGCCACTGCTTCCTCGGCTGCCGAGAGGCCGGCCTCTTCGGTGGTGTCCTCCGCCATCGAAAGGCCGAACTTCTGGTCCTCGTGGGCGGTGGCGATGAACTCGTGGGTGTGAGCGTGAACGCCCGGGGTCAGCCGCAGCATCACCTTGGCGGTTTCGCCACGGTTTCCTGCAATCCTGGCGACGCGCTCGAGTTCGTCGAGGCTGTCCACCACGATCCGGCCCAGTTTCATGTCCAGGGCGCGGTGGATTTCGGCGTCGGACTTGTTGTTGCCGTGCAGGGCAACGTCGGCCCCGGGGATGCCGGCCCTCGCAGCGACGGCCAGCTCTCCACCCGAGGCTGTGTCCAGCCGAAGGCCCTCTTCCTCGACCCACCGCACTACAGCGGAGCACAGGAAGGACTTGCCGGCGTAGTAAACGTCCACTCCCCCGCAGATGTCAGCGAACGCATCATTGAAGGCGTCGCTGAACGCGCGGGCGCGCGCCCGGAAATCGTTCTCGCTCATGACGAACAGTGGCGTTCCGTACTGGCGCTGCAGCTCACTGACCGGGATGCCGGCGATGGCGAGTTCGCCGCCGTCGTTTCGCTGGACGTCCTGGGCCCAGAGCGGCTGGTGCAGGGCATTCAGATCAGCAGGCATGGCAAGCCATTCGGGAGCCAACGGCGATGCGTGATCAGCGGAGGTCGAAGGCTGTACTGGCATGGCGGTCACATCCGTTCCGGCGCGGAAACGCCAAGGAGGTGCAGGCCGTTGGCCAGCACCTGGCTGGTGGCGTCGTTGAGCCAGAGGCGGGTGCGGTTGACGTCTGTCACCGGATCCTCGCCCATGGGGGCGATCCGGCAGGCGTCGTACCAGCGGTGGTACGCACCGGCAATGACCTCGAGGTGACGGGCCACGCGGTGCGGCTCGCGCAGTTCAGCGGCCTTCGCCACGATGGACGGGTAGCTGCCCAGGTAGGACAGCAACTCGTTCTCGGTGGCGTGGTCCAGCAGGGAGGCCTCAAAGGCGCTGCGGTCCACACCGGCGGCGACAGCGTTGCGAGCTGCGCCGCGGGTCCGCGCGTGGGCATATTGGACGTAGAAGACCGGATTCTCGTTGCTGTGCTTCTTCAGCAGGTCAGGGTCCAGTGTCAGCGGCGAGTCCGCCGGGAAGCGGGCCAGGGAATAGCGCACGGCGTCCTTACCGAGCCAGTCGATAAGGTCCTTGAGCTCGATGATATTGCCGGCACGCTTGGACAGCTTGGCACCGTTGACCGAAACCAGCTGGCCGATCAGCACCTCGATGTTGACCTCGGGGTCATCCCCGGCGGCGGCAGCAATGGCCTTGAGCCGGTTGATGTAGCCGTGGTGGTCCGCGCCGAGCAGGTAGATCTTCTCGGTGTAGCCGCGGTCCTTCTTGGACAGGTAGTAAGCGGCGTCGGCGGCGAAATAGGTAGGCTCGCCGTTCGCCCGGATCATGACCCGGTCCTTGTCGTCACCGAAGTCGGTGGTCCGCAGCCAGACCGCACCGCCGTCGTCGAACACGTGGCCCTGTTCGCGGAGGCGGGCTACGGCACTTTCAATAGCGCCGGCGTCGTGCAGTTCCTGCTCGGAGAAGAACACATCGAAATCGACGCCGAAATCGGCGAGCGTGGCTTTGATGTCCTTCATCTGGGCTTCGTAAGCGGCGGCGCGGATGACCGGGATGGCCGCCACTTCGGTCAGTTCGCGGATGTCCGGGTGCGCAGTGAGAACCTCGTGGCCAAGGTCGGCGATGTACTGGCCGGGGTAGCCGCCGTCGGGGACGGGAAGTCCGTGGAGGCGGTTGTAGACCGACTGCGCGAAGACGTTCATCTGGGTGCCGGCGTCGTTGATGTAGTACTCGGCGGTGACTTCCGCGCCGGAAGCACGCAGCACCCGGGCGATGGCGTCACCGAGGGCGGCCCAGCGGGTGTGCCCGATGTGCAGCGGACCGGTGGGGTTGGCGGAGACGAACTCCATATTCACGGTGTGGCCGGCGAGCGCGGTGTTGGTGCCGTACTGCGGGCCCGCCTCGACGATTGCTTTGGCGAGCGCACCGGCTGCGCCGGCATCCACGGTGATGTTAAGGAAACCGGGTCCGGCGATGTCTACCGCGGAAACGCCGTCGATCGACTTCAGCCGGGCGCTGAGCACAGTGGCGAATTCGCGGGGGTTGGTGCCCGCCGGTTTGGCCAGCTGGAGGGCGATGTTGGTGGCCCAGTCTCCGTGCTCCCGGTTCTTCGGTCGCTCCACGCGCACCTCATCAGGGACAGCTGATGCTGAAAGCGCTATTTCGCCGGCGGCGACAGCGTCTTTCAGGCAGGCGGATATGGCGAGGGAGAGTTCTTCGGGAGTCACCCCTCTAGCCTACCGGGGGGCGCCACGTGGACGAATTTGAGCGTTGGGCGTCACAGCGCTCACAGGCACAATCACAGGGTGAACCATTACGCTGAATCCGACGTTGAGTACACCGTAAGCACCCAGCCACGAAACGAGACCCTTCATGAGACCGTCAGTCCGCAAGAGTGTTTTCGCCGGAGTCGCCGGCCTTTCCCTGGCGGGGACGGTGGCCGGCTGCGCGCCCTCCGCCACCCAGGGTGCAACGGACCCCGCTGCCACCGCCGGCTCCTCGTCCGCCGCCCCTTCCACTGCATCGCCTTCGGGCACCGCATCCTCCCTGGCAAGCAGCGGCTCCGTCTACCGGGACGGCACCTATAGCGCTGACGGCACCTACGTCTCCCCCAACGGGACCGAAACCGTTGGGGTGGAGCTGACGTTGGCTTCCGGAACTGTTACTGCGGTCAATATCACCCAGCATCCGTCCAATCCGAACACCAGGAAGTTCCAGGGCGAGTTCGCCGGCGGCATTGCGGGGCAGATCGTGGGCAAGAGCATCGACGAGCTCAACGTGTCCAAGGTCGCCGGATCCTCGCTGACAAGCGGCGGCTTCAACAAGGCACTCGAGACGATCAAGGCCGAGGCCAAGTAGGCCGTGCCGAACGCGGAGTGGGCGGACTTCACCTTCGACGGGATCGGCACCCGCTGGGAAATCTCCTCGCCCCGGCCGCTGGACGGTTCAGTCCGTTCGCGGCTGCTGGACGTCGTGGAGAAGTACGACGGCGAGTGGTCGCGGTTCCGGCCTGATTCGACGGTAAGTGCCATGGCCCGGCAGCCCGGGCGCTACGAACTGTCTCCCGAGGCTGCTGCACTCGGCCGCCTGTACCGGTCCCTGTACGAAGTCACTGACGGAGCAATGACTCCGTTGATCGGCGGCAGCCTGGAACAACTGGGGTACGACGCAACCTACTCCCTGATCCCTGCAGGTTCCCCGGTGCCTGCACCGCGCTGGGAGGATGCGCTGGAATGGGACGGCACCGTCCTGACCACCACGGCGCCGTTTGTCCTCGACATTGGCGCCGCAGGAAAGGGCCAGCTCGTGGACCTCCTGGCGGCCGAGCTGCGCACCGGCGGCGTGGATTCCTTTGTGATTGATGCCAGCGGTGACCTGCTGCATTGCGGCACGGATCCGCTGCGGGTGGCGCTGGAACATCCGTTCGACCCGGCGAAGGCAATCGGCACCGTATCGCTGGCCGGCGGGGCATTGTGCGCTTCAGCCGCAAACCGGCGGGCGTGGGGCGACGGCCTGCATCATGTGCTGGATGGCACCACGGGGCACCCGGTCAGTACGGCTGTGGCCACCTGGACCATGGCGGAGAGCACCATGGTGGCCGATGCCTTGGCGACGGCGTTGTTCTTCGCCACGGGCGCCGAGCTGGAACGTACTTTCGATTTCTCCTGGCTGGTGGTTTTTTCTGATGGGAGCGCTGCCTTTTCATCCGGCTTTGAAGGGACACTGTTCACATGAGTCCTGTTGATGCCCCGAAAGCAGGTGCCGCTGTTTCACCTGCGGGCCGGTTGGACACCCTGCTGGGCAAGTACACGATGTACCGGCTCATCCTGCTGGTGCTGGCCGTCCTCGCGGGCTACAGCCTCCTGCTCAATGCGTTGGGCTGGCTCACGTTCGGTATGCCGCAGATGCTGGTGCACCTGGCGGTGTGCCTGGGCCTGACCTATCTTTCCAACAGGGGGCTGGCGGCGCTGTTTCAGGTGCGTCCGCATTCGGAGTCTTCCCTGATTACGGGCCTGCTTCTGTATTTCCTGTTCTGGCCCACCTTTGCGCCATTGGACATGGCGGGCGTGGCCCTGGCATGTGTGCTGGCCTCCGCCTCCAAGTACGCATTGGCCTGGCGCGGCCGTCATATCTTCAACCCAGCGGCCGCCGGCGCTTTTGTGACCGGGCTGACCGGGCTGAACATCGCCACATGGTGGGCGGCGACACCTGCGATGTTGTGGCTGCTGGTCCCGGGGATCCTGATGGTGCTGTACCGGACCCGGAAATTCCTCATGGCAGCGGTGTTCCTGGTGGTTGCCACCACGATCATTACCGCGGAACTGCTGCAGGCCGAGCTTTCCTTCGGTAACGCACTCTGGCAGGCACTGGCGCAGAGGCCGCTGCTCTTCTTTGTCGGTTTCATGCTGACCGAGCCGTTAACGCTTCCGCCGCGCCGTTGGCAGCAGCTCGCGCTGGCCGCTGTGGTGGGCGTGGTGTTTGCGGTGCCGTACAACTTTGGTTTCATCGCCAATTCGCCGGAGCTTGCCCTGCTGCTGGGCAACCTGTTGGCTTTCCTGGTGGGCCAGCGCGGAGGGCTGAAACTTCGGTTTGCCGGGTCACGGGCTTTGACGCCCAGCACCACGGAGTTTGTTTTTGAACCATCCAGGCCGGTCCGTTTCCTCCCGGGCCAGTACATGGAACTGGACCTGCCGCATGCCCAGTCGGACGGCAAGGGCCGGCGCCGGGTGTTCAGCCTGACCAGTTCGCCCGATTCGGGCACCGTGAAATTTGGCATCCGTACGGCGGAACCACTTTCCGCCGCCAAGAAGGTTCTGCTGGCGCTGAAACCGGGTGACGAGGTTGCGGCCACATCCGTGGGAGGAGACTTCGTCCTGCCGCGCGATCCCAAGGAACCTGTCCTCCTCATCGCGGCCGGCATCGGCATCACGCCATTCTTGGCGCACCTCTCCTCGGGTGCCGCCCGGGAACGGGATGTGGTGCTGTTGCTCCTGGCACGCAATGCCGAGGAAATTGCCTACGCGAGCGAGTTGCAGGCTTCCGGCGCTCGCATCCTGGCGCGGCTGGCGGACGGCTCCGCTCCCCCGTCATTCATTACCGACGCAGGCGCTTCCGGCGCAGGCGCGGGTGGTGCTGGTGCCGGTAGTGCTGGTGCCGGGAGATCAGGCCGGCTGGACGGGACGTTGCTGCGGGCGCTGGTTCCCGACATCAACGAGCGATCGGTGTACGTGTCCGGGTCGCCTGCAAGTGTTGCTTCGCTGCGGCGCGCGGCCCGGAAAGCGGGCGCCCGGCGTGTGCACGTGGACTCTTTTGCGGGCTACTGACCGGGCGTTTTCCATTGCAGGCCACCTTCCTGCTAAGCTCTAGGACGTCCCGCTGGAAACGGCAGGATCCCTGGATTGCCCTCGTAGCTCAGGGGATAGAGCGTCTGCCTCCGGAGCAGAAGGTCGTAGGTTCGAATCCTATCGAGGGCACATAAGAAACCCCCACCGCATTTTGTCGCGGTGGGGGTTTCGTGCTTTGTCCTCTTTCGAAAAGACGCGGGGTTCTACGGGACCGGAATCGCCCCGGGACAGCCCTGGCCCTGGGGATTCTGGTTGCAGTCGTCCGCGTAATTGCGCGTGATGGAGCGCCACACGCTGATGGTCTGCGGCGGTGCGCTGAATTGGCCCTGGCCAGGGATGGGTAACGGTGGCCCGCTGTTGACGGAATAGGTTCCTTGGAAAGACGTTGTCAGGACCATCTGGAAGTCACCCGTATTTGTGTACACATGACTCGTCCTGGTCTTTTCGCCCCAACGGTCCTGCGGCAGGGGCCCGCCCATGGACGGTTGAGGACCGAACACGGTGCCATCACCGTAATTCCAGGTGTACTGCATGGGGGTGGCGACTACATGCACTTTCTGGCCAAACATCGTGACATCGAACTGCTGCTCGGCGGCGTTTGCGTAGAAGTTGGTTTCAGCCCCGCGCAGGGTGTGCGGGCTCGGTTGAGCCACAACCGCCCCTGCATTGACCGGCAGACTTTCGAACTGTCGTTGGATGTCCGCGGCGATCCGGGGCAGTAAGTCCTCGGGCTTTGCATCGTAGAGGCAGGTCGGGCCGGAGTGGATGACCCATACCGCGCCTGGAACGCCTCTCGGCTTGGATAGCCAGATGACGGGAATACCTTCCTCGTTACCTACTGGCCCGCTTTTGCACTCAATCTGGCCGCGAAGGCAAACCGAATCGAAGTCGCCCCCGCCAAGGTGGCACTGGAGCTCATACTTGTAATCGTTGGGGTCGGTTGCCGCAGCGCCCGGCTCGCGTCTGACAAATCCGCCGGTTCCCGGCACCAAGTCCCATCCCTCAATGCCCGTGCCACCCGAAACCCAATGTCCTTTTGCTGGCGGCGCTTTTTCCCCTTCTGACGCTATTGACCCTTCTCGATCAGTGGTCCATGCCGCCGGTCCGTGGACATTCATCCCCAAAAGAAGGGGTAGAACAAATGTTAGGCGCACGAGCAGTGGTGACATGTCTAACCTGCGATCGGCTCAATTGTGTTCACAAACCAAGACCCTTCGCGATACACGGCAAACATGAGGCTGCCAGAGTCCGCAGGCTTGGGATCAGTGCTATCCAGAGTTCCGTCGGGATTGTAGTAAGACAGGGCCTCCTGAGAGACTTGGATGGCCACCTGGATGCTGCCGTCCTCTGCTGCTTGAAAATTAGTTGTAACGGCCGGAGTCCCAACCTTGCCTCCAGCCAGCCAACGACCGTCCTGATGCCAGCCAGTCTGGACCTCTTGGGCGCGAGCGCACATTATGCAACGTGGACTCGTTATTGCCGAGATCTGATTGACATCGCCGGTCTCATAGCCGTAGCTCAATAATTCAAACCAGTATCGGGCAAAGGCCTCCAGTCCCTCCTTCGTCTCTGTCTTCGCCACTTCGGGCAGCACGGGAACAGGAACATTTTGGGCTCGGCCTGACGCGTCCGCGGGTTTGTACGTTGCGGTTGGCGTTGGGGTTGCACTCGGCGAGATGGACTCAACAGCTGAGGATGTCGCTGTGGCGGCCGGGCCCGGGTCACCACCGGAATTGCAGCCCGAAAGCGCGGCGGCCACTGCCATGACAAGGGCAACGCTGACCGCTCGGATGCGCCAAGACGAAGTGAGTTTGTGCGATGTCATGGGCAGCTAATCCCCCGATAGTTTTCAAAACGCCTGGCTCCGGACAATGACTCAAGGGTAGCCCAGCCGACATTTGGGTGATCAAAGTTATCCACAGCTACCCGCCCACGGTTCTACCACCCGGGAATTGATATAAGAAGTCACATGCCGTTGGCACACCCATATCTCGGAAAATTTGGGCGGCGAAAAGTGGCTCCGTGAAAGCGGACTACGTTGCCGCCCTGGTGCTGGTCTCCAACCAGAACCAGTCGACCATGTCAGACGCCCCGTTGTGAGCGCTGTCCGCAAGCACGCCAAGCAACGCAGCCTCCACGCTCCAGCACTCAGAGATGGGCGGGCTCAGCCATTCTTCCGGCCAGTGTGGTGGTTCCCAGTCGGGGTATTCGCTGGCGTAGCGTCTGCCGGTGGGTGAGGTCCAGCCCGGCGGATGGTCTTTGGTGGCCGGGCCGGGTTCCCAGCCGCCGGTGTGCCTGAGTTTGTGGTGTTTGGGGCAGGGTTGGGCGAGGTTGCTGATGCCGGTGGTGCCGCCCTTTGCCCAGGCGAGGAGGTGGTCCGCTTCGTTGTCCAGGGACTGGTTGTGGCAGCCGGGGAACGGGCACTTCCCGTCCCGCAGGCTCAGCCATTGGCGTTGGGCTTTGGTGACCGGGTAGCTGGTCCGGCCGATCTCCAGCGGTGCGCCGTCCCTCGGGTCGATCAGGACCCGGTGGAAGGACGTGGCGCCGTCCGCGATGAGCCTGCGTGCCATGGTGACCGGGATCGGCCCGTACCCGTCCAGCATCGCCGGCTCATCGGTGGCACCAAGCAACGCCATGATGGGCGCGGTGAGCAGGACCTGCGCACGCGGCGAGGGCGGGACACCTTCGGTGAGGTTGTCAGCGTCGCCGCCGAGGAGCAGGTTGGCGGCGATGTCGGCCCGCATCTGGGGCATGGTCCGGTCCTCGTCCGGGCCCTGCAGCGCCCGGGCGGCGGCGGTGGTCCGGTTCCAGATCCCCGCTGCCTGGTCAGCGGGCAGGTACGCCGAAAGCCAGGCCATCCCGTCCCGGTCCGGCCGGTATTCCAGCCGCCGGTCCGCCACGGATCTGCTGTGGCGCTTCTCGATGCTGACCGGGTGGTGCCGTTCCCGCCAGATCCGGGCCTTATGCCGGAACCGTGAGGGAACCAGTTCCCCGGCCGGGCAGCCCCGGTTGGGGTTCTCCACCCCGGGGTCCAGGAAATGCGCCTCCAACGCCTGAGCAGCAGCAGCATCCAGATTGGTGGTCTCATCCACCATCACCCGGGCATGCTGCCACGACATTGCCCCGGCCGTCAGCGCGGACAGGGTCAACGGCAGGCCGGTGGTCAGCGCCTGGGACTCGGACAGCAGGGTGGAGGCGGTCCGTTCGCCGACGGTGAGGACGCACGCGACTTCGGCCACGACCGCCATCTCCTGGGCGCGATCAGACATGTCAGGGGACGCCAGCGCCTGGGCCGTATCTGCGTAGCCTGCCGCGGCGTGGACCGTCAGAGCGGCGACCTGCGCATTAATCCTGGTAGTCAGGGCCAGCGTGTCCAACCAGCCATCAGCTTCCCGGCGCAACGGATCATCATCAGCACACCCGGCAGAGTCCGCATTCCCGGTGAATCCGGCAGAGTCAGTCCCACCCTTAAGAGCAGCCAGGAGTTCGGCCGCGGAAGCACAAACAGCCTCCGCCGCCTCAATCGCCGCTGGTCTTCCCATGCCTCTACCTTCTCAGGGGGCACCGACATTTAAGCGGCCCGGGATTCTCGAGCTGAGACACCCCGGTCACAACCCGACAGTGCCCTTAACAGGCGAACACTCTGTTGGCAACAAAAGGCATCATCCTTGGAACAGATCCGGCCCGAATGCGGCAACCCGCCGCCGTCGTACAGTCCCATTCCAGCTGGCGTCAACGCCTCGTGGAGCCTCCGCCGACGGGCGGGAGACGCCCCCCGGGTGCGCCTGCCCAAGATTGTCGGTGGCCCCTCATAGGCTGGTGATACCAACTTCAGGGGGTAGGCCATGCACACTTCAGCCACATTTTGTTCGATCATTCCGCCCTACCTGCTGCGGCGTTTGGCCCGGCAGGACGCGCCGCAGTTCTCTGCCGCCGCCCGCGCGGCAAAGGAAGCGTTGAGCCACGTGAGGTCGGTCCTGTCCGCCAGGACACAGCCTGCTCCCGCAGCTCCGCGTGGGCTGCGGGACGTCAAACCCGGTCCGCCCAACCGAAGCGTTTACGACGCCGCCGGATCAGAGATCCTGCCCGGCAAACTGGTGCGCAAGGAAGGCGACCCGGCTTCCGGCGACGTGTCCGCAGACGAAGCTTTCGACGGCCTTGGGCACACGCACCGTCTGTATGCTGACGTCTTCGGCCGGAATTCCATCGACGGCGGGGGCCTCCCGCTCGACGCCACGGTGCATTTCGGCAAGCTCTACGACAACGCCTTTTGGGACGGCCGGCAGATGGTCTTCGGGGACGGCGATGGCGAAGTCTTCCAGCGCTTCACCCGTTCGCTGAGCGTCATTGGCCACGAACTGGCCCACGGCGTCACCCAGTATTCCGGTGGGCTGGCATACCGGAACCAGGCGGGAGCCATCAACGAATCGATGTCGGACGTCTTCGGGGCGCTCGTGGAGCAGTACATGAAGAACCAGACCGCCGCAGAGGCAAGCTGGCTCGTCGGCGAAGGACTCTTCACGCCCCAGGTTGAAGGCACAGCCCTCCGTTCCCTGAAAGCTCCCGGTACGGCGTACGACGACGACGTGCTGGGCAAGGATCCCCAGCCGGACTCTATGGACTCGTACGTGCGGACCAGCGCGGACAACGGCGGTGTCCACATCAACTCCGGCATCCCTAACCGGGCCTTCTATCTCACCGCTGAATCGCTGGGTGGAAACGCCTGGGAGGCGCCGGGCCGGATCTGGTATGACACACTAACCGGCGGCTCGCTGCCGCCCACGGCTACCTTCAGGATGTTGGCACGGGCGACGGCGGCCTCCGCCGTCGAGCTTTATGGTTCCGGTTCCGCGGAGCATGACGCCGTCCGGAAGGCGTGGGAAACTGTGAAGGTAAAGCTATAACCAGTGCTTGGCATTCCGCCGGGCGGGCGGCCAAGCGGCAGGAAAGCCAGGAACCAGGCCATGAAAATCAGTGTGGAGCGCACGGGCGGCCTCGCCGCGCTGACACGGGTATGGACGGTGAACGCCGTGACGGAGAGCGCGAGAAGTCAATGGCAGCCCATCGTCGAAGCATGCCCCTGGGATGCGGTGCCAAAAACAGTCCGGGCAGCAATCGCTGAAACCGCCGCTCCCCAGCCGGATCGGTTCATCTACTCGATCAGGGCAGGACAGCGTCGGGCCGCCCTGCCGGAACAGGCCGTCACGGGGCCGTGGCGTGTACTGGTGGACACCACGCGCCAGGCCGCGGAAGACTCCCCCGCCGGACCCGGTCAGGTCCGCCAGTAACCGGTACAAAAATCACGCCGTGATTAGCCCACTTCCGCGAGCTGGCCCCGGAAAGCCCGTCGATAGGACTGGGGGCTGGTGTCCAGAACCTTGGCGAAGTGGTGGCGGAGCAGCACAGGATGCCCGAAGCCGGATTCCCGGGCAATCTCATCGATGTTAAGGTCCGTGGATTCCAACAGTTCCTGCGCCCGGATGACCCGCTGGGAGTTCAGCCAGGCCGCCGGCGTTGCCCCGGTTTCGGAGCGGAAGCGTCGGGCGAAGGTCCGGTCCGACATGTGCACCCTGGAAGCCAGGTCACTTACGCTGTGTTCCCGGTCAAGGTTCTGCACCATCCAACGCAGCAACGCTTCCATGGGTGCTGAACCGCACGTGGGCATTGGCCGGTCAATGAACTGCGCCTGGCCGCCGTCGCGGTGTGGGGGCACCACCATGTCGCGGGCGATGGCTGCCGCTACGTTTGCTCCCAGTTCGACGCGCACCAGGTGGAGGCAGGCATCAATCCCCGCTGCTGTCCCGGCGCTGGTGATCAGGTTGCCATCCTGGACGTACAGCACGTTTTCATCCACGCGCAGTTCGGGGTACCGGCTGGCGAGCTCCTGGGAATAGTGCCAGTGAGTGGTGCAGCGCCGGCCGTTCAGGATGCCGGCGCGGGCCAGCGCGAAAGCGCCCGAGCAGATGGACATGACCCAGGCGCCCCGGGCGTCAGCGGCCCGCAGGGCCTCCATCACGGATTCGGGAACATCCTCGTCCCGGCCATAGGGGGCCATGATGACGAGGTCGGCGTCGTTGGTGGCTTCGAGGCCCAAACTGACATGCATGGAAAGGCCCGATTTCATCCGGACGTCGCCAGGTTCAGGCGTACAGACCCGGAAGTCGAACGCCGGAACCCCGCTGCCGCGTTCTGACCTGTCCAGGCCAAATACCTCGCACGCGGTGCCGAATTCGAAGATCGCAAAGTTGGGAACGACGATCACAGCTACTGTCTTGAGCATGCTTCCATTATGGCAGAAATTTGCTCTTTTTGGTCATTTCTGCCACTGTTTTGAAGGCAGTCGCCGGAGCAGGATTGAGCCATGGAAATCTTCGGAATCATCCTCCTTGTACTGCTCCTCCTCGTCCTGGCAGGCACCGTCGCAGCGCTCCTGCGCGACGGCCTCGGCCACAATCCTCCCGTCACCTCCGACCAGGCCTGGTCCGCCCTGGACCTGCCCAGCACCAACTACACATTGCGGATATTCTGATCCGCAGGCATTTCCCCATCCATCCGAACAGCACACGGGGACCCGGCCCATCAGGAGCCGGGTCCCCTTGTGCTGTCCGGGTTCCCGGCTCTGCCTGCCCAGCCTGAAGCCGGCCGGCGAGGGCGGGAAACAGCCGATGCCCCAGTAGACTGGCTGCAGCCATGACATTTCATATCTCCTACCCTGCTGAGCTGCCCGTTTCCGAGCGCCGCGAGGACCTGATGGCTGCCATCGCCGCCAATCAGGTGACCATCATCGCCGGGGAAACCGGTTCGGGTAAGACCACCCAGATCCCCAAGATGTGCCTCGAGCTTGGCCTCGGCGATAACGGCCTGATCGGGCACACGCAGCCGCGCCGCCTCGCGGCCCGGACTGTGGCCGAACGCATTGCCGAGGAGTTGGGTGTGGAGATCGGCCAGGAAGTCGGCTTCCAGGTGCGGTTCACCGGCGAGGTCAGCCGCTCCACCAAGGTCAAGCTGATGACGGACGGCATCCTGCTGGCGGAGATTCAGCGCGACAAACTGCTTCGCAAATACAACGCCATCATCATCGACGAGGCCCACGAACGCAGCCTCAACATCGACTTCATCCTGGGCTACCTCAAGCGCATCCTGCCGCAGCGGCCTGACCTGAAGATCATCATCACCTCGGCCACCATCGATCCGCAGCGTTTCGCCAAACACTTTGGCACGGACGAGGACCCCTCCCCCATCATTGAGGTCTCCGGCCGCACATTCCCGGTGGAGATCCGGTACCGGCCGCTGTCACAGCCGGCCGGCGGTGCGGCGGACGACGACGACGCAGCCTCCGACGATGAACTCGAGGAGGACCGCGATCCCCTGGATGCCGTGTGCGACGCCGTCGATGAACTTGCCGCTGAGGCCCCCGGCGACATCCTGATTTTCTTCTCCGGCGAGCGCGAGATCCGTGACGCCGCTGAGGCACTGAACGCAAGGATCCAGACGAACCGCCGGCTCGCCGGCACAGAGGTCCTGCCGCTTTTTGCCAGGCTCAGCCTGCAGGAACAGCACAAGGTCTTCCACCCGGGTAACAAACGCCGGATCGTGCTGGCCACCAACGTGGCGGAAACGTCACTGACCGTCCCTGGCATCAAGTACGTCATCGACACCGGGACCGCTCGCATCTCGCGCTACTCGCACCGCACCAAGGTCCAGCGGCTGCCGATCGAACGCGTTTCGCAGGCCTCCGCCAACCAGCGTTCCGGCCGGTGCGGCCGTGTCTCCGACGGCATCGCCATCAGGCTGTATTCGGAAGAGGACTTCGAGTCCCGACCCCTTTTTACCGACCCCGAGATCCTGCGGACCAACCTCGCAGCAGTCATCCTTCAGATGACGGCCATGGGGGTGGCCCGCGGTCCGAAGGACGTGGAGAACTTCCCGTTTGTAGAACCGCCGGATTCAAGGGCAATCAACGACGGCGTGACTCTCCTCCGTGAGCTCGGCGCCCTCAATGCCGTACGGCCCGGGGATGCAAAGAGCGGCGGGCTGACCGCCGTCGGGCAGAAGCTTGCCCAGCTGCCGGTCGATCCCCGTCTTGGCCGGATGATTGTGGAGGCCGGCAAGCGCGGCTGCGTCCGCGAGGTCATGATCCTGGCTGCTGCACTGACCATCCAGGACCCGCGCGAGCGCCCCACCGACAAGCAGCAGCTAGCTGCCGAGAAGCACGCACGCTTCCGCGACGAGAACTCGGATTTCACCGGCTTCCTGAACCTATGGAACTACATCCAGGAGAAGCAGCAGGAACTCTCGTCGACGCAGTTCCGCAGACTGTGCCGGACCGAATTCATTAACTACCTCCGGGTCCGGGAGTGGCAGGACCTCTTTGCCCAGCTCAGGCAGCTGGCCCGGCCGCTGGGCATCAGCCTGGACAACAAGCGCCTAGCCGATCCGGTGGGCAATCACGAGGGAATCCACATCAGCCTGCTGTCAGGGCTGCTGAGCCACATCGGCATCCTCGACGAACGCAAGCGTGAGTATGCGGGCGCGCGCGGCAGTCGCTTCGCGATCTTCCCCGGCTCGGCGCTGTTCAAGAAGTCCCCTACCTTTGTCATGGCTGCTGAGCTCGTGGAGACCAGCCGGCTCTGGGCGAGGGTCGCCGCAAAGTTCGATCCCGTCTGGGCAGAACAGGTGGCGCCGGACCTCGTCAAGCGCAGCTACAGCGAGCCGCACTGGTCCACGAAAATGGGCGCCGTCATGGCGTACGAAAAAGTCACCCTGTACGGCGTGCCCATCATTCCCCAGCGCCGGATCAACTACAGCCGGGTGGACCCGGTCCTGGCCCGCGAGCTGTTCATCCGGCATGCCCTGGTGGAAGGCGACTGGAAGACCCATCACAAGTTCTTCCACCGGAACCGCGCCCTCCTCCTGGAGGTGGAGGAACTCGAAGCCCGCATGCGCCGGCGCGGCCTGCTGGTGGACGACGAAACGCTTTTTGAGTTCTACGATGCCAGGCTCGGCCACGAGGTGGTGTCAGAACGTCACTTCGACAAGTGGTGGAAAGAGGCCCGGCAGCAGAATCCTGACCTCCTTGACTACGACAAGTCCCTCCTGCTCGGTGACGACGCCGATGACCTGGACGAGTCCGCCTACCCGAAAACCTTGCTGCATAAGGGCTTCGAGCTTCCGCTGACCTACGAGTTCCACCCGGTGGCGCCCGGCTCACCGCCCAATCCGTCCGACGGCGTCACTGCCGAAGTGCCCGTGCTCTTCCTGAACCAGCTCGACGACGCCCCCTTCCGCTGGCTGATTCCGGGGCAGCGTGTGGAACTGGTGTCCGCCCTGATCAAGTCGTTGCCGAAGCAGATCCGCAAGAATTTCGTCCCCGCCCCCGACGTCGCCCGCCAAGCCGTTGCGGCCCTGGAGTCGGACTTCGACCCTGCCAATGATGACCTGGAAGCCTCGCTGGAACTGGCTCTCCGCCGGATCCGCGGACAGGTCATTCCGCCCGGATCCTGGAACTGGGACGCCGTACCCTCCCACCTGCGGGTGAGCTTCAGGGTGGTGGACAGCAAGGGGAAGGTACTGGATGAGGGCAAGGACCTCGCCGCCCTTCAGGAACGCCTGGCCCCGGCCACCCGCCGCGCCATCGCGGAGTCGCTGGGCGCGACGCCCGGCACCACCGCGCCAAAGTCACCGGGAAAGTCCGCCGGTGCCATACCCGCAGAAACCGGATCCGGAAACGGAATGACGCCCGGCGCTGTCCCCGGCTTCCGTGAGCAAAGCGGCCTGACTGAGTGGTCCTTCGGTGCTGTGCAGCGGCAGGTCAGCAATACCATCAAGGGACACACTGTTACGGGATACCCGGCCCTGGTGGACGAAGGAACGTCAGTTGCGCTGCGCGTCTTCCAGACACCGTCCGAGCAGCGTGAATCCATGCGCGGCGGCGTGATCAGGCTGCTGGCCCTCAGGGTTCCGGCCCCGGACCGGTACGTCCTGGAGCACCTGAACAACACCGAGAAACTCACGTTCAGCCAGAACCCGCACGGTTCTGTTTCCGCGCTGATCGCCGACTGCGCCCTGGCCGCTATCGACAAGCTGACCCCGGCTGAGGTGCCGTGGGACCGGCCGTCCTTTGACGCCCTCTATGAGCGGGTGCGCGCCGAGCTGATCGATACGGTTTTCAGCGTCACTGCCGTGGTGGAGCGGATCCTTGCCAGCACCCGGCGGATCGAGAAACTGCTGAAAGGGACCACCAGCCTGGCCCTGATCAGCGCCCTTAATGATGTGAAGAGCCAGCTGGAGCAGCTGGTGTATCCGGGGTTCGTTGCGAAAACCGGCTACGCGCAGCTGAGCCAACTCCCCCGCTACCTTGCTGCCATCGAGAAGCGCCTCGAAAAGCTGCCCGGCAACGTCCAGCGGGACGCCCTGAACATGGCCGCCGTGCAGCGCCTCGAAGACGACTACGACGACGCCGTCTCTGCACTGCTGCCCGGCCGGCGGGTCGGTTCCGAGCTGACCCAGGTTCGCTGGATGATCGAGGAGCTCCGGGTGAGCCTCTTCGCCGTCGAGCTTGGAACCGCCTACTCGGTGTCGGAAAAGCGGATCCGCGCGGTGCTCAACAAGGCGCTCGCGCCGGCCTGAGCAGGTGGAGATGCCGGGTTCAGCTTTCGGGCACAAATTCCCCGTAGCCGGCGGCCTTCAGCCCCTCGCGGAGCTTTTCCGCATTGGCATCCAGCACGGCGGGGTCGGGGTTCTGGTCCGCTGAGGCGAAGTTGAAGTCAGCCATGCTCCTGGACGGCCACACGTGGACATGCAGGTGGTTGATTTCGTAGCCGGCCACAATCAGTCCTGCCCGCTCGGCCGGGAAGACGTCCAGCTGGACGGCACCGATCCGGCGTGCCACCTCCATGATCTTTGCCAGCGTTTCCGGGGAAGCATCGGTCCAGCGGTCAACCTCCTCGGTGGGCACCACCAGGGTGTGTCCATGGGCCAGCGGGCCGGTTGTCAGGAAGGCCGCCACGTCAGGCTCACGCCAGACGAACCGCCCGGGAATCTCGCCGTTGATGATCTTGGTGAACAGGGTACTCATGCGTTTGCCTCCTTGGCCGGGGCCTGCAGCGTGCTGGTGTCCAGCACAAAACGGTATTTGACGTCGCCGGCCACCATCCGGTCGTAGGCGTCGTTCAGCTGGTCTGGCCGCACCAGTTCAATGTCGGCAACCACACCATGTTCTGCACAGAAGTCGAGCATTTCCTGCGTCTCGGCGATTCCGCCGATCAGCGAACCGGCGTAGGCGATCCGCCGCCGGATCAGGGCCCTGGGGTCCACCGGCGGCATGGCCTCGGACGGGAGTCCCAGCTGGAACAGTGCACCGTCCACGCGGAGGGTCCGGAAGAGGGGGTTCAGATCGTGCGGGGCGGCCACGGTATCGATGATGAGGTCGATGCTGCGGTTCGCGGCGGCCATGGCATCCGCGTCCCGGGACAGGATCACTTCGTCGGCGCCAAGTTCCAGTGCGGCGGGCACCTTGGCCTCGGACGTGGTGAAGACCACCACGTGCACACCCATGGCCTTGGCGAGCTTGACGGCCATGTGGCCGAGGCCGCCCAGCCCCACCACACCCACCACGTCGCCTTCCTCCACATCGAAGTGCCGGAGCGGGGAGAAGGTGGTGATGCCGGCGCAGAGCAAGGGGGCGACGGCGGCCGGATCAAGATTTGCGGGCACGCGGAGCACATAGCGGCGATCGACCACCACGGAGGATGAATATCCGCCCTGGGTGATGGCGTCGCCGTTGCGGGGGTCCTTGGCCCCGTAGGTCCCTGTAATGCCGATTTCACAGTACTGTTCCAGACCGTCCAGGCAGCTCTCGCATTCCCGGCAGGAATCCACCATGCAGCCCACGCCCACGCGGTCGCCCGGTGCGAAGTCGTCCACAGCCGATCCGACACGGCTGACGGTCCCCACAATTTCGTGCCCAGGCACCAGCGGATAGTTCTGGGTGCCCCATTCGCCGCGGGTTGCGTGCACATCCGAGTGGCACAGGCCGCAGAATTCAATGGCGATCTCGACGTCGTCCTCCTTGGGGGCCCGCCGTGCCAGGGTCAGCGGCACGAGGCCGCTCACACTGGAAACGGCCCCATAGGCAGCGGCCAGAACGCCTGTGCCATCATCGGTCGCTGAACTGCCGGCGGGCAAAACGGGGCGGGCAAGGGGCGGCGGTACCGGTCGTCCTGGAGTCATAGTGCGACGCTACCCCCGCGGGCCGCGGCATCGCCAATCGGCCCTCCACCCGCCGCCACAGGTAGCTCAGGATTGTTGGACCATTCCGAGAAGGACCCCGGATACAGGGCAGCCCGGAACCCAGCGATTTCCAGCGCCGCGACCTCATGGGCGGCCGTCACTCCTGAGCCGCAATACACGGCAACCGGAACATCATGACTGATTCCCAAGCTCTCGAACCGGCTTTGCAGCAAATCCGGCGGGAGGAACCGTCCGTCCCCGTCCACATTCTCCGTAGTCGGTGCGCTCAGGGCTCCCGGAATATGGCCGGCCCGCGGATCAATCGGTTCGAACTCGCCCCGGTACCTTTCGCCTGCCCGGGCGTCCAGAAGGATGCCGGACGCCGGCCAGCCTGCTGCTGCTGCCGCGTCGATGGGTGGCATCCGGCCGCCGCCGTCGAATGGAACCTCAAAAGAAACGTTGCCGACGGCGGCCTCCACCGGGCCGGTGTCCTCCTGCAGTCCGGCGGCCCGCCAGGCGGCCAGGCCGCCGTCGAGCAGGTATGCCTCCCGGAAACCGGCGTTGCGGAGCATCCACCAGAGGCGGGCGGCCGCCATGTTCCCGTTGTTGTCGTAGGCCACCACTGTGTCGCCGTTGCTGATTCCCCAGCGTCTGGCAGTTTCCTGGAAATCGGCGGCGGAAGGCAGCGGGTGTCTGCCCCGGGACGGGTCGGCCGGTGCCGCAAGTTCGGTGGCAAGGTCCACGAACACCGCCCCGGGGAGGTGCCCGTCAAGATACTGCTCCCGGCCATTGGGATCGCCCAGCACCCATCGGACATCCAGCAGAACAGTGTGCTGGCCGGCCGCAAGGCGGGCATTCAGGGCAGGTACATCGATCAGCGGACCCATCGTTCTCCTTAGGCAGTTCTAGACTTCCACCGATTCGCCGGCCGCAAGATGGGTGTACTCAGTGCCGTATTTGCGTCCCAGGCGGGCCACATGCGACTCCGCAATTTTGACACCCATCTCGTTCAGCAGGCCGTCATGGATCTGGAACGCGCGGGGGGCCCGGACGGAAATCACGAAATCCACCACCTCACTGACCTTGCTCCAGGGGGCGTGCAGTGGCACCAGGAGGGTTTCGACGCTGAGGCCGTCCGGGACAATGAAGGAATCCCCGGGATGGTAGACGTTTTCGTCCACCAGGTAGCCGATGTTGGCCACAATGGGGACATGAGGATGGATGAGCGCGTGCTGGCCGCCGAAGCTGCGGACGTTGAATCCGGCTGCTTCAAAAGTGGATCCCGGTTCAACCGTGTTGATCCGCGCGGCCTGCTGCGGCGCCTCCTCCCGCAGGTGCCCGGCCACTCCCGCCGGAGCGAACACTGCCAGGTCCTCCGAGCCGCGGAGGGCGTTGACCACAGCGGGCACATCCACGTGATCGCCGTGTTCGTGCGTCACCAGGATGGCGTGCGCGCCGTCCAGCGCTTCCTTTGTCTCGGAAAAGGTCCCCGGATCCAGCACCATCACGCGGTTGTCCTTTTCGAGCCGGACACAGGAGTGGGTGTATTTTGTCAGCTTCATAGCGCCAGCCTAGGTTCCGGCCCCGGGACTGTCCAAGGAAAACCGGCCGGGCAGCCCCGGCTGGTAATCTTGATGATTGCCACCGTCCCTCAGGGAAGCGAGTACCTCCATGCCGTCCGGCACCAAAGCAGACACGTCGCCGTCGAACGCTGCATCCGCCGGCAGCCCTGCAGGCCGGCCTTCCGGAACCCTTTCCGGCAGCGCTCCGGGCGCCGGAGCGGTCCCCGGACCGGGCAAGGAACAGCGCGTCACCAAGCAGCGCCTTGCCGTCAGCGCCGCCCTGGACGAACTGGACGATTTCGTCAGCACGCAGGAGCTGTACCGCATCCTGCAGAACCAGGGTGTCTCGGTGTCATTGGCCACCGCCTACCGGATCCTCCAGTCCCTCGCGGAGGACGGCCTCGTTGATGTGTTGCGCAACGGAGAGGGCGAAGCCGTGTACCGGCGGTGCGCAGTGACCGGCCACCACCACCACCTCCTGTGCCGCAACTGCGGGAAGGCCGTGGAAGTCGAGGCCCCTGCTGTGGAAACCTGGGCTGCCCGCATAGCCCAGGAGCACGGCTACACCGAGGTGGCCCACACTGTGGAGATCTTCGGGCTGTGCCCTGACTGCACGGCGCTCAGGGCCGCCGGAAAGCTCTAGGAAAGTACCCTGGGGTCCTACTCCCGCCATTGTCAGTGGGCGTGAACAATGCGTCCGTTGATGCCCTTCCGGGCCCGGAATGTCCCGATGACGCGGCACACGACGTATATAAGGAATGACAGCGTGGTGACGTACGGACTGATCGGAATGCGTCCGCCCAAAGCCAGCAGAATTCCGCCAACGGTTGCGGTGACGGCAAAAACCACACTGAGCACCACGAGCGCCACGGGAGAGGACGTCACGCGCAGCGCGGCGGCCGCCGGAGTGATCAGCAGCGCGAGCACCAACAGCGCACCCACCACCTGGATGGACAGCGCCACACTCACCCCCAGCAGCACCATGAAGATCAAGGCGAGGGTCCGGACCGGCACACCCCGCGCTTCGGCCAGTTCCGGATCAACGCTGGCAAAGTTCAACGGGCGCCAGATGATGACCAGTGCGGCGATCACGGCCACGGCAGCGCCGGCAAGTACCTGGAGCTGGACGGTGTCGACGGAGACGATCTGACCCGTAAGGAGGCCGAACTTGTTCGCGGCCCGCCCCTGATAGAGCGACAGGAACAGGATGCCCAGGCCCAGCCCGAACGGCATGATGACGCCGATGATGGAGTTCTTGTCCCGGGCCCTGACCCCCATCAGGCCCAGGAGCAGCGCCGCAGCCACTGATCCGATCAGCGACCCGAACACGATGTCCGCACCGATCAGCAGCGCAAAAGCCGCCCCGGCGAAAGACAGTTCGGAAATGCCATGAACGGCGAACGCCAGGTCCCGTTTCATCACGAAGGTGCCCACCAGCCCGCCCAGGAGGCCCAGCACCGCCCCGGCCCAGATGGAGTTCTGAACAAGTACCAGCAGTTCCCCGTAATTCTCGAAGCTGAAGATCGCTCCGATGATGCTGTCCGCGTCCATCAGGCCACCTCGCCGGCTGTTACGGGGACAACGTCGTGGTGGTGCGTGGTTGCGTCCGGGAGGCCGACGACAACGATGCGCCCGTTGGCGTGGATGACTTCAACGTGGGATCCATACAAATCCGAGAGAACCTCGGTGGTCATCACCTCTTGCGGGGTCCCCACCCTGAAGCGTCCGCCGGCCAAATAGAGCACCCGGTCAACATAGTCGATGATGGGATTGATCTCGTGGGTGACAAACACCACCGCGCTGTTCTGTTCGTGGCACTGCTTGTTAATGAGGGCGCTGACGGCCTGCTGGTGATGAAGGTCCAAGGACAACAGGGGTTCGTCACACAGGAGGACTTTGGGGTCGGTGGCCAGGGCCTGCGCAACCCGGAGCCGCTGCTGCTCACCGCCGGACAGCAGCCCCACCGGAACCTTGGCGTAGTCGCCGGCTCCCACGAGTTCCAGGAGCTCGTCAATTCTGCGGTTTGCCCGGGACATGCCCAGGCGCAGCCCCCAGCGGTGGCCGTCGACGCCGAGGCCCACCAGGTCCCTGGCGCGCATGGGGGTATCCGGGGCAAAGGATTTCTGCTGGGGGATGTAGCCAATCAGGTTGCTCCCACGCTCCACGGGGCGGTCCCCCAGTGTTGCGTGGCCGGACTGCAGGTCCTGCAGTCCGAGAAGGACCTTCAGGAAGCTGGTCTTTCCACTGCCGTTGGGACCAAGGACCGCGAAGAACTCGCCGGGGTTAATATCGAGGTCGAGATCCTCCCAGAGCGTCCGTTTGCCGAACTGCAGGGACGCCCCGCGGAGGCTCACCACCGGTTTCAACTATTTTTCTCCAAAACTTTGCTGACGTTCTGAACATTGTCCGTCATCCACTCCAGGTACGTCTTGCCCTCCGGAAGGGTTTCGCTGAAGTCTATGACGGGAACACCGGCCGATTCGGCAGCCTTCTTCAGTGCTTCAGTCTGAGGCCCCTCTGTCTGGGAGTTGTAGGCCAGGAACCTGAGTTCCTTGGATCCTGCCAGGTCCGTGGCGGCCTTCAGGACAGCGGGCGGTACATCGGAGCCTTCTTCAATGGCGGCTGTGTAGTCCGAAGGGGTCCTGTTCTCCAGGCCCGCCGCTTCAAGCATGTACATCGGTACAGGTTCGGTCACGGCAACGGGCGCACCCGCACCGCTGGCCTTCAGCGCCGCAAGCTTGCCGGCCAGTCCGCCCACACCGTTCTTGAAGGTGGCAGCATTGGCCGTAAATTCGGCGGCTGACGCGGGTTCCAGTTCACCCAGTTTGGCAGCCACCGAATCAGCCAGCCTGCCCATGGCGTCTACGCTGTACCAGACGTGTTCGTTGAACCCGCCGTGGTCATGCCCATGCCCTTCATCGGTTTCTGCGGGAGCCCCTGTTTCGACGGCGGACGGCGACCCGGTACCGGTTTCCTCGGGCGCCAGGCCTGATACTTCCACGGCTGTCACGATCTTGCTGTGTGGAATGTTGCTGTCATCGGCCAGTTTGTGCAGGAAGTCGTCATATCCGCCGCCGTTCTCGATCACCAGGTCGGCTTTGGAGACCAAGAGCCGGTCCTGCGCGTTTGCCTCGTAGGAGTGCGGATCCTGGCTTGCCTGGTTGATGATGGAGGAGACGTTGACCTTGTCCCCTCCGACCTGCCTGACGATGTCCGCATAGACGTTAGTGGATGCCACAACGTCCACCGCACCGGACGGGGTCCCCGAACCCGAGGGTGGCGCAGACCCGCTGCCGGGGCTGCAGGCCGTCAGGAGAAGGCTCAAGCCCGCAAGGGCTGCGAGGGACGTTCGGATGGCGGCGGGGTGCACGGAAACCTCAAATCGGTACAGGAGCGGACTTTTCTGCTTTCCGAAGTCTATCCCTAAATGGGAATGATTCCTATTTAGAAAAGACGGCGGATCCTCAGGGCACCGTCCTAATCCCCATTCGGCTGCCCGAGCCTCCTGATTCCGGTCGCCTGGGTGGCATCCCGGATCTCGCCCACAAGCTGCTCGATCACATCCTCAAGGAACAGCACCCCGTGCGTCTGGCCGTCAGCGCCGATCACGCGGGCCAGGTGCGAGCCAGTGCGCTGCATGACGGACATTGCTGTCTCTACTTCGTCGTCCAGGGCGAGGTTGGCCAGGGACCGGATCCGGCTTTCCGCGATGGGGTGCTGGTAGTCCGAGTCAGGGATCGACAGCACATCCTTCACGTGCAGGTAGCCCGCGATAATGCCGTCATCGTCGAGCATGGGGAACCGGGAGAACCCCGTCCTGCTGACGGCTTTCTCGAATTCCACCGGGGTGGTGGCCGCTTTCAGCATCACCAGCTTATCCAGCGGCACCATGATGTTTGAGGCCGTGTACTCGGAGAACTCCAGCGCGCCGGTGATGAGGCCCTGGTCATCATCCACCAGACCGTGCCGGGTGGACTCCTGCACGATCGACTGGACCTCTTCGAGCGTGAACGATGAATTCACTTCGTCCTTGGGTTCAATCCGCAGCAGCTTGAGGATGTGGTTGGCGGACCAGTTCAGCGCGACGATGACGGGCTTGACCAGCCGGGCAACGAACATCAGGGGCGGCGCGAGGAGCAGGGCAGCCTTGTCAGCAACGGATACCGAGATGTTTTTCGGCACCATCTCCCCGAAGGTCACATGCAGGAAGGTCACCACCATCAGGGCGATGGCGAACGCCGCGACGTCGGCAACCTCCACCGGGAGCCCCACGGCTTCCAGCGGGGCAGCCATCAGATGGTGGATGGCGGGCTCGGCGACCTGCAGGATCAGCAGCGAACACACGGTGATTCCCAGCTGCGCGCAGGCCAGCATCAGCGAGACGTTCTCCATGGCCCGCAGGGTGGTCTGCGCCCGTTTGGAACCGGCGTCGGCAAGGGGTTCAATCTGGCTGCGCCTCGCGGACATCACCGCAAACTCGGCGCCGACAAAAAAAGCGTTACCCAGCAGGAGGACGATCAGCCAGAGAATTCCGGCCCAGTCACTCATCGTGCGCTCCTGTCATCGGGAGCGGACTCAGGTTCGGGCGTGACCGGATGGAAGCAGATTCTGTCGATCCTTCGGCCGTCCATTCTTGTCACGCTCAGGCGGCCCCCGACAACAGAGACGGTGTCCCCCACCACGGCAATACGGCCCAGCTCGCTCATGACGTACCCGCCAACCGTTTCATAAGCGGATTCGTCCGGAACGGTGAGTCCCGGGATCTGTTCGGAAAGCTCGTCCGGACGGAGGAGACCCGGAAAATACCAGTCGCCGGATGCGCTCTGGAGCAGGCCCGGGCGGACCTTGTCGTGTTCGTCTGCGACTTCACCCACGATTTCCTCCACGAGGTCCTCAAGGGTGGCGATTCCCGCCGTTCCGCCGTATTCGTCGAGGACGACGGCGAGCTGGAGGTTTCCCTCCCGCAACTCGGCGAGGAGGGCATCAAGGTGGATGGTCTCCGGCACACGCAGGACGTCGGTCATGATGGCGCCGGCTTCCAGGTTGGCCCGGCGGTCCCACGGCACCGCGACGGCTTTTTTGACGTGGACCAGGCCTTTGATGTCGTCGGACGACTCCCCGATCACGGGGAATCGGGAGTACCCGGTGCGGCGCGCGGCGTCCAGGATCTCCGAGACGGGCTGGTCCGCGTCGATCGTTTCGACCCGGATCCGGGGCGTCATGACATCGGCGGCCGTTCGTGCCGAGAAGTTCAGGGTCCGCGCAACGAAGTTGGCCGTGCCGGCGTCGAGCGTTCCCATGGCGGCGGAGCGCCGCACCAGGGAGGCAAGTTCGGCGGGCGTCCGGGCACCGGAAATCTCTTCCTTGGCTTCAAGGCCAAAGACGTTCAGTACCTTATTGGAGAAGCCATTGAGCACCACGATGGCGGGCTTGAAGATGGCGGTAAATACCAGCTGCGGCCGCGCCAGCGCTTTACCCACCTGGAAAGACAGTGCGATGGCCATGTTTTTGGGCACCAGTTCGCCGAGCAGCATGGACAGCAGCGTGGCCAGCGCCATGGCGATGACGAGGGAAATGGAGGCCGCAGCCACTTCGGGGATACCGACGGCGGCCAGCGGGCCCTCGAGGAGACGGCCCACGGACGGTTCCATCACGTAACCGGTCAGCAACGTTGTGAGGGTGATGCCGAGCTGGCAGCTGGACAGCTGGGTTGAGAGGGATTTCAGGCACTTGAGCAGCGGCACAGCTCCGGCGTCACCGTTATCGATGGCACGCTGGACAGTGGCTTGGTCAAGGGCAATAAGGGAAAATTCGACGGCGACAAAAAAACCGGTGCCGGCGATCAGCAGGAAGCCTGCCGCGAGGAGCAACCACTCCATTCAGCATCCCGCCAAAATGGCTGGAGTGCCGGGAAGGATGCCAGGCGGAGGATGGTCCGCCGGGGCCGAGGCTGTTTCAACAGAGGCTCTGCCGGCATGAACCGAGGAAGAGTGATGGGCGCGTGAACGGGGTTTGCCGGCTCTGCGGGTGGACTGGGCGGCGCTGCTGGATAAGCTCCGCTGACAGCCCCCAGGCCGGCACCTAGATTTACTGTCCATAAGGATGCCAGTCTACAGGAGCGGACTGGTCCGTCGGCGCCCCTGGAAACGCCTCAACGGAGCTGCCCGGCCCACTGTCTGAACGCCATAAATGGGCATCTTCGCGTCATTCCATGATTTGGGTCACCCTTATTGGCAGTTAACACACGATGCTCATTAGACTGGCAAAGGTCTGGGTTCAGAGGACGCAGAGACTGGTTCGAATGTTGTGCTGCGGCACCTTGGCGACCAGAGAGAAATCAAACTCATGGAAGAGGCGTATTTCAAGTGCCAGAGCAGCCTAGCCACCGTCTACCCGAGGAATTTGGCGGAAACGAGTGGCTCGTCGATGAACTGTACGAGCAGTATCAAAAGGACAAGAACACCGTGGATGCCAAATGGTGGCCCCTGTTCGAATCCTTCGACTCAGGCAGCGGATCGTCCTCCAACGGGAGCACGGCAACTGCCGTAGCCAACCCCGCCACCCGTGAGATGCCTGCCGTGCCTCCGGCACCTCCCGCTGCGGCACCCGCTCCCGCGCAGCCCGCAGCACCGGCCCGCGCCGCTGCCCAGCCCGCTCCGGCCGCCCCGGCACCGGTAAAGAAGGCCCCGGCAACGGTAGCCCGCGACGGCGGGAAGAAAACCGAGGCAGGCACCGGCACGCCGCCGATCCCCGCGCAGCTGCCCAAGAACGTCAAGGCACCCACTGCCCCTGAAGAGGACGTCGTTTCCATCCTTCGCGGCCCGGCCAAGGCCATCGCCACCAACATGGTCACCAGCCTTGAGGTCCCCACCGCCACCAGCGTCCGGGCGATTCCGGCCAAGCTGCTGATCGACAACCGCGTGGTCATCAACTCCAATCTGGCCCGCGCCCGTGGCGGCAAGGTTTCCTTCACCCACCTGATCGGCTACGCCGTCATCCGGGCCCTTTCCCAGTTCCCATCAATGAACGTCTACTACGACGAGATTGATGGCAAGCCGGTCGCCGTCCAGCCCGCCCACGTGAACTTCGGCATTGCCATCGACATGCCCAAGCCTGACGGAACACGCCTGCTGATGGTTCCCAACATCAAGAAGGCGGAGACCCTCAATTTCTCCGAGTTCTGGCACACGTATGAAGACCTCATCAAGCGCGCCCGCGCCGGCAAGCTGACTGCTGACGACCACCAGGGCACCACGGTTTCCCTTACCAACCCCGGCGGAATCGGCACTGTCCACTCCGTGCCCCGCCTGTCCAAGGGCCAGGCCGCCATCATCGGCGTCGGCGCATTGGACTACCCGGCCGAGTTCCAGGGCGCCAGCGAGAAAATCATTGCGCACAACGCCATCAGCAAGGTCCTCACGCTGACCTCCACCTACGACCACCGCGTCATCCAGGGTGCAGGCAGCGGCGAGTTCCTCAAGCTCGTCCACCAGCTGCTGCTCGGCTCGCAGAACTTCTACGACGAAATCTTCGAGTCCCTGCGCATTCCGTACGAGCCGGTCCGCTGGAGCCCCGACCTGCAGGTCGACCCTGCTGACGAGATCAACAAGGTCGCCCGGATCCAGCAGCTGATCCACTCCTACCGAGTGCGCGGCCACCTGATGGCGGACACCGATCCCCTGGAGTATGTCCAGCGCAAGCACCCTGACCTCGACGTCCTCACCTACGGCCTGACGCTGTGGGACCTGGACCGCGAGTGGCCCACCGGCGGTTTCGGCGGTGCACCCATGCTCAAGTTCCGCGACATCCTGGGCGTGCTCCGTGACGCCTATTGCCGCACCACGGGCATCGAGTACATGCACATCCAGGAGCCGGAGGAACGCAAGTGGTTCCAGGACCAGCTGGAGCACCCGTACTCGAAGCCCAGCCGCGAAGAACAGCTGCGCATCGTCTCCAGGCTGAACGCGGCCGAAGCATTCGAGACCTTCCTGCAGACCAAGTTCGTCGGCCAGAAGCGCTTCTCGCTTGAGGGTGGCGAATCCCTGATTCCGCTGCTGGACGCCATCATTTCCGACGCCGCCGACGACGGCCTGGACGAGGTCGCGATCGGCATGGCCCACCGCGGCCGCCTGAACGTCCTCACCAACATCGCCGGCAAGACCTACGCCCAGGTCTTCCGCGAATTCGAAGGCACCCAGGATCCCCGCTCCGTGCAGGGCTCCGGCGACGTCAAATACCACCTCGGCACCGAAGGCACGTTCACCTCGGAAAACGGCAACGAGACCAAGGTCTACCTGGCCGCCAACCCGTCCCACCTCGAGGCAGTGGACTCTGTGCTCGAAGGCATTGTCCGGGCGAAGCAGGACCGCCTGGACCAGGGTGAGGCCTTCCCGGTCCTGCCCATCATGGTCCACGGCGACGCCGCGTTCGCCGGCCAGGGTGTGGTTGCCGAGACGCTGAATCTCTCCCAGCTCCGTGGCTACCGCACGGGCGGCACCATCCACGTGGTGGTCAACAACCAGGTGGGTTTCACCACGGCACCGTCGTCGTCGCGCTCCTCCACGTACTCCACCGATGTCGCCAAGATGATCCAGGCGCCGGTATTCCACGTGAACGGCGACGACCCCGAGGCAGTGGTGCGCATCGCGCAGCTCGCCTACGAGTTCCGCCAGCGCTTCCACAAGGACGTTGTGATCGACATGGTGTGCTACCGCCGCCGTGGCCACAACGAGGGTGACGATCCCTCGATGACCCAGCCCATGATGTACAACCTGATCGAAGCCAAGCGCTCCGTCCGCAAGCTGTACACCGAGGCACTCATCGGCCGCGGCGACATCACCGAGGAAGAAGCCGAGCAGCTGCTGCGGGACTACCAGGAACGCCTGGAGCGGGTCTTCGCCGAGACGCACGCTGCCCAGACCTCCCCGATTCCGATCATCACCGCGGACTCCGCTGCCGTCTCGGACCTGGAGCGACCCATCGCCCAGCAGTCCGACTCCGGCACCAACGCCCCGGTCTCCACCGCCATCTCCCCGGAGACGCTGGCACGGATCGGCCACGCCCACATCGAGATCCCCGAGGACTTCACGGTCCACGGCAAGCTCAAGCAGCTCCTCGAAAAGCGCGAACAGATGTCACGCGAAGGCGGCATCGACTGGGGCTTCGGCGAGATTGCGGCCTTCGGCTCGCTCATCATGGAGGGCGTGCCGGTCCGGCTCGCCGGCCAGGACTCCCGCCGCGGCACCTTCGTCCAGCGGCACGCCGTGTTCCACGACCGCGCCAACGGCAACGAGTGGCTGCCCCTGGGCCACCTCTCCGACAACCAGGCCAAGCTGTGGATCTACGACTCCCTGCTGTCCGAATACGCCGCAATGGGCTTCGAATACGGCTACTCCGTGGAGCGGCCGGACGCGCTGGTCCTGTGGGAGGCGCAGTTCGGTGACTTCGTCAACGGCGCCCAGACCATCATTGATGAGTTCATCTCCTCGGCCGAACAGAAGTGGGGCCAGCGTTCATCCCTGGTGCTGATGCTGCCGCACGGCTACGAAGGCCAGGGACCGGACCACTCCTCCGCCCGCATCGAACGGTTCCTGCTGATGTGTGCCGAGGAAAACATGATTGTGGCCAACCCGACCACGGCGGCATCGCACTTCCACCTGCTGCGCCGCCAGGCGTACAGCCGGCCGCGCAAGCCGTTGATCGTGTTCACGCCCAAGCAGCTGCTGCGCCTCAAGGCTGCCGCTTCGTCCGTCGAGGACTTCACGACCGGTGCCTTCCGCCCCGTGATCGGTGACCATGAGCAGTTGGCTGCCAACGCCGTCGAACGCGTTCTGCTGGTCTCCGGCCGTCTGTACTACGATCTTTTGTCCACCCGGCAGAAGACCGACGACAAGACCACGGCGATTGTCCGCGTGGAGCAGCTGTACCCGCTGCCGCAGGCGGAAATCGCAGCTGAACTGGCCAAGTACCCGAACGCCGAGGTCATCTGGGCGCAGGACGAGCCCGCCAACCAGGGACCCTGGCCGTTCATGGGCCTGCACCTGCCGGGCGCGCTCGACCGCCAGGTCCGGCTCGTGTCGCGTCCTGCATCGGCCTCCACTGCTGCGGGATCCATGAAGCGCCACGCAGCCGAGCAGGATTCCCTCCTCAAGCAGGCATTTGCGCGGAAGTAGCCACGGTGGCTGCCCGGCCGGACGTCGAAAAACCAGACTCCGGCCGGGCAGTTCTGTTTAATGGGATAAACCATAGCCACGCCGGGTGGATTCACCCGGCACGGACGTAAAGAGGGACTTGTGGAAGACAGGAAGCTGCGACTCGCAGCTGTAGGAGACGAATTGCTGGCCGGGCTGGGCGATCCCAGGGCGCTCGGCTGGCTGGGCCGTGTACTGGCCCGCACTCCGCAGGACGGCATGGCCATGGAAAGTTATGCCCTCCCCTGTCCGCAAGAGGGCACCGAAGGCCTGGCCGCGCGCTGGCTGGAGGAAGCAGGGCGGCGGTTCGGCCAGGACCACGAAAACCGCCTGGTGATCGGCCTCTCCGGACGGGACATCGAGTTCGGCCTGTCCACCGCCCGGAGCCGCCTGAACCTGGCCAACATCCTCGACACCGCCTCGCAGAACCGCATAGAGGTGTTCGTCGTGGGTCCGCCGCCCACCCTGGACCCCGAACAGAACCGCCGCCTCGCCGAACTGAACACCGCATTCGCCGACGTCACCACCCGGCGCAAGCACCTCTACGTGGACACTTTCTCCCCGCTGCTCAACCACGAACAGTGGCGTCAGGACCTGGCTGCGAACGCCGGCACCCCCGGCCAGGCCGGATACGGCCTCATGGCATGGCTGGTGCTCCACCGCGGCTGGTTCCAATGGCTGGGACTGGCGGCACCGGAGTAGGCCACCAACCCTCTCGCATGTGCTGCTCCAAACCGGCCATCCCTCTCTCACCACCTGCGAGAGCGTTGCGGGAAAACGCGCAGTAAGTGAGAGAGCGTCCAGTTCGCGATATATCTTGACCCGAAATGTACTCCGGAGTATCTTGGGTCTATCAATCACGATATATCGCGGTCTTGGAGGATTCATGCCGGAGAACAACTGGACCGTGACAGGTCCGCAGACAATTGACCTGGACGCAGTTAAATCCCTGAAGCTGGGCATGGTCCGCGGGAGGTTCGACGTCGTCACCCACTCCGATGACGTTACCCGGGTGGAGATCACCGAGGTCCAGGGCGATCCCGTCGCGGTGTCGCTGACGGATGGCCGGCTTGAGGTCCGCCACCAGCTGCATGGCCCGCAGGGCTGGTTCAAAAACCTGATGGGAACCGTCAACCACAACAGCAACAACTCTGCAGTCATCAGCATCGCCCTGCCCGCCGGCATTGATGTGGAAGCAGGCACGGTCAGCGGCGACGGACTGGTTTCGGGCATCAGCGGGCACACCCGGCTCAACACGGTCTCAGGCTCGGTCATGGCGGACGGCACCTCCGGGGACCTCCACGTCAACACCGTCAGCGGCGAAGTCATCGTGCGAAACCACGACGGCGTCCTCACCGCCAAGAGCGTGTCCGGCGAGGTCACAGCGTCCGGCCGTTTCAGCAACATCCGGGCCAACACGGTCAGCGGCGACATGAGCTTCGACCTCCTCAGCTTCACCAACGACTTCGGCGCCAACTCGGTTTCCGGCGATCTCACCATCAGGCTTCCTCACGACGTCGGGGTGGACATCGTGGCAAAGTCCGCCGGCGGCGGCGTGGTGGTGATCGATGACCACAAGTACACGCAGCCCGGCGGGAAGCTGGAAACCATCGCCGGACCGGACGGCAAGCTCATGCTGGTCCGGACCAACTCCGTCTCCGGCAAGACGTCCATTTTCCATGGCCAGCCGGCGCGGAACGGGGAAGCCGAAGACCCTGAAGCAGCATACTGATGCCTCCCGTATTCGCCCATGGTGCGCTACGGCTTTACCTGCTGGCACTGCTCGAGTCCGGGCCCAAGCATGGCTATGACCTGATCAAGGCGTTAAGCGAACGGTTCGGCGGCACCTACTCCCCCAGTGCCGGAACCATCTATCCCAGGCTGGGCAAGCTTGAAGAAGAAGGGCTGGTGGTTACCGAAACAGCAGGCCGCCGGACCAACTACCGGATCACCGAAGCCGGGCTCGCAGAACTGAACAAGCGCCGGGACGAGCTCGCCGGCGTCGAAAATGACATTTCCGCCTCGGTCCGCCGCCTGGCCGACAATCTGCGTGCGGACATCCGCGCCAACATGCGCGGCCTCCGCGCTGACCTTGCCGCTACGGCCGAGGCCGCGCGTTCCACTGCGCGGGCCGCTGATTTCAGGAACGTGGGCAGGCAGCCCACCGAGGGGATCCGCGAGCTCAAAGAGGCTGAAATGCTGCTCCAGGCATTCCGGGACGACCTGCGGGTGGAGCTGCGGCTGCAGGCAAGCCGGCAGCCCCTCAGCCCCGTGACACTGGAGACGGTCAAGACGGTGTTGGACCAGGCGCGTATCTCCATCCGCAATTCACTGCCCGGCTGAGCCGCCGCGCAACTGTCCGCCGCGCAACTGTCCACACCACAACCGTCCACCGGCGCGTCCGGTTTCACGGCCTGTCCCATGGTGTGGGAGACTTGAGGGCAGCTCTTTTGAGTACCAACATTTAAGGAGGCCAGCTATGAGCAAACGTGCACGCAAACGTCGTGACCGTAAGCGTGGCGGCGCGAACCACGGCAAGCGCCCCAACGCCTAAGCAAAAGCTTGGAACATCGGTTTAAGCGAAGGACCCCGGAAGCCACACGGCTTCCGGGGTCCTTCGTCTTTGGTTCTGCGGCGCCGGTCAGGCGTCCACGGGACGGATGGCGTGGATCCGGTCCAGGATTGCGTTCTTCAGGTTCTCCGGGGCGGCCTCGGTACAGGAGCGCTTGACCACTTTGCGGATCACACACTCCAGGTCGTACTGCTGGGTGCAGTCAGGACACTCATCAAGGTGGTGCTTGATCTCCGTGATGTCCTCGCGGGTCAACGCCCCGTCGAGGTACTCGTAGATGCGTTGCATCCGCGTATCATCGCAGTCGCCCAATCCTTGGCAGTCGCTCATTTCCGGTTCTCCTGTTGTGTATTTGCCGCCGTGTCCTGTGTTTCGACGGCACCCTTAAATCCTCGTTCGGCGGCGTATTCCGCCAGCATGTCCCGCAGCATTTTCCGGCCGCGGTGAAGCCTGGACATCACCGTGCCGATGGGCGTGTTCATGATGTCCGAGATTTCCTTGTACGCGAAGCCCTCCACGTCGGCAAAGTACACCGCCAGCCGGAACTCCTCCGGAATGGACTGCAGCGCGCGCTTGACGTCGGTGTCAGGCAGGTGGTCCAGCGCTTCGGCCTCCGCGGACCGAAGTCCGCGGGAGGTATGCGACTCGGCCCGGGCAAGCTGCCAGTCTTCGATGCTGTCCGAGTTCGACTGCAGCGGCTCACGCTGCCGCTTGCGGTAAAGATTGATGTACGTATTCGTCAGGATCCGGTAGAGCCAGGCCTTGAGGTTGGTACCGGGCTTGTACTGGTGGAAAGCCGAAAACGCCTTGGTGTAGGCCTCCTGCACCAGGTCCTCCGCGTCTGCGGGGTTCCGGGCCATCCTCATGGCCGCCGAGTAGAGCTGATCCACGTACTGCATGGCATCGCGCTCAAAACGGATCCGGCGTTCCTCGGTTGATTCAGTGGCCACATCCACGGCCTGCTCGGCCGAACCGGGCGCGTCCGGTGCCGTGACTGCAGCTTTCGGCTCAGCGGCTTCCGGCTCAGCAGCACCACGCCCAGCCGGTACAGGCTTGGCATTATTGCTCGCTTTGGCTTCGCGTCCGGAGGCCTCATACATGGCCTCAACGGCCGGATCCAGGGTGCTCATTGCGTTCAAGTCTACTGTGACGGCTTTCGCGCGCGGAGTTCCGTACTCCGGAGGATCGGATTCCAGAGTGTTCAGTACTACGGGGCCCGAAGGGTCTGTCCCGTCCAACAGCGACCTCAAGGGCAACTCCACTCTGTGTCAGGCCACTCCGCGTAAGGCCAGTTCCAAGCACTGGCCACTGATGAAGAGGCACGTATCTCTGGCGGCAATTCGTTGCCAGTCAATTCTTCGGGCCGCCCGCGTTCGGTGGACCCGCAATCCATAACCCCACGTGGCAGGCAAATATTCCCCAAAAGTGCAAGACTAGAACCGACTTCGCCGCATTCGACGCGGTTCGTCCAGCCAGGAGGAAACCCATGTCCTTTGTCCGTAATCTCGCCCGCCCCATGCTTGCCTCAAGTTTCGTCGCCGCCGGGCTGGACAAGCTCAGGAACGCCGACGACACCGCCCAGCAGCTTTCACCGCTCCTGAAGAAAGCAGCGGCGTCGTTGCCCTTCAGGACCGACGAGCGGACGCTGGCACGGGTAATCGGCGGAACGCAGGTTGGTGCCGGGGTGCTGTTTGGACTGGGCAAGTTCAGCCGCCTCTCGGCAACACTGCTCACCGTCATTTCGCTGCTGAACACGTTCGTGGAGTGGCGCAGCGCAGACATCAGCACCAAAGCCGGCCGCGAGGCCCGCCGGAACCAGCTGCTCAAGAACGTGTCGCTCAGCGGTGGTGCCCTGCTCGCGTCGGTGGACACCGCCGGTAAGCCGGGCCTCGCCTGGCGTGCCGAGCACCTCGCTGCGGATGCCAGGAAAACCACCGGCAAGCAGCTGCACAAAGCGGACAAGGCTGTGCGGCGTGCAGTGGAGCAGGCAACGGGGGCGTAAGGACGGATGACCGGTTCCACCCCTACAGCTTCCGCCGCTTCCCCTGAAACCGTTCCGCACTGGCCGGCCCCCTTCGCCAGCCGGCCGATCAATGCCACTGTCACGGTGCCGGGTTCAAAGTCCCTGACCAACAGATTCCTGGTGCTTGCCGCACTGGCTGACGGTCCGTCACGGCTCAGGGCTCCCCTGCACTCCCGTGACTCCGCCCTGATGATCGATGCGCTCCGGCAGTTGGGTGCCACCATCACCGAGGTGCCCGGCGACGGCGCCTTCGGGCCGGACCTCGAGGTCATTCCGCTGAGCCAGGAGGCGCCGTCGTCACGGGCGCACATCGACTGCGGGCTGGCGGGAACGGTGATGCGTTTCGTTCCGCCGCTGGCCGCACTGCGGAACGGCGTGAGCGACTTCGACGGCGATCCCCATGCCAGGAAACGTCCCATGGGCACCATCATCGATGCCCTGAAGGGCCTCGGCGTGGCCGTGACAGCGGACGACGACGGCGGCGCACCCGTTTCGCTGCCCTTCAGCGTTGCGGGCACCGGGACTGTCCGGGGCGGCCACCTCGTGATTGACGCCAGCGCGTCCTCACAGTTTGTGTCGGCCCTCCTGCTGGTGGGTGCGAGGTTCACCGAAGGGCTCCACCTCGAGCACGTCGGGGACACCGTACCAAGCCTGGACCACATCAACATGACGGTGGCCGTGCTCCGCAGCGTGGGGGTCTCGGTGGATGATTCCGTGCCCAACCACTGGGAGGTGGCCCCCGGACCCGTCCGCGCGTTCGACCAGCGCATTGAACAGGACCTCTCCAACGCCGGCCCCTTCCTGGCCGCGGCCCTGGCTACGGGCGGAACGGTGCGGATCCCGGACTGGCCTGCGGGAACCACCCAGGTGGGAGATCTTTGGCGCAGCATCCTGACGGAGCTGGGCGCAGAAGTAAGCCTGGTGGACGGTGTCCTGACAGTTACCGGCGGACGTGAGATCAAGGGCGGCAACTTTGCGGAGACGAGCGAGCTCGCCCCCACCGTCGCGGCGCTCTGTGCCCTCGCCACCGGGCCTTCACGGCTGACCGGCATCGCCCACCTCCGCGGCCACGAGACGGACCGGCTTGCAGCACTGGTGACCGAAATCAACCGGCTCGGCGGGGATGCCGAGGAGACCAGCGACGGCCTGGTGATCCGGCCGGCAAAGCTGCGCGCCGGCGTCGTCCACACCTATGCGGACCACCGGATGGCCACCGCCGGCGCCATCCTGGGACTGGCTGTGCCTGGCATGGAGGTCCAGGACATCGGCACCACAGCCAAGACCATGCCGGAGTTCCCCCACATGTGGGCGGACATGCTCGCCCAGGGCGGATCCACGGTTGACGGCGCGGAAGGTCCCAGCAGTGGCGCGCAGCACTGATTCCTGGGACGAGTCCGATGTCCGGATCCGGCCCAGCAAGAAAGGCTCCCGGCCGCGCACCAAGGACCGGCCCAGCCACGACGACGCCGTCACCGGCCGCATCATCACCGTTGACCGCGGCAGGTACACCGCCATCGTGGGCGAGGGCTCCGGCGACGAACGCGTCATCATTGCCGCGCGCGCCCGCGAACTGCGGCGTTCCCCCGTGGTGGCCGGCGACTTCGTCTCCCTTGTCGGGGATGTCTCCGGCGAACCCGACACCCTGGCCCGCCTGGTCCGGATCCAGGACCGCCGGACCCTGCTGCGCCGCAGCGCGGACGACACCGATCCGATCGAGCGCGCGGTGGTGGCCAATGCTGATCAGTTGGTGGTGGTGGTGGCCGCAGCCAACCCGGAACCGCGCACCGGCTTTATCGACCGCGCCCTCGTGGCAGCGTACGATGCCGGCATTGAGCCGTTGCTGCTCGTCACCAAGGCCGACGTCAAGGACCCCGCTGAACTGTTGTCCAACTACGAGCACCTGGACTTTCCGGTCATCATCAGCCGGACGGCAGACTCAGCCGCCTCTGGCATCGACGCCCGCTCGGACGACGGCCTCTCTGCGCGGCTGGACAGCGACGCCGTGGAGCAGCTGCGGGCCCACCTGGACGGCAAAGTGACGGTAATGCTGGGCCACTCCGGCGTCGGCAAGTCCACCATGGTCAACGCGCTCACCGGAGCCGAACGGGCCACCGGCGGCGTGAATGCGGTGACCGGCCGCGGCCGCCACACGTCGTCGTCGGCCCTGGCTTTGAAACTGACCGACGCCCCGGCGGGCAGCTGGATCATCGACACCCCGGGCATCCGCTCGTTTGGCCTCGCCCATGTGGACCCGGACCGGATCATGCGCTCGTTCCCCGACCTTGAGCCGGGAACCGACGCCTGCGAACGCGGCTGCAAGCACAACGCAGCCGCCGTAAACTGTGGCGTCGATGCGTGGGTTGCCGCCGGCAAAGCCGGCCCCACCGGCCCGGCCCGGCTCGCGTCGCTGCGACGGCTGCTGGGTGCAGATCCGCGGCTGGAAGGCCAGGAAACCAAGGAACTGGGCAGCATCAGCTAGCTGCTGAACGCCCGCCTCCCCGGCTCCGCAGCCCGGAGACGGTAGTTTGTAACCATGATCCAACCCGCTTCGAGCTACAACGATGACCTGCGCCTCGCACATGTGCTGGCCGATTCCGTGGATGACCAGACCATGAGCCGCTTCAAGGCACTGGACCTGCACATCGAGACCAAGCCTGACCTGACACCGGTCACGGATGCGGACAAAGCCGCAGAGGAAGCCATCCGCGGCCAGCTGTCCCGCTCGCGTCCCCGCGACGCCGTCCTTGGGGAGGAATTCGGCAGCTCCGGCCACGGGGCACGCCGCTGGATCATCGATCCCATCGACGGCACGAAGAACTTTGTCCGGGGCGTTCCGGTCTGGGCCACCCTGATCGCGCTCGTTGACGAGGGCGAACCCGTGGTGGGTGTGGTCAGCGCACCCGCCCTGGGGAAGCGCTGGTGGGCCGCCAAAGGGGCCGGGGCGTACATGGGCAGGTCCCTCGCCGCTGCAACCCGCCTTCGGGTTTCGGACGTGTCCAGGCTGTCCGATGCCTCCCTCTCCTATTCAAGCCTGGGTGGCTGGAAGGAGCGCGGCAACCTGGACGATTTCCTGGGCCTGACCGAGGACGTCTGGCGCACCCGCGCGTTCGGCGACTTCTGGTCTTACTGCATGGTGGCCGAAGGTTCGGTGGACATCGCCTGTGAACCGGAGCTGAACCTGTACGACATGGCTGCGCTGGTCCCCATTGTGGTGGAAGCCGGCGGCCGTTTCACTTCCTTGGAAGGAGTGGACGGGCCGTTCGGCGGCAACGCCCTGGCCACGAATTCCATCCTGCACTCCGAGGTCCTCAAACGGCTGAATCCGGGCCTGGACGATCTTCTCCAGACCGCTCCCTAGAACCCCATACCGAATTATCTGCGGCGGGCGCCTCCTCCGGGGGGCGCCCGCCGTCGTTTGTTCGAAGAATGGGACCCCGCCCAAATTGCGCGTAATAAAGTCCTTAACATTCGGCCGGGCTTCTTTCCCCCGGCGGCGATGTCCTACGCTCTTAACAGGTCACGAGTGCCAGCGCTAAACCCCGGTTTGCTGGCCGGCAACCCTCCATTCGCGGTGGGGTGCCCCGGGTGACGACCAGGCCGGTCCGGAACGGACCCGGCAAGCGCGGATTCCCGGGTAACGGGTGTCCTTTCAAAGTGAGGTCTCCGTGACAACTGCCACTGTCTCCCCCGACTCCGTCTCCACAGTCCACGCCGCTAACACCGATGTGCCCGCCCTCGCCGGACGCCCCCTGTCCGCCGTTACCGGCGCAGAAATCCAGGCCCCGCTGATCCAGGGCGGCCACATCCGCTACGCCAACCTGGATTACGGCGCTTCCGCGCCGGCGCTCTCCGTGGTGTCCGCCTACCTGAACGAGATCCTGCCGTTCTACGCCAGTGTCCACCGCGGGGCCGGCTATGCATCGCAGATCAGCACCTCCGTCTACGAGAACGCCCGGAACATCGTGCGCAACTTCGTGGGCGGCCGCCCGGACGACTCCGTGATCTTCACCCGGAACACCACCGACTCGCTGAACCTGCTCGCCGGCTGCCTTCCGCTGACGGACGGGCGGCCAAACGGCGATGTCCTGTACCTGGACATCGAGCACCACGCCAACCTCCTTCCGTGGCAGGGCGTGCCGCACCGCAGCGTGGTGGCTGCCGACACGATCGCGGGGACCATCGAGGTTCTCCGCGCTGAACTCGAGCAGGGAAGCGTCAGCCTGCTCGCGGTCACGGGTGCCTCCAATGTCACCGGCGAAATCCTCCCCATCCGCGCCCTTGCTGCCCTGGCCCACGAGTTCGGGGCACGGATTGTGGTGGATGCGGCGCAGCTCGCTCCGCACCGCCGGATCAACATCGGCGCGGACGACGTCGACTACATCGCCTTCTCCGGGCACAAGCTCTACGCGCCCTTCGGGGCGGGTGTCCTGGTGGGGCGCACCGACTGGCTCGACGCAGGCACACCGCACCTTGCCGGCGGCGGCGCCGTCCGCGAGGCACGGCTCGACGGCGTCAGCTGGGCCACCGGCCCGGCCCGGCACGAGGGCGGCTCCCCCAATGTCCTGGGCGCGGCCACCCTGGCCCGCGCCACCCAGGTCCTTGCGTCACTGGACCAGGAACGGTGGCACGCCCACGAGGCCGCCATCAGGTCCTTCCTGGTGGCAGGGCTGCAGAAGATCGACGGCGTCACCGTCCACCAGATCTTCTCGGACACGGATGCTGAGACCGGCACCATCGGCGTCGTGAATTTCTCGGTAGCGGGCTACGACGCCGGACTGGTGGCTGCCTACCTGTCCGCAGAACACGGCGTCGGCCTGCGGGACGGCCGCTTCTGCGCGCACCCGCTGCTCAAGCGCCTCGGCCTGCCCTCGGGTTCGCTCCGTGCCAGCTTCGGCGTGGGTTCACGGCTCGAGGACGCCCAGCGGCTCCTTGCCGGCATCGAACAGCTACGGAGCACGGGCCTGGGCTGGGATTACGTGGTGGATTCGGGGCGCTGGGTTCCTGCCAACGACACCCGCACATACCCGCACTGGGCGCCGAACACGCCTGGCACCGCCGGGGCGGCCCCCTGCATTGATGACTGACTTTTCCTGAAGCAGCAGGCCGCGATCAGGCGGCTGCGGGGTCCCGAACCTGGCGGCCCTCCCATGCGGTAAATTCGAAGGATACCCAGGGATCAGTTGAAGGAGGCCGCGAGTGGCACGGGGTGGCCCCAGGCTTGACCACGGCCGTCGCCGGGAGCTCGGCCAGAGCTTCCAGGACGGCGGCGAACACTACCAGCGGGTCCGCCCCGGCTACCCCGGTGAATCAGCTGACTGGCTGATCCCTGCCGGGGCCAGGTCCGCCGTGGACGTGGGCGCCGGCACGGGCAAGTTCACCGCCCTCCTGCTGGAACGCGGCCTCGCAGTCTCAGCGGTGGACCCCTCCACCGACATGCTCGAACAGCTGCGCGCCCATTACCCTGAGGTGTCCGCAACCCAGGGGACAGCAGAGGCGACCGGACTCCCAGACTCTTCGTTCGACGTCGCCAGCGTTGCCCAGGCCTGGCACTGGTGTGATCCGCTGCTGGCCAGCGCGGAGCTGGCGCGGATCCTCCGCCCCGGCGGAACACTGGGCCTGATCTGGAACCAGCTGGACACGTCCATCCCGTGGGTCCACCGGCTGTCCCGCATCATGCACGCGGGCGATGTCTACAAGCCCGGGTTCCGCCCAGTGGTGGGGCCCGGGTTTGAAGGCCTGGAGAGTCACCTCACCCGCTGGGAGGACAGCTTGAGCACGGCGGACATCATGGAGCTGACGAAATCCCGCAGCTACTACCTGCGCGCCGGGGAAGCCATCCGGGCCAAAGTCCTGGCGAACCTCGACTGGTACCTTCACGAGCATCTGGGCCACGCCGCCGGGGAAGACATCACCCTGCCGTATCTGACGCTGACATGGCGGGCTGCCAAGGCCTGATGGCACTACCGGGTAGGCTTGTGCCGTGAAGACCAGCGCGCCCTCCTCCTCGATCGAGGACTACGTCAAGGTCGTCTACGGCTTTACGGAGTGGCAGGACAAACCCATCACCTCCTCACAGCTCGCCCAGCGCCTGGGCGTCGCGAACTCATCAGTTTCGGAGATGGTGCGCAAGCTGAAGGACCAGGGGCTGGTGGACCACAAGCCGTACAGCGCCATCACCTTGACCCCGGCCGGCGTGCGGCTGGCCCTGTCCATGGTGCGCCGCCACCGCCTGATCGAGACCTACCTTGTTCAGGAGCTCGGTTACAGCTGGGACGAAGTCCACGACGAAGCCGAACTGCTCGAACATGCGGTGTCGGACACGTTCATTGAGCGGATGGCAATCAAGCTGGGGAACCCGCAGCGTGACCCCCACGGCGATCCCATCCCCACTGCCGACGGCACTGTCCTGATGCCCGATGCCCGCCTGATGGGCGAGCTTGATCCAGGGCACACAGGCCGCATCACCCGCATCAGTGACGAGAATCCGGATCTTCTGCGGTACCTCGCTGCGGAAAAGATCGACCTCGACGCTGAGGTGGAGGTCCTGGGCCGCAGGCCGTTTGGTGGTGCCCTGATGGTGCGGATCACCAGCTCCGGCAGGACCCGCGACTACGATCTTGCGGATGAAGTTACCGCAGCGCTTTGGGTCCACAGCGGCCACCCCCACCTGGGCTGCGTCCTTGGTAGCCGCTGAATGAAGAACGCCGGAATGCCTGACTGGCGCGCCTGGCTGGCGGTGGCCGCAGGCGGCCTGGCAGGGACAGAACTCCGCTACGGGCTGGGGCTCGTCTTCCCGGACCCAGCCGGCGCCGTCCCCTGGACCACCCTGTGCATCAACGTGGCTGGAAGTTTTGTACTGGCCGCCCTCACCACCATGTGGATCGCCCGGCCTGCCACCGCCTTCTGGCTCCGCGCGGGCCTGGGACCGGGCGTGCTGGGTTCCTTCACCACCTTCTCCGCGGTGGTTTTCTCCGTTGACAGGCTTGCCAGGGCCGAAGAGCATCCTGTGTGGATTGCCTATTTAGCCCTGTCCTTGCTGCTCGGCCTTGGCGCTGCGGCGGGCGGCTGGCGGGCGGGGCGGCTGCTGGCTGACCGGCTGCGGGTTGCCTCATGATGGCCGCTGCGCTGGTCGGCGCATTCGGGATGGCAGGTGCCCTGTTGCGTTTTGCCGTCGACAGCTGGTTTGCCCACCGGGCCGGCCGCCGCGCCGCTGTCAACGCCTTCGGCACACCCCGGCACTGGCCGTGGGCGACGCTCTCGGTCAATGTCGCAGGATGCCTCGTGATCGGGCTGTCCATGGGGATCACCGGGCGGCTCGGCCTGGGTTCCGAGTGGCAGGCAGCAACCGCCACCGGGCTCGCCGGCGGGCTGACCACCTTCAGCTCATGGACGACGGCGACTGTCCGGCTTCTGAGTGAGTCGCGGTTCGGCGCGGCGGCACTCAATGTGGGCGCCAACCTGGCCGCGGGTTTCGCCGCTGCCGCCCTGGGCATCGCCATCGCTTCCTAGCCCAGACGCTTCGCCCTGCCCTGGCGCCGCCGTCGTTATGCATTTACAGCGATTCATTGGCCGCACAGCCGGTTTGGCGCAGTCCCGTATCGTTGACTGTGATGATTAGCAGACGCGACGCGGCAATTGCCCTAGATGTACCGATGGAAATGGCGCAGCGCCATGGCATCCCCAAACGCCTGACCGAAGCCGAGCTCAGCGAAATCCTGGACAATCCCCCGGCCTGGCTGACCCAGTCCCGTGCGAACCGGACAGGCAAACGCCCGGTGTGGGTCCATCTCGAGTGTGCCGTGTGCGGGTATGAAGAAGCGGCCCGCCCCAAAAAGTGGTGGCCGGAATTCACCTACGTGGTCTGTGGACACCATGCGCCAAGTGACGTTCCGCCTGCCCGGCAGGGCCTTGTCAGGAGCGAGTTCGACGGCGTCGGGACCCGCTTTGTGGGCATCGCGGACGTATCGGTTCCGGACTGATCCAGGGCTGATTTCGGACCGGTTCAGGGCATTACATTCGGGCACGAAAAGGCGTATTTTACGAAGAGGGACGCTGCCTGTCCCCCGTTGTAAGGAGCACGCCATGCCTGACAAGACACCCCACCAGAACCTGTCGAAGAAGCCGGTTAAAACCATCAAGGAGAAACGCGCGGAGAAGAAGGCCAAGAGCCCCGAAGGTGCCCAGGATCCTGTAGCGCACCTGAAGAAGCGCCGGTAGCTGGATTACCCGCCGTTCTCTGCCATTTCTTCGGGGACGGCCGCCAGGTTCAATTCCTTGCCGTCCCTCAGGACGCTGATCTGCAGGTGCTGGCCGATTGCATCGGCGAACAGAAGTTTCTGCAGGCTTTCCGCGTTGCTGACGGGGCGGCCTCCGGCTGTCATGATGATGTCGCCCGCCTGCAGGCCGGCGCGGTCGGCCGGGGAACCAGCCAGGACCTCCACCACCCTTAGCCCGTCGCGTTGGCCGGTCCTGATCACGGCACTGGCGTTGAGGCGGGTGGGTGTGCTGACAACACCCAGGTAGGCGCGCCTGACGCGTCCGTCCTTCAGCAGAGCCGAGATGATACGCCGGGTTGTGGCGTTGATCGGTACGGCCAGGCCCAGCCCGGCCCCGGCCACCGCCGTATTGATTCCCACGATGCGGCTGTGCGCGTCCGCCAAAGCGCCGCCGGAACTGCCGGCATTGAGTGCCGCGTCGGTCTGGATGACGTCCTCAATCACCCGCCGGTTTCCGCCCGACCATACGGGGATGGCCCGGCCCAATCCGCTGACCACTCCTGCGGTCACTGATCCTGCCAGCCCCAAGGGATTGCCCACCGCGATGACAAGTTGGCCCACACGGAGCGTCTCGGCGTCGCCGAACTGTGCCGGGGCCACCTTCGGTGCCTTGCCGCGGACCACCGCGAGATCGGACAAGGGGTCCACCCCCACCAGTTCAAGATCGGTCCGGCTGCCGTCGGCAAAGGAGGCGTGGCCGTGGTGCGTGCCGGCCACGACGTGCGAATTCGTCAGAAGGTAGCCGTCCTCGGTGAAGAGGACCGCAGACCCGGCGCCCACGCGGAAGCGTCCGTTCCGGCGGCTTCCGGTCATTTCGATGGCCGCGACGTGGGGTGTGACGGTGTCGGCCACCCGCATGACCGTTTCGGAGTATGAGTCCAGCGGATCGTCGTCGGCCGCTGGTGGTGGACCGGGTTTACGCAGCTCGTCCATGGCGCACCTCCTGGTGTTACCGGACCCGGCACCTGCGCTCGGGTCCTACGGCGTACAACGACGGAGGCCCGGCAACTAGTCCCGGAGGTGTTACGCCATAGGTGAACGACAGGGGCCGTTATCGGAGTGGGCCCTGTAACCGGCACCTCGGGACGCAAGCGTCGCCAAAAAGCCGATCCCCTAGTCCCCAAAGAGGGGGTACCTATCCACCCCATAATCCCGGGCAGCAGGGGAAACCGGCCGGACCCGTTGCTAAGTTTGATCATGACCTTGGGCCAGACTGGCGCAACGCATTCCGGGCCGGCGGTCGGGTCCCGGATCGACTGGATCGACGCAGCACGTGGGCTATGCGTCATCGCAGTGGTTCTCTTCCACGTCGGCTACTGGCATTTTCTCAAATTCGAGCACGCCGGCAGCATCGCCTTCGCGTTGTGGGAAACCGTGGCCATTGCGCTGGGCTCCGTGCGGATGCCCCTTCTTCTTGCTGTATCCGGGATGCTTGCTGCATCCAAGATCCGGAACGGGTTCGGCAATGGAAAGGCGATACAGGCCGGCCTGACCAATTACTACCTTTACGCCGTGTGGCTGCTTGTCTACGCACTGCTCAGTATTCCCGCTGCGATGACCGGCGCCACTCCCCGCGTCGGAACGGTCGGCGACTTCTTCCTCCAGCTTGTCGTGCCTGACACTCCGCTGTGGTTCGTTTTCGCCCTCGCCCTCTACATACCCCTGCTTACCCTTTGCCGAAAGCTGCCTCCGGCTGTTGTGCTGGCCGCACTGGCGGTCGTCCGGATGCTGACGGTCCTGATTCCGGGCAGTGATTCCGGTCAGTGGGCCAAGGTCCCCGAACTCGCCTTCTTCTTCGCCGTTGGAGTCTACGGTAAAGCGCTTCTGATCCGCCTTGCCGAAGTCCGCAGATTGTTCCATGCAGCCGTCGCGATTCCGGCCTTCCTTGCGCTATCAGGATTGTCGCTCGCATTGGATCTGGCGCCGGTTGCAGATCAGGCTCTCTTTATCCTGCGCGGCCTGGCAGCCATCGTGGCCCTCGTCGCGGTTATCAGTACCCTCACCAGGAACCGTGGGATAGCCGCAGCGGGCTCGTGGGTCGGAAAGCGGACACTGGGCGTTTACGTACTGCACGTCCCGGTTCTGGACGGCATTGTGTTCGCCTTCCAAGGTCCACTGGCTCCAGCCGCCCCGGTCATCGCAAACTCAGCCACGATGGCCCTCACCTACCCACTCGCCTTGACCGCGGTCGTCGCGTTGGCATGCATGGCATTGGAGTACCTCTTGAAGAAATGCGGGCTCGGCTTCCTCTTTCGCCGTCCGCAGGCCAAGACGGCCGCACGCCACCGGCAGCCGGTGCATCCGGCGCGGTGGGACCGCTCGTCGACGAAATCCGGGCAAAGAAAAACACCCCGGTCCGAAGACCGGGGTGTTACCGATGACTCGGCTCATCCGTGAAGGATGTCCCGCTTCATCGCAAAATGTGGAGATGGGGGGAATTGAACCCCCGTCCGATGTCGTGTTAACAGGTCTTCTCCGGGCGCAGTTTGCGTTGGATTTTCTCGGCCCCAGCCCTCGTGCAAACAGGAGGCTGATCCGGGCCCAGTCATCTAAGAGTCCCGCTTACCCCGATGACGGAGGTAAGCAGCAGTGGCTATCTAAATGACGCCAGTATCCGGGGCAATAGCAACCTCGGGCTGACGGACTGTCTTACTGCTTAGGCAGCAAGAGCGAAGTCAGTGCTTTTTGCTTTGGCACTTATTGGTTTGCAGACAGCGTTTACGAGATAATTCTGCATCCTCGGCCCGCTTCACCTGTCGCGACTAACATCGTCGAAACCGATCATCCCCGTATTTTGTTATCAAACCGGCTGAGCCTCTGATTGCTCGAAAAACCCTGCCGGACTATTAAGCATAACGCATGCAGTGCCCCGGATCATTCCCGGGCAGGATTTGGCCTAGCGGCGGTTGCGCTCCCTCAGCTCGCGAAGCGACTCACGCTTGTCCTGCTGCTCGCGCAGCGTCTGGCGCTTGTCGTACTCCTTCTTACCGCGGGCAATCGCAATCTCCACCTTGGCCCGGCCGTCCAGGAAGTACAGCTGCAGCGGAACCACGGTGAAACCGGACTCGCGGATCTTCACCGAGATCTTGTTGAGCTCCTCACGGTGCAGCAAGAGCTTCCGGCGGCGGCGTGCCGAGTGGTTGGTCCAGCTCCCCTGGTTGTATTCCGGGATATGGATGCCCTCCATCCACAACTCGTCGTTGTAGAACGTGCAGAAACCGTCAACCATCGAGGCGTGGCCTTCGCGCAGGGACTTGACCTCAGTGCCCATGAGGGCGATGCCGGCCTCGTAGGTGTCAAGCACGTGGTAGTCATGCCGGGCCTTCCGGTTGGTGGCCACCACTTTTCGGCCACTTTCTTTGGGCACGGCTAAACTCCTCAGTTCTTGAATCCTGGTTACCTCCGGCCGGTCCGGCGCGGAGTCATACCAGTGTACGGCAGCGCCGGACCGTCGTTACAGCAGCCGCATCGGGTCAACGGCGGCGCCGTTGAGCCAGGTCTCGAAGTGCGCGTGGCAGCCCGTCGAATTGCCGGTGTTGCCCGAGTAGGCGATGAGCTGCCCCTGGGATACCTGCTGGCCGTTGGAGACGACGATGCTGCTGTTGTGGTAATAAATGGTCGTCAGGGAATTGCCTTGCACCACGCCGTGGGACAGCTTCACGCGCCAGCCACCGCCGTCGGCCGAGTTCCAGCCGGAGGAGAATACCTCACCGGCGGCGGCCGCATACACCGGAGTGCCGCAGGCCGCTCCAAAGTCGATGCCGGTATGCATGTAGCCGCCGGTGCCGTAGAAGTCGATGGTTCCCGGCGGGGTGGCACGCCAGCCGAAGCCTGAGGTGATGGGGACGTCGCCGGAGAAGGGATGCCGCAGGCCGAAGGCGGACGGCGAACCTGTCACCGGCGCGTACGGCACCTGCGGCGGCGCGGGCTGGTTCCGGGCAGCGGCCTCAGCCGCCGCTGCAGCTGCCGCGGCAGCTGCGAGGCGGCGCTGTTCGGCTTCCCAGGCTTCACGGAGCCTACGGTCCCGTTCGACGATCTCGTTGGCTACGGCGTTCTGGCTGGCCTCAACCGCAGCCATTTGGCTCTGGATGCCCGGCTTGGCCGCCTGCAGCTCAGCATCGAGACGGGTGGTGTCGGCGATCAGCTTGTCAACCTGGGCCTTCCTCGCCTCTGCCTCGTCACGGGCCGCTTTCTCCCGCTCCAAGGCGGCGTCAGCTTTGGCCTTCAGGTCCCTGATTTCAACTTCGACGGCTTCAAGCCGGGCCTGGGAGTTTACATTGGTTGCGCTTTGCTGGGACAGTTTGTCCATTGCTGCATTCTGGCTGCGCATGGCCTGGTCGGCCAGGTCCATCGTTTCGGTCAGGCTGCCGCCGTTGTTTGCCCCAAAGAACAGAGTCAGGTTCGAGGGTACGCCGCCGGACTTGTAGGCCTGGGTGGCGATCTGGCCGATCAACTTCTTGGTGTCGGCGATTTTTTGCTTGTCGGTCTCAAGCTGCTGGGTGATTTTCGCTTTGTTCTGCTGCGCAAGGTCAACGCGCGCCGTCAGCGCTTCAACTTCCTTGACCGCGCTGGCCACCCGGCCCTGCGCTTCCAGAAGTGCCTGCTGGGCACCGGGCAACTGGCCCTGGTAAATCACCAGGTCGCCGGCGGCCTTTGCGATCCGGGAATCCACGAATTCAAGGGACTGCTGCACCCGGGCGGCCTCCGCTTCAAGGGCGGCCTGCTTGTCATCCAGTTCATCGGCCCGCGCCACAGGGGCCGAGGCACCGAGGCTGGCGGCGAGCACAAGTACCAGGACGCCACTGAGCATGCCGCTGAGGCGGCCCGCCGGACGCCGGCGTTCTGCCCGGTGCCGGGGCGTAGTTCGGTGCAATACGTTCATAGGGATTCCTTGTTCGGTTTGCACAGCCTAAACCTTCAAATATCTGCGTAAGGTCAAGAGGGACGAAATTCCAGCCAAAGATCCGCCAAGGATCAGCAAAGCGGGAGCAAGGATGAGCGTCTGGCCCGGTGAGATGAACGCGGTGTCCGGATACTGCTTGGACAGGTACTCGCCCAGGAAGAAGTGCGCCACCGCCCACAGCGTCCCGGAGGCCAGGGCTGCGCCCACAACAGCCGCTATCACTCCTTCAAGGATGAACGGCAGCTGGATGACCATCTTTGAAGCGCCCACCAGGCGCATGATCCCGGTCTCACGGCGGCGGCTGAAAGCCGATAGCCGGATAGTCGTAGCGATCAGAAGGATGGCGCAGACGATCATCACGCCGGCGATACTCACGGCCACAAGGGATGCCGCGTTCATGGCCGAGAACAGCCGCTCAAGCAACTGACGCTGGTCGATGACTGTCTCGACGCCGGGTTGGGACGAGAACGTCTCACTGATGATCTGGTACTTTTCCGGATCCTTCATGTTGATCCGGAAGGACGACGGGAGCTGGTCCGGCGTCACCGAATCAACGATGGGTGAGTTGGAGAACTGGTCCTTGAAGTGCTTGTAGGCCTCGTCCTTGGACTCGAACTGGAAATCGTTGACGTACTGGGCCACTGCGGGTGATTGCAGGAGCGTCTTGAGGTTCTCCTGCTGTTCGGGGGTGACCGGACCGGTTGCGCAACCGGCCGCCGTCGAGCCCTCACTGCAGAGGAAGATGGCAACCTGGACTTTGTCGTACCAGAAGCCCTTCATCTGGTTGATCTGCAGCTGCAGCATGCCGGCTGCGCCGACGAACGTCAGGGAGACGAAGGTGACCAGGATGACCGATACCACCATGGAGACGTTGCGGCGAAGGCCGCTGCCGATTTCGCCAAGAATGAATGCCAGCCTCATCGCTGCTCCTCCCCTGCGTCCCGACGGCGGTCGGGTGGGGTGTCCTGGTGGCGGTCCGGTTGGGCGGGCGGCGTCTCGTCCCGGCCGCTGGCATCCTTGAGCCGGCGGGACTGACCCACCACCGGAATCATGGAGGTATACAGGGCCCTGGCCTCGTCGCGGATGACCACGCCATGCTTGAGTTCCACCACGCGTTTGCGCATCTCATTGACGATGTCGTCGTCGTGCGTGGCCATGACCACAGTGGTGCCGTTCTGGTTGATCTTGTCCAGCACGCCCATGATTCCCATGGAGGTGGTGGGGTCCAGGTTGCCGGTGGGCTCGTCGGCAAGCAGGATGCCGGGCCGGTTAACCACTGCGCGGGCTATGGCAACACGCTGCTGCTCACCGCCGGAGAGCTCGTGGGGCATGCGGCGCTCTTTGCCCTCCAGGCCCACCGTCTTGAGAACTTCGGGGACGGTGTCGCGGATGACGCTCCGGCTCTTGCCGATGACCTGCATCGCGAAGGCGACGTTGGCGAAGACGTTCTTCTGCGGAAGTAGGCGGAAGTCCTGGAACACCACACCGATTCCGCGGCGAAGCCTGGGCACGCGCCAGCTGGAGATCTTGGCGACGTTCTGCCCTGCCACGTAGACCGCACCCGAGGAGGCCCGGTCTTCCTTGAGCACCAGCCGGAGGAAGGTGGACTTGCCGGATCCGGAGGCGCCGACGAGGAACGCGAACTCACCACGGTCAATTTCAAGGCTGACGTCGTCCAGCGCGGGACGTGCTGTCTGGTCGTAGACCTTGGTGACATTTTCGAATCGGATCATGGCCCTAAATACCCTGCAGGGCATGGCTTATGCAGCCCAGATCTGCAGCCGGTGCGCGGGCTTTCGTTTGGGGGAAGTAGAGCTCCGGCTCCTCGACTATACGCAGCATTTTCGCCGGTATTCGGGGGATCCGGGGGTGTGTCGCGGGATCAGCCCTGCACGGACTGCGGGTCAGCTACGACTTATCGGCGTTGCGGTTGTCCGTCCGCCAGCGGATCCCGGCGTCGATGAAGTCGTCAATTTCACCGTCGAAGACGGCAGAGGTGTTGCCCACTTCGTGTTCTGTCCGGAGGTCCTTGACCATCTGGTACGGGTTCAGAACGTACGAGCGCATCTGGTCGCCCCAGGAAGCCTTGACGTCGCCGGCAAATGCCTTCTTCTCCGCATCCTCCTGCTCTTTTTTCAGTAGAAGCAGGCGGGACTGCAGGACGCGCATGGCGGCGGCGCGGTTCTGCAGCTGTGACTTCTCGTTCTGCATGGAGACGACGGTGCCGGTGGGGATGTGGGTGAGGCGGACCGCCGAGTCCGTTGTGTTGACGGATTGACCGCCGGGGCCCGATGACCTGAAGACGTCCACGCGTATTTCGTTGTCCGGAATATCGATGGAGTCCGTGGATTCGATGAGCGGAATTACTTCGACGGCGGCAAAGGACGTCTGGCGGCGGCCCTGGTTATCAAAGGGGCTGATCCGCACGAGGCGGTGGGTTCCGGCTTCGACGCTCAGTGTGCCGAAGGCGTAGGGCGCCTTGACTTCGAAAGTGGCGGACTTGAGCCCGGCCTCTTCGGCGTAGGACGTGTCCATGATCGTGGTGGGGTAACCATGGCGTTCGGCCCAGCGCAAGTACATGCGCATCAGCATTTCAGCGAAGTCCGCAGCGTCCACGCCGCCCGCACCGGCTCGAATGGAGACTACTGCTTCACGTTCGTCGAACTCGCCCGAAAGCAGCGTCACCACTTCGAGTTCCTTCAGTGCCTTCTTAATGGAATCGAGTTCGGTTGCCGCCTCCCCCATGGAATCGGCGTCGTCCTCATCCTGGCCCAGCTCCACCAGGACTTCCAGATCGTCAATCCGGGAAACAAGCTTGTTCAGCCGCTCGAGCTCAGACTGGCGGTGCGAGAGCCGCGAGGTGATCTTCTGGGCCGCAGCGGGATCGTCCCACAGGTCCGGTTCGCCGGCGCGCTCGCTCAGTTCGGCGATGTCTTCCTTGAGGGCCTCGACATCGCTCACACGTTCGATGGAGTTGTAGGTGGCGCGAAGAGCGCGGATTTCTGCGGGAAAATCAATAGTGGCCATGGTTGTTTAAGCCTACGCTATCCAGCTGGAGGGCCCGACTCCCCTGCTTCCGCTCACCGGGTGAGCCGCGAACGAGCGGTGGAGACTGCCTCGATCCTGATGCCGTCCGGCACCAGGAAGTTCACCACCGGAGGGTGGACAGCCGCACTGAGAACCACGACGGCGGTGGACCCGTCGGGGCTGCCGGTCGCCGCTGAAATACCCAACTGGGCGAACCTGGCCGACGACGGGCTCCTGGCGATGAAGTCCGCCGCCACGCTGCGCACCCGTCCGGAACCCAGCACCGCGGAGGGTGTCCCGCCATTGCCGGCTACCTCGCCGAGGGTATAACTGTCAGCGGCGGCAAGGGACGCTCCGTCGGCGAGGGACAAGAGCCGTTTGTGTTCCAGGTAAACGCTGGAGATGCCGATGACGACGGTGACCAGCAGCAGCGCGAGCGTGACGTAGCCAATGATCAGCACGATCATCTGGCCGTCATCGTTGCTCTGGCCGGGGCTCTGCTTGGGGCCCGGCGGGGCAGTCGCGGCCGCGGTCACCGGAACCTGCCGACCAGTTGGGTGGACGATGCCTCAACTTCGCTCGAGCTCAGCCTGAACTCATCGCTGAACGGAACGAACGGCAGCGGCACGGAGAGATTCACAGTGACGGTGACCGCAGTGCCCGGGGCCTGGCAGTCGGCCGGGTCGCAACGGGTCGAGACCCGCGCCTGGCCGGCTTCGTGGCCAAAGTCCGCGAGCGCGATGACGGCGGCCTGCTCCGCCGCAGCCTGGGCCGACTTTGCATCCGGCTGTGCCACGAAGACTTTTGCGGCCTGGTCGGCTGCACCCACAACGGCGAAGGACCCGCCCTGGAGCTGGCCAAGGGTGATGATGAAGTACACGACGGGGACCATCAGGAGCAGGGCCAGGAACGTGAATTCGACCACCGCGCTCCCCTCTTCGTTGGGCCCGGCGATGACGCTGCCTCGAGTCGACGGCCCTGATGGATGGCTTGCCCTGGCCGCCGGCACCTGGACACAGGGTCGTGGCCGGGTCCGGCAGAGGGCCTCGTCGAACCTGCGGGTGAGGCTGGCCAGCGGGTCGTTAGGGCTGGATGGCCGCATGTCCCCTCACCTCCAGCAGGTCCCGGGGGCCGATCAGTCCGATAACGGGCATGGGGGCCTTGATGGTCACTTCCAGCGTTCGCAGACCCTGGAAGGTCACTTCGGAGGTGCTGATGTCCTGGGCGAATTCGGGATTCAGGGCCGCCCCGATCAGCGCGGACGCCCGTTCCTGCGCATCCGAGGCACCCCGATCGGCCAGGGTTCCATAGCGCGCACCGGAAGCAGCGGCGTCGATGAGCGTGTTGCGGACGTGCAGGACCAGCGTGAGCTGGATTATTGCCAGGAAGAACATGGTGAGCAGGCCGCCAACCAGCACAAAGTCCACCACAGCCGAGCCGCGTTCCTCCCTGCCCACACCTGGGCGGAGGCACCCCTGCCGGTTAGCGCAGGAAAGGCCGGGACCGGGTGGGCAAGGACCGGAGCGGCCGGGCTCAGGCATGCGCTACTTTCCGACCCGGTCCATTGCCTGGTTGAACATGGTTTCGAGGGCGGGGCCAGCGAGGGCCAGGAGCCCCGCCACGAGGACGGCGGACATGAGGGTGATCATCACCCAGCCCGGCACGTCGCCGCGTTCCGGATGGTCCTGGGGGTGGGCGTCTGCGTGTTTCCGGACAGATCCAGTGCATCGTGGTGTCCTGCCGGTCCAGGACCATGCGCCCGCAAGCAAAGCCAGGAGCAGAAGGCGGCTCAAAATTCCCAGGTTCTTCATTTTCGGTCCCATTCAGTGTGTGAGTTGTTGGTGAGGAGCTTCTTGGGTTGCTGTCGGAGGAGGTGACTGCTTAGGCATGGTCATGGCTACAGTCCCAGGCTGATCGCCGCAAGGCCCGGGAACACGGCAAAGACCACAGTCAGCGGAAGGACTCCGAAGACGAGTGGAACCATCATGGCAATTTCTTTCTTACCCGCTGATTCCATAAGGTCGCGTTTGGCGGTGTCCCGGACGTCCTGGGCCTGAGCCCTGAGCACGTCTGCCAGCGGGGTACCTCGCTCCACGGCGACGACCACGCCGTCGACAAAACGTACGAGTGGGCCGAGGTCGGTCCTGGCGGAGAACTCCTGGAGTGCTTCCACGAGTGGTTTCCCGGCCCTGGTCTCGGCGAGGATTTTGGCGAAGTCCCGGGCCAGTTCCCCATGCGCACTGCGGCAAACCCGGTCGAGTGCGCCCGTGGCGCTTTCGCCGGCACCGACTGCCAGGGCCATCAGCTCGGCGAGGCTGGGAAACTCAGCCATCATGCGCTTCTCCCGCCTGCTGATCTGGACACCCAGCCAATAGTCGCGGAAGAGAAAGCCGCCAAGTGCGCTTCCCAGGACGGCCACCACGGCCAGGAAGGGGCTGAACCGGCCAGCGACAGCGCCGAGGATCACTACCGCCAATGCCAAGGCGAACCCGGCCGCCGCCCAGAGAAGTTGCTCGGCCCGGAAATCCACCGGCGCTTTATTGATGCCGGCCTGCGCGAGCCTGCGGTTGAGCGCTTTCGAGCCAAGGTTCAGCTTTCCCAGTGCGATGAGTCCGTCACTTACTACGGGGCGCAGTATCCGCTCCAATGGCCCGAAGGGGGTGGCGTTCTGGCTGCTGGAACGCAGCAGCCGCGATTCAAGGTTCTGCGATTTCAGCTGGGGCTCGATGCGCTCTACGAATGTGAGGGGCCGCATAAAGGGCAACCGCACGAATACCAGCCACAGCCCAACCCCCAGGACGATGCCGCAGATAATGGCTGCCGCAGAGATTCCGTTCACCGAAGCACCCTTTCGTCCCGAGGCAGTGCGCCGATGCGGAGCATGACGGAGTAGCAGAACAGCGATATGACGAGGCCGCCCAAAAGGACGCCCGCTCCGATGGGGGTGTTGTACGCCTGCACTGCCTCCGGCCGGGTGGCCAGGAGCATCATGACAATCCACGGAGCGGCAACGGCGAGCCGTGCGGCGTTTACCGTCCAGGACTGCCGTGCCTCGAGTTCGCTCCGGGTGCGGGCGTTTTCCCTAAGGAACTCGGCCAGGGTTCCGAGCATCTTCCCGAGGTCTGAGCCGCCCACTTCACGGGCCAGCCTGAGGGCCTCGACGAGGCGGTCGGCCACCGGATCGGCCAGCCGATCCTTGAGCCTGTTGATCGACGCATCGAACTGACCGCCGGCACGGTAGTCCGCTCCGAAATCCCGGAAGACATGCCGCAACTCTTCTGGGCCCTTCTCCCCCAACTGGATGAGGGCCTCCGGCAGAGAAAGTCCGGCGCGGATGGCGGAACGCAGATGGTCAACCACGTCCGGCCAGAGCTGGCGCAGCACGGCGGTCCTCCGTGCGGCACGCCAGCGGACCACGCTTATGGGAAGCCACGCGCCGAACAGACCGAAGCACACCGAGATAGGCCACGACCGGCTGACGACGAAAAAGATGAGTGCAACGAAGAGGCCCAGTCCAAGGCACGTGGCAACGAGACCCGTACCGCTGACCTTCTCAATTCCCGCGGAGGCCAGGAGATCCTGAAGGCGGCTGACTTTCGCTCCGCGGTTAACGGCTGGCGGCTTCTCCCAGAAGGACCACCAGATAAGGAAGAGCCCTGTCCCGGCCAGCACCCCCAAGAAAGGTGCCATCAGCGCGGTTCCAGCAGCGCCGCGACGTCGTACCCTGCGCGTGCGAACTTTTCAGGGGCCGGCATCGAGTTTGCCCGCGGCTGAAGCTGGCCGTCCGCCATGGCGAAGATCATGGACGATTCGATGATGCCGTTTTCCACCCGACGGCCAAGGGACAGTATTTCAGTCACCTGGCGTCGGCCGTTGGCGTGACGGCTGCAGTGGACCACCAGGTCGATGCAGGACGCCACCGTTGGGACAACAAAGGCGGATGAGATGTTTTCGCCTGCCAGCAAAGGGAGGGTGCAGATCTTGGTCACGGCGTCGTGGGCAGAATTTGCGTGGACGGTACACATCCCCGGCAGGCCACTATTTAAGGCGATCAACATGTCCAGGCTTTCCGCCTCCCGGACTTCGCCCACCACCAGGCGGTCCGGGCGCATTCGCAGCGCTTCCTTGACAAGGCGGCGCAGCGGAATCTCACCCTCGCCCTCCAGGTTGGGTTGCCGGCACTGGAGGCCCACCACGTCGCGGAGCGGGAACTGAAGTTCAAAGATTTCCTCAACGGTGATGACCCGTTCACGGCTGCCGATGCTGGCGGCGAGGCAGTTGAGCATGGTGGTTTTGCCTGCCTGGGTGGCACCCGAGACAAGGATGTTCAGTCCGCTGGAAACTGCGGCTCCAAGGAAGCGGGCGGACTGCGGTGTCAACGTTCCCAGCTCGACAAGATGCTCAAGCCGGCTGGCTTTGACGACGAACTTCCGGATGTTCACCGCCCAGTGCCGTCGTGTGACGTCCGGAATGACGACGTGCAGCCTTGATCCGTCCGGAAGAGCGGCGTCCACGAAAGGGGAAGACATGTCCAGGCGGCGGCCGGAACTCTTAAGCATTCGCTCCACCAGGTCGCGCACCTGTTGGTCGGTGAGGCTGAGGGAGGTCAGCTCTGACTCGCCGTTCCTCGCCACGTAAATTTCGTTGGGCGCGTTGATCCAGACTTCCTCGATGGACGGATCGTCCAGCAGCGGCTGAAGCACCCCGAAGCCGGCAACTGCATCAAAAACGAACCGACGGGCGGCTTCCAGCGGGCCGATCGGCGGGAGCGGGCCCATCAGCGCGCGCTCGTCGTAATCGCTGACAGCGGCCTCGACCAGGCGGCGGACTTCGCCGGCCTGCTGCGATGGATCCAATCCCCGACGGCGGATCAGCTCGCGGACTTCATCCTCCACGATGCGCACAGCGTCCATGAGTTCCCCAATACAACTGCCGCCCCCGGCGGAGGCAGTCCAACTGGGATACAGCCTAGGGAGCGTACAGCACGGCGCCAAGTCATATGGAGCTGCCTGTGGATAACGGTTGGCACACCTTTAACAATGGCACCAGCGGGAACACTGGTTACACCAGCCACTCGAGTGTTAGGGTGAGCGCGTTAAGTCTCAATCGCACTGTCCGGCGGCTCCCTGGGGGGATACACCGGAACAGCTACCCAGATGAGCGTTCAGGGGAGCGCCTCATTGCCTCCGGAGCCAAGAAAAAATGAAGCGGAACCCGTCTCAGTCCCGTCATCCCATCACGCAGTCCATCTGGGCAGCCCTATTGGGGGTCCTACTGGTGACTGGGCCGAGCCCCTCCGGCGTCGCGTTTGCTGTCGAACCGGCTCCGGCTTCTACGGCCGATTCCGCAACCGCTCCAACAAGCGATCCCTCCCAGCCTGCTGTCACGCCTGCGGCATCAGCTCCGGCCCCGGCGCCAACGCCCACTACGTCTCCCACCCCCGTCTCACCGGTGCCCGCAACACCACCGACGGCGGCCCCCTCCGTCGTCGCTTCGGCGCCGGTCGCCACGATGAACGAGGCCATGGCTGAAGCCACCGGCCCTGGTGGAGCGGAGATGGGTCAGCGCTCCAAGCGAGTAACTGCGTCGTCGCCCTCGGCCAGCATGAAGATGCTCACCACGGAGTCACTCTCAACCGAAGGCACCTGGATGCCTACGTTCGGGATTCAAGGATTGGACGTGAGCGGTCACCAGACAAGCGTCGACTGGCAGCAGCAATGGAACATGGGTGCCCGGTTTGCCTATGTGAAGGCCAGCGAGGGCAACTACTTCACAAATGATTACTTCAATTCCCAGTACCAGGGATCGCGCAACGTCGGTATGATCCGCGGCGCTTACCACTTCGCAATCCCCAACTGGTCCTCCGGTGCCGACCAAGCACGCTACTTCGTGCAAAATGGCGGTGGCTGGTCAGCCGACGGTTACACCATGCCGCCGGTGCTGGACTTTGAGTTCAACCCCTACGAAGGCCGGACGATCAACGGCTTCTACTTCGGCAACACGTGCTACGGGATGTCCCCGGCTCAGCTTGGCTCATGGGTCCGGGACTTCGGCAGCACCATGCAGGCGCTGACCGGACGCCTTCCCGTTGTCTACACGAACACCAGCTGGTGGAATCAGTGCCTCGGTAACCCTGCAGGGTTTGGTGACTACCCGCTGTGGATCGCCGCCTACCCCAGCTACGCGACCGATAACGCAGGGCCCGTTCCAACCAACAGCTGGAGCACCTACAGCATGTGGCAGTACAGCAGCACGGGGCCGCTCGCCGGCGACTCGAACGTCTGGAACGGGGACTACGCTGGCCTCCAAAACTTCGCCCGATACGCAGACGGCGCCAGTACGCGCTTCGTTATAGGCCCGAACAGTTCCACCATCTACGCTGTCGCTGACGGGACCAAATATCCGATACCAGACTGGGAGACTTTTCAGCTTTATGCCAAGGTCAGTGCTTTGACTCAGGTCAGTCAAACTTTCCTTGATCAACTGTCAACCGGACCCACTGTTGGTCGGTTTGCCAGGAGTTCCGACGGTTCCATTTTCATGATCGACGCTGGCAGCCGCCTACATGTTCCTAGCTGCACCATGATGTATGACTTTGGGGGTGGGAGCTGCACCGCTTGGGTTCCCCTTTCTCCTGGACAGATAGCCACATTCTCAGATGGAGGAGTGCTCGCCAACGCGACTGTATCTCCCTCGGGTAAGCTTTTTCATGTCTCCAATATGACCAAGCGGGAGTTCTTTGACGCAGCTTCCCTTAGCGCAGCCGGTCTGCCCTCGGCAGTGGTCAGCGTGAGCGACGCCGTAACTTCGGCCTTCCCTTACGCTGGGGCTCCTCCGATCATCCGCCCAGACGTGATCGCAGTCGACCGCAACACCCGTCAGCCGTTCATATATACCGTCGGAAAGCTTTTGCCCGTCAGCACGTCTGTCAACGCGGAGAACGCGTGGGCGAACACACTTAGCGCGGCTGCATTGGATCCGCAGTCCATCTCAAAACTCGTCCAAGGGCCAGCTTTCGTAGGATTCGCCTCGAACGAAGCAGGCAGCGCCCGCTATGTGATTGGGCCGACCAGCAAATTTCCTATGGCAGATCAGACGCAATGGCCAGTCACAACCGCCATATTTTCGAACTCCCTTTTGGGCGCTATAGGAACGGGACCGACAATTTCCAGTCCTGTTTTCATAAAATCGTCATCATCCGCGGTTGTGTACAGATGGGATAAGTCCCTAGCACGGGAAGTTCCCGACCTTTCCACCTTGACCCAACTCGGCTTTGGGAGCCTTCCTTTTATTTACACCTTGTCGCCAACTTCCATACAACCGCTTCCCAAGGGGCCCACGCTATTGCCGCTGGCGAAGCTCGCTGTGGGAGACTCGAACCCGATCGTCTACCTAATAGACGGCGCCGACAAAATGCTGCAGCTGGAGGATTTTCGAATTACGAACAGCATGGGCATCGGAGCCTATTCCCGTGTTCCCCAATCAGCGTTGGCGCCCTACACCGCCACAGCAACGGTTCAGCCAGTTGTACGCTGCGCATTGAACACCTATCTCGGCTACGGAGGCGGGATCTGGAAACTTCCGGCCACAACGGCGACTGCCCAGCTCCCTGCACGGGACCTTGCAGCGTCCACCTGCAGCGCGCTTCCCGCACCGAGAGGAAACTTGGATACGACGGTCTTCGTCAAGGCGCTGGACTCCCCCGTTGTCTATCTAATGGTTGACGGGACGAAGCGTCCGGTGGCTTCTTGGACCCGTCTCGTGGAATTGAACAATGGAAGCGGATCACCGGTTATTGCCGAATACAGCCGCACTGCTCTGGACCCTGTTCCAACCGGAAGCCCCGTCTAACTGAACTGGTCCCCGGAAGTTGGACTGAGAAATTCGGTTCGGACTTCCGGGGAGCAGTTTTATGTATGCACGTAGTTCATTGTCTGAGGCTCAGCGCGAGGCGGCTGTAGCGTTGTTTGAGAAGGGTGTCGGGTATGGGTCGGCGGCTCGGTCGCTCGATGCGCCTCGTGTGCCGGTCAGAGCACTGTATGGGCGGTGGAGGATTCATGGGCAAGGAGTTCTGGTGAGCAGGCCGGCGAGGTCATAGTCTTTCGAGTTCAAGCTCGCCTTGGTAGAGCGGTTCCTCGCGGGCGAGACCGGCCCGGATCTGGCAGTGGAGGCAGGCCTGGCTTCGCGTGAGCTGCTGCAGAAGTGGGTCCGGGCGTATCGGCTCGAGGGTGAGGACGGGTTACGGCCTAAGTCTGGAGGCAGACCGCGGAAACCCGATTTCCCGCCGCATGCGGAGTTGCCCGAGCTTGAGCGGTTGCGGCGGGAGAATGAACGGCTGCGCGCTGAGGTGGCGTACCTGGGAAAACTGCAGGCCTTGAGGGAAACAGGGACGACGGTAAAGGTCCAGGCCGTCGTTTCCCTCAAGGCTGACAATCCTCTCCCGGTCCTGCTGCAGGTCGCGGGCTTGGCCCGGTCCACGTTCTTCTATCACCAGGCCCGGCTCCAGGCGCCCGACCCGAAAGGGAAGCTCAAAGCGCAGTCACCGAGATCTTCGAGACGAATTATGGCCGCTACGGGCACCCGCGGGTCCATGCGGAGCTGCTCAATCAAGGTGGACGGTCGCGAAGAAGACCGTCCTGAAACTGATGCAGGCACTCGGGCTGGTCTGCAAGGTCCGGCGCAGGAAGCGCTACAACTCCTACAAGGGCGAACAGGGCGCGGTAGCGGCCAACGTGCTGAACCGGGAGTTCGAGGCTGATGCGCCGAACCGGAAGTGGTTTACTGATGTGACCGAGTTCAGCGTCGGGAACGGGAAGCTCTACCTCTCACCGGTCATGGATCTCTTCGACCGGCAGATCATTTCTCATACGGTGGGCTTGTCGCCGAACCTGGCGCTCACCAACGATTTCCTGCGTGGGGCTCTGACCTGCCTGCAGCCCGGTCAGCAGCCGCTCGTGCATTCGGACCAGGGATTCCAGGACGGATTCAACCGGTCGTCGCAACACCTCGATTTCGGACGTAGCTATGGGCAGGCCAGCAGGTTGGATGAAAGTGGCGACGGGCAGGCCTGTCATGAAATCGCCGGGGAAGCCGTCATTAAGGCGAGAATCCGAGCGGGCGTTCTGGCGTGAGATCGCGACTGGGTGTACGAGCGAGCGGGCGGCGATATTGGCTGGCGTGTCGCAGGCGGCCGGAACGCGCTGGTTCCGGCCTCGTGGCGGCATGCCGACGTTCCTGCTTGCCCCGCTCAAAGGCCGGTACCTTTCGTTCGAAGAACGTGAGGAGATCGCGCTATTGAATGCGCAAGGCACTGGCGTGAGGAAAATTGCCCAGGAACTGAAACGGAACCCGTCAACGATTTCAAGGGAGCTGCGCCGGAACGCAGCTACTCGCGCTGTGAAGCTTGACTACCGTGCGTCGGTCGCGCAATGGAAGGCAGAACGGTTCGCCCAGCGGCCGAAGACCCCCAAGCTTGTCACGAATGAGCGGCTGCATCAGTACGTGCAGGACAAACTTGCCGGTGTTGTCCGGGCGCCTGACGGTCGTATCGTCGCCGGCCCTGGTGCGCCGGAGTGGAAAGGCAGGAACAAGCCGCACCGGGGCGACCGCGAGTGGGTGACGGCGTGGAGCCCGGAGCAGATCTCGAACCGGCTCAAGGCCGATTTCCCGAATGATGAGTCCATGCGTATCTCCCATGAGGCGATTTACCAGGCGCCATACATACAGGGCCGCGGAGCGCTCAAACGCGAACTCGTTCTGCACCTGCGCACGGGTCGTGCCCTGCGAGTACCAAGAGCCCGGTCGACGCGGCAGTCCTGGGCTCATGTCACCGAGGAGACGCTCATCAGCAAGCGCCCTCCTGAAGTCGCCGATCGCGCCGTTCCCGGGCACTGGGAAGGGGACTTGGTGATTGGTTTGCAGCGACCGGCGATCGGCACGCTGGTCGAGCGGACGACACGGTTCACGATGCTGATTCACCTACCTCGCTGAGAAGGCTACGGCGTCATGCCACGGACAAAGAACGGACCCGCGCTGGCTGGCTACGGTGCCGTGACAATGGCAGACGCCCTCGCCAAGACGATAACGACGCTGCCCCATCAGCTGCGACAATCAGTGACTTAGGATCGCGGCAAGGAACTATCCGACCACGCCAGATTCACCGTCGACACCGGGGTTAGGGTCTACTTCGCCGACCCGAAGAGCCCGTGGCAGCGGGGCACGAACGAGAACACGAACGGTTTACTGCGCCAATACTTCCCTAAGGGCACCGACCTGTCCCGATGGACTAGCGATGATCTCGTAGCGATCGCGCACACCCTCAACACCAGGCCACGCAAAACACTCGGTTGGAAGACTCCCGCCGAGGCACTGGACGAACAGCTACGATCAGTTCAACAACCCGGTGTTGCGACGACCGGTTGAATCCGTCCAGTACCGCCACGCCTCTTGGCGCACCCTGATCGAGGGTGCCGGCGCGGTCCAGTCAATGTCCCGCAAGGACAACTCCCTCTTAACCGGCTAATGCGGTCATTTCTGCAGGTAAGCGACACGCCAAACCACGGGGCTTTCGATGTGATCTGAATCACTACTGGTACACCTGTTCTTCATGAACAGCGATTGCGGTCTT
>NZ_JBPZHC010000013.1:0-85381 GCF_051857465.1 Pseudarthrobacter cremeus | reverse complement strand
CCATTATCTCCCGCGTCGAACGAGGCATCATCCGCAACGACGAACTCGCAACAAGCTACCGGACATGGCTCGAGGAGCAAGCGACTCAAGAAATGAATTGACAACCATAGGAGCATCACTGGGAAGTCCCGAAAACATGCGGAATCCTAGCCAGTCCGAAGGCTGTTAGGCCCAGTACGAGACGAAAAGTGTGGACATTGTCCACACCCCCTTTCGGGGCGCTGGAGGACTACCGTGGCACCAGATGCCTGGAAATCTCGGCGGCAGCGTTCGGCAGGTCGATAGTGCCCGCGGCGACTCCGACGACGAGGTCGAAGCCTTCATCCGTGGTGAAGTCATGCCCGTAACCGTTGATCCACAGCAGCAGCACCATGAGCGTCCACGCCGTCCGTTTGTTGCCATCAATGAGTGGATGGAACCGGGCGACCGACTCCAACAAGGCTGCCGCCTTCACCGCGAGTTCCGGATAGGCTTCCGCGCCCATGACAGTCGTAGCCGGCCTGGCCAATGCCGAGGCCAACAACCCAACATCACGGATATGGAAGCCGTACCGATCAACTACCTGAAGTGCATCCTCAATGTCCAGGTAAGCTGTCACGCGTCTTCAAGGCGCTTCAGCAGATCAGCGTCATGACTCATAACAAAATCAAGACCTGCGCTGATTTCACGCCGGCGCGCGTGGCGCTGCAGAACCAACTCTGCGCCCTGCAACAGAAGCGCGGACTTGGACGTATGTTCCTCGGCAGCCAACTTCTCCAGCCGCCGATCGAGGTCTTCAGGGACACGGAGATTCATAGCCATGCCTTCATGGTACCAAACCGGTACCCGCCCTTGACTGGGCTGCACGCCTCGCTAATTGGACCAGACTCACCCCAGGGTCTCGGTGTCTTGGAAGCTCTGCTGTTATTCAAGACGCTACGCTGCTGAACCCAGAAGTGTGTTTACTTCCGGCTTCGCTCTAATCCCCTCGAGCCGACGCCCGCTCACCTGTCTCATAACCAAGGATGAGTAATAGATTTTGGCTACAAAGTTATGAGACACAGTGACGAGAATCGCCCTTGCCATCGCGCGTACAAGATTCCGTAGAAAATAAGCGACCGTGAAGGTCAGACGTTGCCTCGAAAAAGTTGGAATCGCTCACGGCACCATTGTCCCTGTCGCCGACAAACAGTCTGACGCGACGAAGACTGAGCCAACATCAACTAATACCCTTGGCGCCGCGTTGGCTGGAGTTCTCGTAGTGGTCCGCGGTCCAGTAGCCGTCGAAGAAGCTCCGATCGTTGCGCCGGTGCATGCGCGTGTCTATAAGGGGCGAGGCGAGAATCGATTCGCACAGCGGCGTGCGCGTCCACCACGATCGTGCCGAGGTGGGCAAGAATCTCGATCTGCGCCGTCGACCGCCCAAGGAGCAAGGGAGCCATCTGGCTCAGGACGCGCTGGGCGTCTTCCTCGGGCACGCCGAAGTGGACTCCGCCTTCCACGTTGGCGTAGTACTTCACCACCTCGCGAACGGACAGGGGCCGCCCTTGGGCCAGCCCTACTCTCGCGCCGATAAAGTGCTTCAGCTTGGGCAGCACGGGGTCCGCTGGCCCGCCGACGAGCTCCGGTCCGCCGAGCCGGAGAAGATACGGCAGATCCGCGTCGTAGTGACGGTCGTCAGGAGCGCTCCACTGCCTGATGCGGAAGTCTGTTGATACATCTGGGCGAGCGGCCCGAACAGTGTTGAGGAGAGGACGGGCGTCGATGAGGAGCTTGCGCAGAAGCGGCGCGATCCCGAGCAGCTCGTAGCGGCCCCGCGCGCCCGGATCCTGGCTTCGTCGTCGCACATCGGCGACCGTCTCGACGAAGAGCCATTCGGCGAGCATCGTCTCAGGGCCTATCTCCGGTGCCATCGGATCTAGTCCGGGTCAGGCTGTCCAGTTAGTCTTCGTCCGCGGCCCGGCGGAGTTCGTCCTCGCAGTACCCGAACATGTAGTCCTCATCCTCGCCGTTTGAGCGCCAGATGTCTGCCGCCTGGTAGACGTCGAGCGGCTCGCCTTCCTCGTCGTCCTCATTCTCATGGGGGTCAAACTGGCTGAGCATGACCTCTGAGGAGTCATGGTCGTTACCGATGGTGCAGCGGCAGGGTGCGTAGGAGCGCCGCTCGTCGTCACCCTCGGTGGCCATGGAAATTTCGGTTAGGCGTTGGTGCTTGGTTCCGGTGGTCATCGTTGCTCCCCCATTGATCGTGGCGCGGGCCTCGTTGCCCGGCTCCGTCGTGTTATTCGGGATCGCGGCGGCGGCCAAACCTTCAGGGACGGTAACCAGGTCTACCGCCTCCTCACACATGGGTAGCATGACGCACCCCTGGCCGGAGCGCCGATAGCGCCCCGCCCCGTCCCCACGCGCCGCCGTTAGGCGGTGCGGTGTGGCCGGCGATAGCCGCAGTGCCCGTCAGGTGGTCTGAATGACTGTCCCAGGTGACCGCCGGAATGCCGGGCTTCGACCTGGACACCACGCCCGCTCGGCGGCGCCGTCGGTAACGGCGGCCGCACCAAACTCCCACCCCGGCTGCGCGTCGAATACTGTTTCCTCAGCCATTCGAGGTCTGGCTTTCGTTGAGCAGTGAGTCGCTCTCGAACTCAGGCCTGTGGCAGTGCATACTGCAGGGATGACGTCGAGGTCAGCTGATAGCGACCAAGGGAACACGGATAGGCAGGCAGGCACCGCACCGCAGGACAAACGACGAACCCTGCGTGTGGATGTGGCCTGGCTCGGCGCAGCCGGGGTGGCACTTTATGTTTTCCTGCGCATTCCATTCGCCATCTTTTACGAGCAGCTCGGAACCTCCCCTGAGGAAGTTGGCCTGGGATACGCCCAGCTCCTCGCCCAGTCTTCAGTACTCGTTGCCCTCGTCGCAGCGGCCGCCAGCGGTCTTACCTTCAACCTGATCTTCGGCGCCTTCCCCACCGCTTTTCTCACCATCGGAACCAGCTACCGTAAATGGAACGGGGGCGGCCGCGAGGTTCTCGCACAGATGACCGATGCGGAGTTCAACGAGTATCTGGCGGCGGCACATGCCGCCAATACCTTGCGCTTATTCGGCCGCAAACTGATGGCGGGCGCATTGAGGCGCCAGACACGGCTTCGTGAGCTGGACCGAAAGGGTGTCCTGGACAAGAAGGAAACCAAGGAGAGCCGGGGGCTCTATCACGGCGTCTCCACGATCATTAGCCGCCCTCTACTCGGCTTCATCTACGAGGCCAACGAGAAGCGATACCAGCTTCTCGCACTGTTCCTGCTCTGGTCCTTTGCCATCATGGCGTTCATACTGCCCCTGCTCGCGGACCATCAGGCACGCATAGTCAAAGACTGCGGAACCGCGGACAGCATCGCGGGTATGAGCTACGGCGGCACCAAGGTTGAACTGCTCGACAGCACAACGCTCAACCCCCGGTTTGAAGAAAGAAGCCTCCTGCTGCTCGGCGGTGACTCGAGCAAGTACGTTCTGTTTGACTGCACGGATGACACCACGCTCAGGCTGCCGGCATCCAACTATGTAGTCATCCACAAAGGCCAGTAGTACAAGCTCAGCCAGCCCCCGTCGCATTCATCCATCGACGGACCATGTGCATCCCGTTACCTTTTTCGTAGCCCGAGTTCTGTTGCAGGATGAGGGTGTGCTGGCCTGCTGGCCCCGGCATGATTGCCGCCCCCAGTCGTCAATGATCCGGGGGTGTTGTCACCGGGGTCCAGTAGATGCCGGAGAGACCGCTAATAGAGGCAGGACAGTGTGGGATCGTCGTGCCTAACGTGGATGCCGGGCTCTGACACCGCGGACAGTCCAGCACAAGTATCAACTGCTGCGACTGGGAGGTACAGGTGATCGGAAACCACCAAAGCATTAATGTCTTTATCGGCCTGGACGTCGGCAAGGGCGAGCACCACGCCGTTGCCGTGGACCGGGCCAGGAAGAAGCTCTTCGACAAGGCCTTGCCCAACGACGAGGTCAGGCTGCGCGAGATCCTTGACTCTTTGAACAAGCACGGCAGCATCCTGCTCGTCGTTGACCAGCCCGCGACGATCGGTGCGTTACCGGTCGCGGTTGCCCAGGCCGCCGGTGTCACCGTCGGATACCTGCCCGGCCTGGCCATGCGCCGGATCGCGGACCTGCACCCCGGCGAGGCGAAAACCGACGCCCGGGACTCGTTCATCATCGCCGAAGCGGCCCGGACCATGCCCCACACCCTGCGCTCCATCCAGATCGCCGACGAACAGCTCGCGGAACTGACCATGCTCTGCGGTTTCGATGATGACCTGGCCAAACAGGCCACCGCGACGTCGAACCGGATCCGTGGCCTGCTGACCCAGATCCACCCGGCATCGGAGCGTGTCCTTGGCCCGCGTCTGGACCACCCGGCCGTGCTGGATCTACTGAGGACCCGGCCGACCCCCGAAGCCCTCCGCCATGCCGGCCTGCGCAGGATCTGGAACCGGCTCAAGAAGCTCGCACCCCGGATGGGTGAACGCCTCGCCGGCGAGATCATCGCCGCCTTGGACCAGCAAACAGTGACCGTGGTCGGAACGAATGCTGCGACGATCGTGCTGCCGCAGCTCGCCCGGATGCTCGCGGACATCCGCGAATCACGCGACACCGTTTTCACCCAGGTTGAAGCCCTCGTGGAGGCCCACCCTCTTCACCCGGTCCTGACGTCACTCCCGGCGGTCGGCGTCAGGACCGCAGCACGGATCCTCACCGAGATAGTCGGCAAAGACTTCGCCTCCGCAGGTCTCCTACGCGGGCCTGGCACCGGTGACCTGGCGATCCGGGACGTCCATCCGCGGCGACCACCCATCGCGGAAAGGAAACAAGATCCTCAAGAGAGCCCTGTTCCTCTCAGCCTTCGCTGCGTTGAAAGATCCTTTGTCGAGGGCCTACTACGACCGGAAACGTGCCCAAGGCAAACGACACAACCAAGCCCTCATCGCCCTCGCCCGCCGCCGCTGCGACACGCTCTTCGCCATGCTCAGAGACGGCACCTTCTACGAACCACGAACACCCTCAGCCGCTTGACGAAAACCATAGAGGCACCCCCCCAATTCATGAGGACCCAATGTCCCAGAAACTGGAATCCGCAACGGGCCGGGAAGCCGGTGTCGTGCTAAACGCGGGACCTACCACGGATGAAGTGGAAGATCAGGACGACGACGGCAACAACCAAGAGCAGGTGAATGAACCCGCCGCCGATGCTGCCAAGCAGGCCCAGAAGCCAAAGAACAGCGAGAATGATGGCTATCCAAAGCAACATAATTTTCTCCTTTGTTTGTCTGCAGATGGAAATTTCTGATCCAAGAAGAAGCGATCCCCTCCCAACGGAACGCCCCACAAGAAATACTAAGCGTACTGTCAAATTTCGCCACCAGGCCCAGTTGTACTGCCCGGGGAGTTCGCTAAGGCCACGGGGAGGTGACGGCGCGAGATTTCCGGGAGGACGGGCGGCCTCCCATGGTCGGCACTGAAGACGTCATCGTCGGCGCCGTGCAAACTCTGTCACGGCGTAAGCTCCGGCCAGCGCAACCATGCCGCCCAACCATCCGGCCGCCAGGACGAGCAGGCTCAACCGCTCATTGCGCAGTGCCCGTGGCACTGACTCTGACGGCTGCGGCAGGCATGCCGTCGGCCCCCCATGAAACAGAGGACTAATCATGGCAGGTTTGGCTTCGAAGTCCGACAATGCCTACGAAGGCAAGAACGTAGAAGATTTGGCAAGAGCACCCGCCGACGCACTCCATCGCCTCTCGGACGCGACTCGGAAAAGCTCCAATCCGCACCGGAATCAAGAGCGTCAAGGACTTAGGTACGCACAAATTCCTTCTCTGGGCGAGCGGTGGCCAAGCTCGTCGAGTAGGCATCCAGTCCCCGGCCATGCATGCGCGTTGGCACTGACTCCCCTAAGGGTGCCAAATCGGTACCAGAGGTGCACCACTTTGAATCGCCCCATGCAAGCACGTCAGCGTCGAAAAACACACCCGGGCACCGCTAACTGAGGCTAACTGGGACTGGGAGCCCTCATCCTCTGACCGTCACGACGCCTTCCTTGCCCGCTGCCGGTTCACACTGGAGGACGCGTGCGCCCATGCGCGGTCCCTCGCTGACCTCCAGATGCCCAACGGCGCCAAGTACGTGGAAAGGCACGACAGCCGCGACGCAGCCCGGATCGCGGCAGGGCAGTAGCGCCGGCCACGTCGTCACGTGCGCCCCATGACTGACGCGGAGAGGCCCGCGCTGGACCTTCACACCCGCGAGGTGACGCACTGCGGATACCGTGGTGAGTCCCTGAGCCTCGCGGGTTGCTTTCTCTCGCATTCACAGGTCATTCCCAGCCACCAGGTCTTTAATGCCCATAGGGATGGGAATCCGGAGCACTCAGCCGGCGCACCACAATCGTTCACGGCCAATCGAGGAGACGACACGTTGTCACGCAGGAAAAACATCATTCTGGCAGCCTCTGCCTCAGCATTGGCACTGAGCCTCGGCCTGGGAGCCGCGGCCATGGCCTCGGCAACCACTACCCCAACGCCCGGTACGGTGACCGGCACCCACGACGTGAAAGACGGCCATGGCAAACCCGGCGGCCAGATGGCTGCTACCCTCGCCGCCAAACTCGGTGTCGACGAAGCGAAGGTGACCGAAGCGCTAAAGGCCCTCCGGGACGCCAACAAAGCGGACCACTTGGCCAAAGAAGCTGCGGTAGCCAAGTCCCTGGCCGCCTCACTCGGCATCGACGAAGCGAAGGTCACCGCGGCCATCGATGAACTGCGCTCCACTCACAAGGCCACAGATCGCGCCGCAGCGATGAAGACCAGGCTGGACAAAGCGGTCGCCGCTGGGAAACTGACTCAGGCGGAGGCTGAAGCCGTGACCAAGGCAGTCGAAAGCGGCGTGCTGGGCGGACGCAAGCACTAACGCACACGCTCAATTCTCGAAAACTCCACGCGGCCAAAAGGCTCCGGGGAGTATTTCATTTGCGGTGACATGCACGGCCCACTCCGCACACATGAAATTTCATGAGTGACCGGCCGATCTGAACCGTCCCGGGAATCATGCCGCCTGTTTGTTGGCGGCGTCTCCCGCTGCACGGCCGGGGACGATATTCCGCCCCCGGCCTATCACCTAATCCTTGCCGGTGAGGTTTGCCGATAACTTTGACATTGGCGTGGTCCGGCGACAGCTCCGCCGTATCCAGTCCCCCCGCTGCGTTGCGGCACTGTCTAGCTCATAGGATCAGGCCCGGCCCTATGTGGCGGAACACGAGCTACAGCCCTCCATGGTCCGTCACCATGACCGGATGTTTGAAGGAGCCAGCGAGGCTTCCCACGATAGGGAGCGTAGTTGTCCCTACCCAGTTGCCTTTCGGGCCGATGGCGCGGAGGAAGACGCTGCTAACCTGCAGGAACTGCTGCTCCCCAACCCCGGGTGGTGGGCAGGCGGGTAAGGGCGGCAGTAACCCCTTATGCGGAGGATTACTTCGTGGGCGCACCGTCTGTAGCGTCCTGGTCCGAAGCGGACCGGCGGTTGCCCTCTTCAACGGCGAGTTCATACCAAGTCTCGGTACCGGGCGCCGGTGAGGGTGTATCGAGTGTTCTGTAGAGGGCATCGGTGAGGCTGCGGAGCTTCTTCGGCGCTCAGGGCGCGGAGAATCTCTTCCGGCTCGCGTGGATCGTTCAGGATCTGCGAGATTCTGGACGTCATCGCGCTGGACCCCATTCGGTGGTGCCGCCTCCTGTGTTGCTCAGGGTGGTTTCCATACCTCGCGTTCGAATGGAAAGGTGGACCACGTTTTGCCGCCGAGTCTAGGACGATGCGGGAACCGCCACAATCTTTGGAGCTGGCCCTGCAATCAGGGACACGATGGGAAGCGTGCTGTCTATCCGGGCCGGCGCGCTGCTGGTTGGTTACAGGCGCGCTGCTTGTTGGTTAGATGGGAGTTCGCGGCATTCGTCGGCCGCACGGCGTCGCTGCCCTCTCGCCTGCGCCTGACTTGCACTGGATGCAGCGATTGCAGACGAAAATCGCGGGGAGCAGCGCCAGGCCGCCGATACCCTCTCCCAACGACACGCCAAGCGCGAGATTCTTCGGCACTCCATCGAGCGTGGCGGCCGCCAGCAGTGCCAGACCAGCCGCACCCCGGGTGGACGCCGCCGAGGGTGTACGCCCGGTCGCGGCGGCGTCGGTGTCGAGCTTGGGACTGCCCCGGTTTTTATCCGCGGGAACCGGTCCGGAACCGCCCTGGGCCAAGCGGTCGAGCAGTGCTCTCAACACCGCCCACATCCTGGAAGTGGCTGGATGACAGCGCACACCCCGGGAACTCGGGTATGCATGTTTTTGATGATGACCAACCACGAGGTGCGGCCCGCCCGGGCTGCAAGGCACCAGATCGGTCATTCCGGCAAGGACCAACCGATGAACCATCGAATTGGCGAAGCTCCGGTCACATAGCGGGTGACCGAAGCTTCGATTCATTATGCATCACTGAACCTTGGAATTCACTGGGAAGCTCTCAAGACGTACTCGCCGGCAACCAGCCTCCCCTGCGCAAGCACAATCATGCAGCCAAGCTCCCGGAGCCAGTGAGATCCACCGGGTGCTGCCTCCCCCGCGATGTGCCATGATTCCTCAATGGCGTTCTTCCTCGAATACATAGCCCCCAACAACATCATCGGTCAATCCGCGGTCGAGGGCACCACCACCGATGAAGCGCTCCGTAGAGCCGCCCTGGCTCTTCTCGGAATGGATTGCGAAGCAGCGGTTCTGCGGTACGCCACCGAACTGAGGGGAACGCGGGGCGAAGGCGCGGTTGTCGCTCACTACACACGTGCTCGCGGCTGGGAAACCCCCAAAACGTCACTTTAGTTTAGACATCGGGCTGCCGCAGCGCCCGAAGGGCACGAACCGGACCCATTAGCCGGCGAGGAACGGGCAGGCCGGTCGATTCAATGGACGGAGTGAGTTGCTGCCCTGAAACGGCTTTCCGTTCCTTTTGGCCCCAAACATTTGCGGTGTCAGCTGCCTGCCGCGCTGCTTCGCTGGTGATAGGTTTCCTGCGTGTAGGCCGGGAACTCAGGGTGAGGGTCAGCAAAAGCCGGGTGCCAGAGTGCCGGCGACCCCCCAGTCATAAGACCCCCGCCAGGCCTTGTTCCAGGGCGGTCAGTGCCGCTGGGAGGCTCTGGCGGGGGCAGACGAGCAGGAATTCATCACCTATATCCTCCATCGGTGTGCCGTGCATGTCCAGTTGGAGACCGGGCCGACAACGAGGTCGTTACAGCTATTTTGATCGCTGCGGTCCTCCTGGTCCCACAGTCCATGATCCGGGGGCCGCAAGAGCGTTCACGGCGGGATAGTGGGGCTGCCTGCCTTGAGCCCTGTTCGAAAATGCGGTCGGCCACTACGGACGACGAAAGGTGTCTTCTAAAGAGTTGACATGGAGCGGACACGCCCTCCTGCGCGCGCCTCTGGACATGGGCTGCAGACCGGCCGCAACGGAAGGTAGGTCACTTCGATCGCCGCTTGGCTGCGACACAAAACTGACCGATGTCATTCGTCAGTCTGGCATCTGTACGGCGAAGTCAGCTCCGCTGCCTGAGCGCAGGCCACGCCCTGCTCCTGGCTGCTGAACGTTTCTCGTTGCCACAGCCCTTGGCCTACACTGATACGATTGCCGCCACCCGCTCTGGCTACGTCTGTGCGATCAACGATTATCTTCGCTGCCAGGCCCGGGCTCGGCCCATTCCAGGGCAGCCATTAGGTAACCCTCGTCGGGGAGGGCTTGTTGTTCGGCTTCGGGGAGCTTGTCATAGGTGTAGGCTGCGACGGCCATCGGGGGCGCAGAACGGCCAAGGCTGTACCGGACACTGCGGTCATTCTTCGTTCCCCAGATCAGGATGCCGATGGTTTCGTCGTGGCGGTCACGGCGGAGCACATCATCGATGAGGGCGACGTAGAAATTGAGCTTGCCAGCATGTTTGCTCCGCAAAGAATTGGTGTGTCGCCGGGCTCCCCCGGTGCGGATCCTTGCGGCCACGCCAAAACGGCGGCCTCCGCCGATGAGTGACTGCTTTGGGTCGGCGACTCGGACGGGAACCATCACATCAACGGCCCCTCGACATTCTCCCCGGACCCTTGACGGAAGTTCGATGACCTGCCTCTGGCACCTGAAGCCCACGGGCCAGCGAAAGCTCCCCTGCAAATCGAGGGACACCGGTAGGAGCAGAGCACATATACGGCCCGTTCCCGTCGGGAGCACATGCAGAAAAGGAAACCCGGTACCTCCGACGCAGTTCGCAATGGGCGCTGGGCAGGAGCGAACGACAGGTCGCAGGCTACTAGGACGTTCCGGATGCGCGGAGATGCCGTGGCCTTGGTGCCGGGTCGCTGTGAATTGTCCCGACGTAGGCCCTTGGCCCCTATGGCCGGGGATCCTCTCAGCGAAGACTCGTAGCGGACAAACCCTGAGCGCACCGAATGAGGAGGTAATCCGGTCCGTAAACCGACCCGCGCCGCCGTCACCGCACGACGGCAGCCGACAAACCGTGTGTGGACATTGGACGGATTCTGAGAGGACGAGTAAATGAGTGAACTTGTAGAGAGGCTGGCCGAAGCCCTCAACACCCACGATCTGGAAGCTGCAGCGGCGCTTTTCCACGACGACTACCGCAGCGAGCAACCTGCCCATCCTGGCCGGACCTTTGTCGGACGTGCGCAGATGCACGCCAACTGGCAGGCCATGTTCGCAGGCATTCCCGACTTCCACGCGGAGCTGATCCGCTCCGTGGATGACGGCAACACGACATGGAGCGAATGGTCCTGGTCAGGGACCCGCGCCGACGGCCGGGATTTTCAGGTCCGTGGAGTGACGCTCTTTGACATGACGAACGGCAAAATCACTGCCGGCCGGCTCTACCTGGAGGACGTCGAGCGAGAAGCCATCAGCATCGACCAGGCGGTAGAGGGTTTGTCAGGTCAGCGACCCGACACCCCAGGCAAGACACCGTAAACCGACATTCTCCGGCCTTCAGACGCACTCACCACTACCGACCTGCAACCAACGGAGCGTCATGAGGGTCCTGCTAGCGTTGCGGCCATGACGACTCATCAGATCACCCTGGGTGCGATCAATCTGGAGTCCCAGGATCCAGCCATGCTTGCTGAATTTTGGGCGTCCGTGACCGGCGCCTTGCCCTCACCCGCCGCTGACAGCGTCTACCTGCCACCTGCCGGCCCCGGAGGGTTCGCAATGTTCTTCCAACCCATGACCGGTCCCCGGCCCGGGCACCAAGCGTTCCACCTGGACCTGACCGTCCCGTGGGGATCCCGACAGACCGAGGTCCAACGACTCCTCAGCCTCGGGGCCACCTATCAGTGGGATGCCCTGGACGAAGTCCCGCACGTGCGGTGGACGACCCTTGCTGATCCGGAGGGCAATCTGTTCTGCGTGGCCGAACACCCACCTGCAGACCAACAGGTCGTTTAACCTGGCCCCCGTCAAGCATGGATTGCGCGCGAAGTCCAACACCGCTGAACTACAGAACGCCCGGATTCACACTGGCGAGCCCGGCGTCTCGGCGGACCTAGTCGTCGGCAACACCTGATCCGCCTTTGTGCGCATCGTTGTGGTTTCCTGGGCCCCGCCTGCCGAAGCTGTCAGCTCGGACGCGGACCTGCGGATGGCCTCTTCAACCGCGAGTTCGTACCAGGTCTCGGTTCCGGGCGCCGGTGATGGTGTATCGAGGGTCCTGTAGAGGGCATCGGTGAGGCTGCGGAGTTCCTGGGCGCTGAGAGCGCGGAGAATCTCTTCCGGGTCGCGTGGATCGTTCAAGACCTGCGAGATCCTCGACGTCATCGCGCCGGAGTCCAGTGGGTGGTGCCGCATCCGGTGCTGCTCAAAAGTGGGCTCCATCCGCTGGGTTCGAGGTGGATCGTCTTGCCACGTGTTGCCGCTGAGTCTATGTCGCCGCGGGAACCCCCACAATCCTCGTGGCCGGCCCGGCTATCAGGGACACGAAGGGAAGTGTGCTGTCTATCCGTGCCGGCGGGGTGATGGTTGGTTAGATGGGAGTCCGCGGCATTCGTCGGCGGAGCGGGGCTGGGGGTGCCCCGCTAAACATTCGAGAAAGGGAACCGATGCGTGGATGGGTCAGGAATCACGGCCTTCTGATAGCGAATGTGGTGCTTTTTCTGGTCTTTTACGGCGGGATGATCCTGTCCGGGGCCGCGTCGTACAGTGAGGACCAACTCGCCCACGGCCAGGAGGCGGTCACTGTCTTCCAGTATCTGGGAACGGGCGCCTTCGCGGAGGCCACGTTTGAGAACTGGGAATCCGAGTTCCTTCAGATGGGGATGTACGTCGTGCTGACGGCCTACCTTTTCCAGAAAGGGTCCTCAGAATCCAAACCGGTCGGTAAGGATGCGCCACAGGCCCAGGACCCCCGGACGGCGAAGCAGGGCCCCGGCACACCCTGGCCGGTCCGCCGGGGCGGCTGGGTACTGAAAGTATACGAGCACTCCCTCTCGGGCCTGTTCTTCATCCTGTTCCTCGGATCCATGGCCGGGCACGCACTGGGTGGGGCCGCCGAATACAGCGAAGAACAACTCGCCCACGGCCAGCAGCCCGTCACGGTCCTGGAGTACCTGGGAACCGCGCAGTTCTGGTTCGAGTCCTTCCAGAACTGGCAAAGCGAATTCCTCGCCGTCGCGGTGATCGTGGGCGCGTCCGTGTACCTGCGGGAGATTCGTTCGGCGGAATCCAAGCCCGTCGCCGAACCCCACTATGCAACCGGGACCTGAATCGGAACCACCGGCATCGCAGCAGCAACAGAGATAATCAAAGCGATGCAGGAACGGGATCTCCGGCTACCAGCCACACTGGCTTAGCCCCGCCGCCTGCGATGTCCTGACCGTGGAGCCAGACTAGCAAGGGGTGTGACTTTCGGCGATAAATGACGGCTTTTTCACGGCGCTATTTGGCGCTTGGTGCAGCCCGTATGGGGACCCCTTACCGGGCGCTCGCCGCAACTGTGAAAAGCGGTCGCCCGCGGGCCGGACAACTCCAGGTCGCAGCTAATTAACGCCGGTACGATCGATGCGCTGCATGCACGTCGCGCTAGCCGATGCCGGGGGCAATAGTTCCTGTGTTTCGACCCGGAGCATGAGTCGGCCCAGTCATTTGGAGGGACCTTCGACTCTGTGATGCCTTGTCCGCGGGAGCGATGCTGGCACAGGAGGCCTTGGGAGGCGGTGCAGTACGGGGAGTATCGCCGGAGATATGGGGGCCGGAGCGGGCGCAGGTGCATGCCGGATATGCGGACGAAGGGATCCCCTCATGAGCGCGATACCGGCGCAACCGCCCAAACGGGGCGCTGAGGGTGCAGTCGTCCCTGGGCTGCTCATCGACCAGTTCTTGCCGCGACACGACCCCTCCATCGCGCAGGCAGACGTCTTCCGGGCATCCCCTGCCGAGTGCTTCGAGGCGGCCCGCGAGATGGACCTTTTCCAGGCACCGCTGACCCGGGCCCTGCTCGGCCTCCGGGCACTGCCACAGCGTCTGGCAGGGGCAGTGAAGGGACGCGGAAGGAAGGATACCGGGTGCCGCGGTTTCCCGGGGTACGTTCCGGCTCCAGGACATGGTCGGTCTGGGCTGGATCCTCCTCGGTGAGACCCCGGGTAGGGATATGGTCCTGGGGCAGGTGAGCCGGGCCTGGAAGTCGGTCGCGGCCTCCGCAGATGCACCGACCACCGCTGAGCAGTTCGCCGGCTTCAGCCAGCCGGGTTATGCCAAGATCGCCGCAAGCCTGAGGATCGATCCCTACGGGACCGGCTCCTCGATCCTGACGGTTGAGACGCGTGTCGTCATCACGAACGAGAAGAGCCGCCGCCAGTTCCGCCGCTACTGTTCGCTCGTCGGCCCCTTTAGCTCCCTGATCCGTCGAATGGCGCTGCACCAGCTCACCGATGAACTCAGCCAATCCGCTACCGCCCGACGAGACGACGGTGGAGCAGGATCGCGAGACCCACGGGGCCGTGCAGAGGCACCCCGGCACTGAGAGCAGAGAACCGCATGACGACGATCAAAGGCTCCATCCTCATCCGACGCCCAGTCGAGGAAGTCTTCGACTTCGTCGCCGACGAGCGCAACGAGCCCGCCTACAACCCACAGTTGCGAAGTGTCGAGAAGACCACTCCCGGACCGATCGGTGCCGGCACCCTATGGCACGTCGTCGCGACCTCGGGGAAGCGGAGCACGCCCTTCGCGCTTGAGGTCACCAAGTACACGCGGCCCAGCCGCCTCGAATCCATGACCCGCATGGCCACCGCGGACATCAACGGAGCCCTCACCTTTGTTCCCGACGCCAGCGGAACACGGATGAGCTGGTCCTGGGACCTCGGGCTCAAGGGAATGCTGAAACTTGCCACCCCGCCGTTCGCTGCGGTGGGGCGAAGGCAGGAGCAGCGGATCTGGTCCAGCCTCAAATGAAGGAGACCCTTCCTAGTAAGCACCGGCTTGGACAGGCCACAGTGGCCTCCCTAGTCGCCGCGGCAGCCATCGTCCTGGCCTCGACCGTCGGGCTGGCAGATGCTGGCAGGTATGCCCAGTCGCAGTCCGTTATAACCCCACAAGGCGCGGACGCGGCGAACCTCATCGCCGTGCTGTTTGTGCTGGCGGCCCTTTGGCTGGCCCGCCGTGGCTCGCTGACAGCACTGATGCTATGGCCGGGGGGCTTGCTCTATCTGGCCTACGCATACATCCCGTATCTGGTCGGCACGCCGTTCACGCCTCTCCTCTTCGACGACGTAGTGGCCTTCCTCGCGGCCGCCTATGCCCTAGCGTCTCTGGTGACAGGCATCGACGGCACCGCCATTCGCGACAGGTTCGTGCACCGGCCAGGGCAGTGGGAGCGATCCTGACGGTTATCGGTGTGCTCTCCTATGCCGGGCTCGTCGCAACGGCAATTGGTGCCTTCGGCAGCAGCGCGACTGAGGCTGGCTGGCGCGGACACTAAGTCGCCGACCGGATCTTGGGCACCCGGTGTTGATCGTGGGCGGGATCCTGCTGTGGGCCAGGCGCCCCTTTGGCTACACGGCAGCCCCCGGCCTGCTCATGGTCTCCGCACTCGGCGGTGTGGTCTTCGCTGTCGCGGCCGCCTTCGACAACCTCTCCGGGGGCATCCAGACCGACCTCTCGGTAGTCGTCGTCCACCTGGTCATCAGCGCAGCCAGCCTCGCAGTCTTGGCATGGTTTATCAGCGCCCCGCACCGCGCTGCGGCCAAAATTCGAAAGCCCCGCCTGCGCCCAAGTGCGCCGTCGGGAGCAACCTGACCGGTCTCTCACCGACAGGTCGCTGTCTTCCGCACGTCGGTCGCAATTTGCGGTGGCTCCTTGCGGCGCGTTCACCCTGACCTGTCGATCTGCGCAGTCAACGTAGTAAGATCGGGCCACCAAGCCTGGGGGTGCGGAAATGACAGAGAAGCCTGGTTCGCCGCGGGTACGCGATGTTCTCGGAGTCGTCCTGGTGGTTCAGGTGGTGTTCGCCGTGGTGGCGGCCGCCATCGTGATCCTAGATCCGGAGGGCATTCTGGATGAGCCAAGGGACCGGTTGCTGGCCGGTCTGCTCGTTCTGGCCCCCATCGCCATGGCCATCGTCCTGGCCGTGCGCTTCCGGAAGCGCCACCGGGCAGAGGGCCGAAGCGCGCGCGCCACTGCCCAGCTGATGGACACCGTCCTGGCCACCAGTCAGGAATGGGTGTGGGCGGTTGATGACCAGGGCCGCTTTACGTTTTCGAGCCCTGCCAGTGAGGCCCTCCTGGGATGGAAGCCGAATGAGCTGCTCGGCCAGCGGTGCGACCTGGTCATCGACGGCCACGACCTGATGCGCGCCAAAGACGATGTGGCCGCAGTCTCCGAAGGGTCGGATTGGGCGGGGGTCGTCGTGCGGTGCCGGCACCGGGACGGCCGTTCCGTCTGGATGAACGTCTCGGGCACCGTCCGCCCGGCCACGAAGGACCGGCCCGCCGGCTTTGAAGGAACAAGCCGGATGCTCCCGCCGTTGACAGCCCGTGAGGCGATCGACTCCCTCAACCGGGAGCAACTCCAGCTGATGCTCGATCAGGACATGCTCCTGACTGCCTTCCAGCCCATCCGCAGCCTCGCCACAGGAGAACTCCTCGGCGCCGAAGCCCTGACCCGCTTCGTGGACGAAGGCTCCGCCGGCACCGAATTCTGGTTCAAAGAAGCTGCCATCGTCGGCCTCATGGGCGAACTCGAATTCGCCGCCCTTGAGAAGGCCTTGGAGACCGCGCAGGATCTCCCGCCGGACATCTATGTGGCGTTGAACCTTTCCCCGGAAACGTGCCTGGACCCGCGCCTTGCCGGGCTTCTTGAGCGTTCCGGTCTGCCGCCGAAAAGGATCGTCCTTGAACTGACGGAACGCCTTGAAGTCTTCGAGTACGGTCCCCTGCTTTCGGCACTGGCGCCGCTGCGGGCCCAGGGACTGCGCATCGCGGTCGACGACGCCGGGTCCGGGTTCGCGTCCATGCGCCACGTCCTCCATGTCCGGCCGGACATCATCAAGCTGGACCGCAGCCTGATCGCCGGGATCGACGATGACCAGGGCCAGTATGCCCTCGGCGCCGCCATGGTGGAGTTCGCCCGCCAGATCGGCGCGACACTGACCGCCGAAGGCATCGAAACCCCTGAGGAGCTCGCCGCCGTGGCCGGGCTCGGCATGACGGCCGGGCAGGGATACCTCATCGGCCGCCCCTCGATCGAACCTAAAGACTGGGCCGTCTGGTCTGAAACCCTGCGCCTCGGACCCGACAAGACCTAGACGCTTCGTGACCTGAGACCGGACTACCTGCTGCCTTGAGCGGGAGTTTCCGCGTCAGGCCAGGAGAAACTCACACCAGAGCGGGAAGTGGTCCGAGATCCGCCAGGACACTTCACTACGGGTGAGTCCGCGGTAGACGTGCGGGATGAAATCGAAGGTCCCTGCTCGCTGGCCGTAGGTCAGGCCCTGCAGCAGGGATGTGCCGTCCGGTTTCGAGAACCAGGCCAGCTGGTCGTAGAAATGCTTAGTCTTGTCGTCGTCGAATATTGTCCGCGGGACCGCGTCCAGTTCGGTCGGCGGCCACAGCCCCGTGGAGATGAACGCTTCGTAGAGCGGGTCCCCGATCCGGTCCAGATTGAAGTCCCCCAGGACCATGAGGTTGGAGTTCCAGTCGTTGGGGCGCACCGCCCAGTCATACATCCACTGGGCGAACGCGGTGATCTCCGGCAGCCGCTTCGCAGCTTTCTTGCCCCAAAGGATGTGGACGGACGCGAGGGTGAATTCCACGCCTGCCCGTGTAAAGCTGGCGGTGTACAGTGTGCGCGCAAAAAGGCGTTCCGGGTCATCCCCGATCGGGGGCAGCACGATCTCCCTGACCAGGCCCGAGGGCTGGACCGTGGTGCTGTCGTACAGAAAGGCGAGGCGTTCGCCGTTGCCGGCGGATCCTTCGGTGACGTCGGAGATGATGACCTGCCAGTGCAGGCCAAGGGCCACCAAGAGCCGGTTCAGGGCCACGTGGTGGCGCCGGGATTCCTGGACAGCAACCACGTCGAATCGGGAAATCACGGAAACCAGGCAGGCGATGGCGTGCCAGTCCCGCTTAGGTGAGTCCTTGGGCCCGGCCAGCCACTTGGCGGTCAGGTCCCCCAGGGCACGGATGTTCCAGGTCCCGACCGGAAGGTTCGAGCCAGTCCTGGCGGGATGGCGCCATCAAGGGCTGCCCGCAATCGGTCCAGGTCTTCGGTTACTGCCGCCGGCGGCTGCTCTGTCGTTTCGTAGGGTCCTCGTGTCGCCTAGAGCAGTTCCGAATCGGTGACCAGCTGTATGCGGCCTTCTTCGAGCCGGTACGCGACGCCGATCACGGCGGTGGAGGAATCATGCACGGCGGCGGCGATTACCGGGGAGCTTTCCAGTAGCCGCTCCGCTGTGAGCCTGGCATGGTCAACGACCATATCGTTGATCTCTGTCCTGCCATCCCGTAGCGATGCAAGCACCGACGGAGTGATGCGTTCAACCAGGTCACGAATGAAGCGCTGGGGCATCTCCCCGGTTTCCAGCGCTTCCTTGGTGGCAGTAACGGCCCCGCAATTGTCGTGGCCGAGGACGACGATGAGCGGAACCTTGAGCACCGAGACGCTGAACTCCAGCGATCCGAGTACGGCGTCATCGAGCACATGCCCGGCGGTGCGGACTACGAAGGCGTCACCGAGTCCGAGGTCAAAGATGATCTCTGCGGCGAGCCGGGAATCCGAGCAGCCAAAGATGACTGCGAAGGGGTTCTGTGTGTTCACCAGCTCGCTTCGCCTCACGGCACCCTGATTCGGGTGCTGGGACTCCTCAGCGACGAAACGGGCGTTGCCATCAAGCAGGCGCTGCCATGCTTGGGCCGGGCTGATGCTGTTGGTCACCCTGCTTACTTTACGGTAGCGACCATATGCGCAAGCGGACTTGAAAATCAGATAGTACGCATGCTTACCATGGACCCAGGCCGTTACGATCGGCTGCCGAACAACCAAAGGAGAAACACCATGGGACTAGGCGACAAGATTGGGAACGCTGCCGAGAAGGCCGGCGGCAAGGGCAAGGAAGCCGCGGGCAACGCCACAGGCGATGACAGCCTGCGGGCTGAAGGCCAGACCGACCAGGCCAAAGGCGACGTAAAGCAGGCCGGCGAAAAGGTCAAGGACGCCCTCAAGGACTAACGCGTTTTACGAAAAGGGTGCGCTCAGCGAACGGGGCGCACCCTTTCCGCGTCTTGGTGCGGAGTTGCTCCCGTGATTAGCGGCCCTCCGTCCTAGGCTTTCGCCATGCACCCCTTAGCGGCGATCGGCCTGGTGCTACTCGCTGCTCTTGCCTGGACGGTCACCGTACTGACCTTGCTGATTGTCCTGACCAAAGCCCGGCGCAGGCCTCCGGCTACAGTCGGGCAGGCACTCCACGCGGATGCCCAAACGGGCGATGACGAGGCAGCGTAGAGCCCTGGCCGCAGCTCGGCTGCAGGGCTGCATATTTAGGAACGCTGGCAGCTACCTGGGCAGAGTGAAAAGGCTCAGGGAATCGGCTGGATGCACCGGAGCCTCGACGCGGACGCTCTCCAGCTCGGCTATGTCCACGAGCCGCCGGCTCCCGGTGAGCACGTCCATGATCCAAAACAGTTCATGATTAGGGGCGATCTCTGTCACCTCACCGCGGTGGACAAGGGTTCCCTCGTACGCTCGCGTCCGATGAATTGTTAATGGCTGCCGTGATTCGTCGCCTGTTCTCGCATTACCGGGGGCAGGGACAGGCCAGTGTTTATGGCCGTCGGACCTCAATGTCGCGGTGGTTCTCCTCGACCCAGTCGGCCATCCGGTTGCCCCGCAATGCTATGAAATTCAGCGAGGCTTCCTGAACCCTGATGTACTCGTCCTTCGTGACCGGGACGCCGGTGCGCGTGAAGACCGTGTCCTCATCCTCATCGACGAAGAAAGCGGTCTTCCCCTCCGGTGTCACGAGATCCTGGAAGTGGAAGAACTCCACAAACTTCTCGAACGTGCAGAAGAGTTCGAAGAAGTCCCCATAGTTCGTGGTGACGTCGGCGAGGGCGCTGCCTGGCTCCTTGGCGTAGTGGCGCCGGATGCATTCCAGGGTCAGGTCCATCCGGTCCGCAATAGATTTTCGCAATCCCCTGGCGGTGTTGAGGGTGGGCAGGTGTATTCCCCTGACGGGCCAGATCATGGCGCTGCCGATCGTGTACGGCGGGTTGAGATAGCGGCGCTTCTGCTCATCACTCAACTCGGCCTTAGCCTGGGCCAAGGCATTGGGCTTCCCCCACCTGGTGTAAGAGTTCGTGATGGCGTCACTGCCGAACGTGATCGATTTGTCGGGCGTCTGCTCGAACATCAGGTAGTTTTTCCGACGCACCTTGGGAACTTCCGAGACGGTCAGTTTAAACAGCTGCCCCTCGCATAGCTCCTTCGTCCAGAGCAGCTGATGGTCAGCCTTGAGCCGCGGACTATTGGAGTCCGCGTCCGTTCCCGGAGGCGTGGTGTCGAGCAGGTAGTCGAAGGCAATGTCGAAGACGCGCATGCAAGGAAGTCTATGTGCCCGCCCATTGCGAACCGCGGAACCTGCAGCTGAAACAACCGCGGTCACGCAAGCACTTGGATGTTTATCTTCGGCGGCGCGTCCGAAAATGAGACCGTCCTGCCCGTGGTTTAGCCGAAGCTGTTTGCTGCCGGGTCCACGCAAATTGTTAATCTTCAGGTGGACAGCAGCTGCCACCGATTGTTAATGTCCAGCCCTGAAATCCCGCAAACAGTGGGCGCGATTGTTAATGTCCAGCCCTGAAATCCCGCAAACAGTGGGCGCGATTGTTAATGTCCAAGCGAACTGGACACCTAGCTCATGACACGCCTGATCAGTGCAGCTGCATCCTGGACGGCGTCATGGGCCATGGTCAGCGGCTCAGGATCGCCGGCTACCGTCAGCCCGGTGATGTCCCATAGGCCAAAGCTGGCCCAGCGGGGCTCGTAGAAGGACCACCAGGAGAGGCCTGCGTAGTCTCCGGTTTCGTACATGGACCGTGCCCACTGCTGGGTGGAGGCCCGGTCCCGGGAGACAACGCTGCTGGGGCGCAGTGACCATACCTGCAGCGCCTCCGGGTCGTCCAGGTCCAGGATTGGCGGATCCCCTTCGTACTTCACCAGCGCCTTCCGGGTGCCGTGCGGTGTCCCCGGCGGCGGGGCCAGGATGTCGGAGGTCCATACCGGGTACCTACCGAAGGCTTCGGCTACCGCTCCTTCAGCGGAGTCACCGACGTAGAGCACGGTGTATTCGCGGTCCGGGTCGTCCATCCTGCCGGCTCCCTGCCGCGGCCAGATGTAGAGCGGGTGCCCGTTCTCTGCCGGGGTTGAGGCGCCGGGGTGCCAGTTGAGTACGCGCCAGAACTCCACCTAGGCGAAAGCTCCCTGCTCGAAGGCACGGATCGCCTCGATCACCGGGGCGGCCCCTTCGAGCCGGTACACGTCGATCGGACGCGCACCCAGATGCGGGTCCTGGCCCTCCAGCCACAGCCTGGCCTGGGCCGGGGTGAACGCACTGTGCAGGTGGCCCACCAGGGCGTCCAGGTCCGCGAGCTGCGCCCGGTTTTCTTCGTTCGGCGCGTCCTGACCGGACACCCACCGGCCTGGCCTGTCCTTATTGACACCGAGCAGGGCCGCCACGGCGTTGTTGCCGAGCGCATTCACCAGCCGCTGTGTGACGGCCCGCGGGCCGTAGTCCGGTGCATCTTTCAGGCCGGCCAGGTTGACGGTGACCGTCTTGGCCGGGGCCTTGCCGCGCCGGACGGCACGGCGGGGCGCAATCTTGAAGTCCTTGGGGAGAAGGATGACGCCGTTACGCATCTTGACGGGAGTCTCCCGGCCGCCGCCTTTCAGGATCACGGTCTGCTCCGCGGCTTGCCGCTGCTTTTCCATAGCCCAACACTATCTGTTGGGCGCTTTGCACGGAAGGTCCCTCCTGCACGGTCACCACTCGGAGGGCCACCTACAAGGCCGGGATCGCGGGGGAGGAATCTGCCCAGGATGTTGGGGCCGGGCCCCGATCCTCCTGAGCCCCCTCTGCTGGCTCGTGATGTCCTATCAAGGATCCTTTCAGAGGTTTCAGGAACATAATTGAAAGTGAGCTGGGGCTACACATTCTCGGAAAGGAGCAGTCATGATCCAGGCCCTGCTGTGCAGGCTCAATATCGGGCACCACTGGCTGGCAGAAACTGATTCCGATGGCGGGTTCCGCCGACGCTGTACTAGGTGCGGGAGGTACGACCAGAGCGCCAAATGGTCCGGGCACCTGTCGGACCGCGACCGCCCGGGCAATAAATGGGGTCCGGTTCCTGATTAACAGGCACGCCGCAATACTGGCCGAGGTTCTTGTGCAGCGGCTGCACGTTCGGCACCCGTGACGAAATAGGCCACCACCCCGCTGGCCAACCCGTCTGACTCCGGGGAACCCCTGAACTCGCCCCGTCTGCCGGTCGGACACAAGGCATGGCCGCCCACCGCACCCAGACCGGCAAATTCATTCAGGAAGGGCGGATGCTTCCTCACCGCGAGGGCCCGTCGTAAAATTGAGGGGCTGGGCGACGGCGCCGCTGCAGGTCTGGCCGGATCCGGTGCCGTTGGCGGCCCTGAACCTGGAACCTCGTCGCGAGCGGATGCGGCAGTGAGCATGAGCACAAAGAATCACGTTTGGAAGCGGGCGGCCCTCGGCCTGGTCCTCATTATCCCTGGCTGTACCTATCCCACCGATGGGCCCGCACCGGCATCAAGCTCACCCAGCCCTTTCGCTTCCATCGAAAATCAGGTCCAGCTGTTCATGGATCAGGGCGCGGTGGCCGCCGTTGTACAGGTCCGTTGGCCCGAGGGTGAGTGGTCCAGGGCCTACGGCGTACGCGATCTTGAGTCCAGGACCCCGGCTCAGCCCACGGACCGGGTGGAGGTCGCAAGTGTCACCAAAACGATGACAGCCGTCGCGGTGCTGAAGCTTGTTGACGACCACCTGATCGGCCTCGGGGACCCCGTCAACGACGTCATACCCGGGTTTGTGACCATGCTCAAACCTCCAGGTCCGATAACGGTGAGGCAGTTGCTCAGCCACACTTCCGGGATGCCCGAGGTCAACGATGCCCTGCCCCGAGATGTCGACTTCCGCCCGGCGTTCTCCCGCACGCTCACGATGGAGCGTGGCCTGCAAGTGGCAGGGACCCTTCCCTGGCCCGCGGCCAGCGTCGGGTCTTTCAAGTACTCGAATACGAATTACCTCGCGCTCGGCCTCCTGATACAGGAACTGCGGCACAAGCCTTTCATCCAAGTCATGCAGGAGGAAGTCTTCGAACCGCTCGGGTTGAAGAACACGAGCCTGAAACCCGTAGACCTGAACGAGCCGGGACTTTTGCATGGCTACGCAACTATCCGCGGTGAACGGGTCGACGTCACAGACAACACCGCTGCGGCCGGCAACCCGGCCGGAGGGGCGGTATCCACCGTAGGAGACCTGAATCTCTTCATGGCTGCCCTCTTCACTGGTCAAGCGGTTTCGGCGGCGTCACTGAAGGAAATGAAGACTCGCCACGGTTTCGCTCCCTATGGACTGGGCGTGTGGGAGCATGCGGACGGATGCTCGAAAGAGTCGAGACACGAGGGCCTGGGCTCGCTCTGGGGTTATCAGACTGCAGCCGTAAGCAGTGCTGACGGGCGGTACCAGGCGGCGATGACTGTCACAATGCCGCCACTCCCCACCGAGTTCGAGGACCCTTCCGGCCAGAGCAAGCGTGAACTCGTGAACGGCCAGATCGAGTCAACCCTCAATGAGACCCTCGACCGACTCTGCGGCCCCGAGAGGCCGTCAACGCCCCACTGATGCCGCCGTCGGTGGCCATCCGAAGCCTTAGTACAGCCCTCTACCCAGGGAGCATAAAGAAGCTCTTCGGGTCGTCGGCGCCCAGCAGGTCGTGGCGGAAGGCGATGGCGTCAATCGGCCGGGTGTCCACGAACAGGACCGCACCGCCCGTGAGTGGACCACCGTGTACCGGGTAAGGTCTTCCACCCAGGAATGGATCCCGGTGAACGCTGCGACGTCGAACCCGTCACCGAGCAGGCCCCGATCCTCGAGCAGGTCGTAGACAACATTCCAGGCGAGATCCATCAATTCGTGGATCGCCGCCTCAACCGTTGGAGCCGTCATAAATCCACGGTGCTCCCGGGCACTGACAGTCCTGTGGAACTGGCGGGCGTGTCCTCAGGATGGGCTGCGGTGATGCATTTTGCGATGCACCGGGACCTGCATGTTCGGAATCTTGAACTTTTCAGCTGGATCCAAAATTGTTCGGAATATTGAACAAATGGCGGACTGGGCAATATGATCGATATATGGAACATGAAGGGCCGACCCCGTTTTACCGGGCAGTGGATGCTCCGTCATTGGGGCGGGCCATCAGTGATGCCCGGAAGGAAGCGGGCCTGACCCAACAGGACCTGGCCGAACAGCTCAAAGTGACCCGCGGAACCGTGGTCCGATTGGAGCGCGGCGAGGCTGTATCCCTTGTCGTCGCCATGCAGGCGATCAGGATTCTCGGCCGCGACGTCGCCCTGGTGCCCCGGTTCTCAAAGCTCCAGGTCCGCCCATGACCAGCAAGATCCTCGATGTCTTCCTCCACGGCCGGCGGATCGGCGAACTGAAAGGCAGCGGGCTCAAACTGTCCTTCCAGTACGATCGGGAAACCCTGTCCGAGTACGGCGCGGGGTCCATCCTGCTGTCCCTTTCGCTGCCTGTGACCCGGAACAGGATCGAGGGCCCGGAGGTCTACGATTTCTTTGACGGGCTCCTCCCGGAAGGGCAGGTGCGCTCCCACATCGCGAAGGACAACCGCCTGTCCACCCCGGATGCGTTCGGCCTGCTCCGCGTCCTTGGTTCTGATTGTGCCGGCGCCGTCCAAATCCTGCCGCCGGGGGATGCCCCGGAGGTGCCGGGCGCTGCAATACCCATGACGGGGGACGAAGTCACGACGGTGGTGGAGTCGCTCCCTACCTGGGACCTGCCCGATGACTTCCTGGTTACCGCCTCCCTGGGCGGGGTGCAGTCCAAAGTCCTGCTCACCCGGCACGACAACGGCTGGGCATGGCCGGGCCGGGGAGCCGTCTCCACCCACATCATCAAGCCCGAACCCCTGGAATCAACAGTTCCCGACCTCCTCGCCTCAGAGCACTGGGCGCTGACCACGGCTGCGGCCGCGGGCCTGCCCGCCGCGACGGCACACCTGCAGATGTTCGGCACCCGTCAGGCCATCGTCGTGGACCGGTTTGACCGGGCGCCGGACGGAAGCCGGCTGCACCAGGAAGACTTCACCCAGGCCCTGGCTTTGCCGAGTGAGGCGAAGTACGAAGGGACCTCGTCCCCGCCCTCGCGGCTGACCCGCCTGGTCAGGGCCGCCGCTCCCCACACCCGCGATGACGCCGAATTCCGCCGGGACCTGCTCCGGGCCGTCACCTTCAACCTGGCGATCGGCAACGGAGACGCCCACTCCAAAAACTATTCACTCACCCTGCGCGATGGCGGCGAAGTGCTGCTCGCCCCGCTGTACGACATTGCCCCCACCCTGCTGCTCTACGCACCGAGCAACAACGCAGGCCACGCCCTCTCGGGCCAGATCCGGCTGAGCTATATCACCCTGGACCACCTCATCCGGGAAGGATCCGCATGGGGCATGGACGAAGACGACGCGCGGCAGACCGCTGTGTCCGTCCTGGAAGCCATTGCCGCAGCGGCCGCCGAGTCCACGGCCCAGAAACAGCTGGGCTTCCTCCGCGAACTTGTCCCTGCCCGCGTCGACGACCTGCTTCAGGGCGGCACGGCGCGTCGCACACTCTAGCGGGGCCCCTCGGCCTCCGGGCAACTCCTCCAGGTCAGTAAGATTCTGCACGAGTCTTGGCTGAACCCGATCGCTCCCATTTCGGCACCTTGCCCGTGAGTTTCTTCGACGTCAGGTGCCAATGGTGGCAGTGCCCGCAGGGGTAGGCGCGGACCGGGTGCTTGCCTGGCTTCCCGGCAGTGCGGATCGATTCCGAGCGCGCCCGGGCGTGGCTGCTGAGGACACCGTGCGGCCCCGCAGTGCCTTGACGCCGCCAGAGGGGGTGAGGAACATGGGCCGTATCCGCGCAGTGAGTCCCCGTGTTCCCTGCGCCTCCAGACCCACAAGGGGATGTGCTGACATGGTGGAGTCCACGAGACCCCTTTCACTGAAACTCCGCCCACACTTCCGGCATTTCCTGGTTCTAGCTGCGGTCCTAGCCGTGGTGCTTAGTGGCTGCACCGCCGCCCCACCGGCGCCTCCTGTGCAGACTACACAGGCCGCCGTGAAGTACAAGAGCGGCCTGGAGGAATTCAGCAGGAGGGCGCTGGACCTCGGAGCCACGGCCGTCCTGATCGAGACGCGAATCAACGGGGAAGTCTGGTCACATGCTGGCGGGGTCCGCAGCCTCGGCAGCCCGACCCCGGCTGAAGCCTCGGACCCCACGCACATCGCGAGCATAACCAAGTCCATGGTGGCGGTCTCGGTTCTCAAGCTGGCAGAGGAAGGCCTTGTGCAGCTTGAGGATCCGGTGGCCAAACACCTCCCTGAATTCGAGGGCCTGGTAAAGCCGCCAGGGACCGTCACCATAGCCCATCTTCTGCGGCACGAAAGTGGAATACCCAGCTATGAGGAGGAGCTGTTCACCTCCCGGCCCATCCGCCAGGCGCTGACGCAGCAGATGAGCCTGCACGAGAGCCTGGCGCTGACAACTGCCATGCCCTGGGTGCTGAAACCCGGCAGCGGCGCAGAGTACTCGAATTCGAACTATCTGGTCCTTGGCCTCCTAGTGGAGCGCCTCCGCGGCCGGCCCGTGGCGGAGGTTCTGCGAAACGATGTGTTCGAACCCCTGGGAATGAAAAGCACGCTAATGACGGGCGCCGGCACGCCCCCGGCCACAATGCTGCACGGCCATGTCGAGGTTGACGGCGAACGGCTTGACTCTGCCTACTTAGGGGCAATGATTGACAACCCAGCGGGCGGCGTGGTCTCGACTCTCGGCGACGTGAACACCTTCTATGCTGCCCTTATGCAGGGGCGCCTCCTGAAACCAGCCACGGTGACGCAGATGCAGATGGCCCCTTTCGGCTCGGAATGGGCCTGATGCAATGGCTGGACGTCTGCGGTGGCTTCTACTATGGCCACGCCGGCGACTGGTCAGGGTACCGGACCGTCGCGGTCACCAGTGCGGACGCAAAGCGGCAGGCAGCAATTGCCATCACATACCCGCCCGAATCTTCGGACCCCGCGAACTCCAACCCCGCCAATCCTCTCGCAGTGGAGGCATTGGAAACGGCCGCACGGACGGCACTCGACCTCAGCTGTTAGTGGAAAGCCAGCACCGATGACTTCAGCACAAAGGCTGCCGTTCCCCGAAGCGGGGCGGAATACCTCCGGTATTTAGCGGAGAAGAACGTCTTCATCACCGCCCGCAATCAGAGGATTGACGCGCAACCCTAGCTACGCTCCTAAGCCGTCGGACACGGCGGCGTCCTAGTAGTCGATGGCTTTCCGGTCCATGGACTTGAGCGCGGCGAGCCGTGCCTCCATTTCGGTTTGCTCTCCGAGGTCCTCCAGGGAGGCGAACTGGGCTTCCAGTGATGAGGCTGCGAGTTCCTGCTGGCCGCGGACGGTGGCCTCCTTGCGGCGGATGTTCTCCTCGTACCGGCCGATGGCACCGGTCGGGTCGCCGGCGTCAAGGGACTTGAGGGCATCATGGACCTGGGACTGCGCGGCCGCCGTCCGGGACCGGGCCACCAGCTGGTTGCGCTTGGCGGTCAGCTCGTGCAGCTTGCCCTTCATCTGGTCGAGCCCGCCCTTGAGCTTGTCGACCACTTCGTTCTGGGCTCCCAGGCCGGGTGCAGCGGAGGTCACGAGCTTCTCGGCGGCCATCTTCCGCTGGAGGGCGAGTTTGGCGAGGTTGTCGAACTTCTGCGCGTCAGGGTTGCCGGCGGACCGGAACTCGTCGCCCTTCCTGGACGCGGCCAGGGCCTTGCGGCCCCATTCGTTGGCGTCGGCGAGGTTGCGCCTGTGATCATCCTCGGCCACACGGAGGTTGCCGATGGTCTGCGCGACCGCGGCCTCGGCTTCACGGATATTGTCCGAGTAGTCCCGGACCATCTGGTCCAGCATCTTCTGCGGGTCTTCCGCGGAGTCCAGGAGGGCGTTGAGGTTGGCCTTGGCCAGCTGGGCAACGCGGGCGAAAATACTCTGCTTCACGACGGTCTTTCTATCGGTGGTTGATTCGCATTTTATGTGCACGGTAGCGCCGGGACCACACCCGGGACCCGTCTAATCCCTCTGCCGGCGGCCACGACCCCTGATGACCTCTGCGACCCCGGCCAGTGCCATTGGGAAAGACACGACCGCGGCCAGGTACCGCTTCAGGTCGTAGGGGCTATCCAGTGCGGCCCAGCCCACGAGAGCCCCCGGCAGCCCGACACAGATGGTCACCCAGAGACGGTTCTCCCGCGCGCCCGACCAGACTGCGGCGGCGAGGGACAGTGCGCAGCCGGCGAAGATATAGCGACTACCGATCCATGACTCTTCCTGATCGGCCGGATTCGGCAGCCAGATATGCCAGTTGGCGCGCGCGATCCCGTAGCCGATCAGGACCATCGAGGCGAGGACGAGCAGGGCCCAGGTAATAGTTCCAGTCCAGCGGCGGCTTGCTTCAGACATCGCCTTCACCCCCGCCCCTTAGCTTAGAGCGGCCCGTAGCCTGCAGTGCGGTAAGGGTCCCGCCCAGGTTCGGCCCGGCAGTTGCGGACCCTTCTGCCTGAATCCATGCGTAGTCCCGAGCAACAGAAGACCCTGCACGGTACCGTGCAGGGTCTTCTTCCAAGCACCGCGATCTCAGATGATGACGGCTCTAGGCTTCCGTGAGGTCCACGACGGTGGACTGTGCGTTGTTCTTCACGGATTCGATGCCCTTCTGGGCTGCGGCCTTGGTTTTGTAGGACTCCCCGGTGGCGATGACTTCCCCGTTGCCGGCCTTGAGCCGGAACCGGAATCCCCCTGAACTGTCCTTGTAGATCTCGAACTTTCCTGCCACGGATCCTCCTCTAATTCGCCGCCAACAGCGACGGCTTCGACAGACACCAACGATGCCATCCTAGGAGCCTCCGGCGTGCCGTGTCAGCGGGCACGCTGCAGGTGGTGAATCATCCCGGCGGTGGCTGCCACGGCTGGGCCGGCCGGATTATGCAGGATGTTTCTGGCTGAGCCGTTCTCCGGGCCGCGGTTCAGCAGGTGATGGCCAGCGGAGTCGCAGTTGAGCTCCACACGTTGGTCGTTGCAGGGACCTTGTATTGGGCCTCCACAGAGTACTTCCAGGTGCCGCGCGCCACACCGTTGACTGGGCCCGAATCGTATCCCGTGCTGCTGCTGGTGAGGTCTATGGCGGTGACCGCTCCGCTGGGGCTAACCATCCGGAGGACATAATTGTTTGCCCGGGGTACGGCTCCGTAGGAGATAACAGAAATCTTCAGTCGGTACTTGCCGCTGCCTCCGATCTGATCGCAGCTGGCACTGATGTCGTTCCCGGCCGGAGCAGCCATGGTGTGGGTTCCGGATGTCATTGTGGCGGCGGCGGAGCCGGTGAAGGCTGCGTGGGCTGCCGGGGCCGCGACCAGGAGTCCGGCGACGAAAGCGCCTGTGAACATGGCACGCCCGCGGCGCGGCACATTCCTCCGGTCCCCCACGAGCGTCCTCTCGGTCCCCGCAGGCAGGCGCGCGCGGTGCTTCCCGGCTGTTCTGTTCCGGGCCGCCTTCCACTGTTCCGGAGCAAGCTCAAGAAATCCTCAAGGATGCATCTGGATGCCATTAAATCGTCCTCACACTCAGCTCCAAGCAAGTGATCCAGGCCACTCAAAAGGCATTGACCTGCGACGACATCGAATCTTCAGGAAATCTTGAGTTTTTGCGTGCCCGCTCCTTGAGCGTCCATTGGAAGAGTCATTCCGGTCAGGCGGAGAGCACCTGACACTTACTCTTTCGGCCGGCCCACTGGGGGTAGGCCCGTCACCTAAAAGGACACAGTCATGGCCATCAGCATGAAAACCACCTCCGGCAAGATCCTCGCCTCCGTCGCCCTGGTCGGCACCGCCGCGGCCGTCGCCGGACTGGGCACCTACGGTGCGTTCACCTCCAGCACCTCTGCCAGCCAGGCTGTTGCCTCCGGAAACGTCACCATCGCCCTGGCCGACGCCGGTGCGACCAACACCCTGAATGTTCCCGTCACTGATCTCCTGCCCGGCGACAAGGTTGAGCGTCTCGCAACCCTCGCCAACACTGGCACCTCAGACCTGAACAATGTCACGCTGAACACCACCGCGACCGTTCCTTCGGCGTTGACCACGGATGCGACCGACGGCCTGCAGCTGACCATCGAGAACTGCACCAGCCCCTGGGCCGGAACTGCCGGCGCCTACACGTGCGCCGGGACCAGGACCACAGTCCTGGGCAGTGGCCCGGTCATCACCGGCACGGCCAAGACCCTCACGATGCCGACCGCCCTGACCGCAGGGGCTACCGACAACCTGAAGGTCATCACCACCCTGCCGGCCACCGCAGGCAACGCGTTCCAGAAGCTGAACAGCACAGTCGCCTTCGCCTTTACCGCTACCCAGCGCACCGCCACCGTCAAGTAATCACGGCATTTCACTACCAACCCCGGAACGAGGACCTACCCATGAGCGCCGCCATCGACTTCACCACGACCCCAGCACGGGGTGAAGCGCGGGCGTCTCGTGCAACAGGTCCCCGTTCCGGGGCCCTGCCGGCGGGGCGGATCATCCACCGCTCCCTGTCCATGCTGGCGACCGCGCTGCTGGTCCTGGCCGGCGTCGCGTTCATGACCCTCGTCATTGGGCCCAGGGTTCTCGGCTACCAGACCTCGACCATGTTGACCGGTTCCATGGCCCCGCTGATCAACCCGGGCGACATCGTGGTGACCAAGCCTGTCCCGGCCAGCGACATCCGCGTCGGGGACATCATCACGTACCACATCCCGGTCGAGGACCAGCGGGTCGAAACCCACCGCGTGACCGAAGTGAACACCAACCCGGAAGGCAGCATCACGGTCCAGACCAAAGGTGACGCCAACAACGGCGTCGACCCGTGGCTGGCCACACTCACCGGGGCAACTGTGGACCGGCACACCCTCACCGTCCCGTACGTGGGCACCGCTATCCGGGCAATGCGCGAACCCATCGTCCTGAACACCCTCATATACGGCGCCCCCGCAGTCCTGGTGATCGGCATGCTCGCGAGCATCTGGGGCAGGAAGCCCGAGCCGGAGGCCCCGCACGAAGCTCCGGCGGAAGAAGCTCATGTCTGACCCCGGCCGGAACCTGCTTCAGTTTGACCGGATCCGCGACCTGGCCAACCAGCTCGACAGTCGTGCCGAAACCCTGAAGTTCCTGGAAACGTACTTGCACATGCTGCCGGGCCGGCTGAAGCGCATCCTCGACGGGATCCATGACGGCGACGAAGAGGCCTCCCATGACGCTGTGCTGAGCCTGAAGGTCGCCTCCTCCATGTCTGGCGCCGTTAGCGCCGAAGCGGCCTGCGTTGAGCTCGAGCCCCTCGTCCGCGGCAAGCAGTTCGGCCTCGCCATGGTCAGCGCCCGCCGTCTCAGCACTGAAGTGACGGTCTTGAACGCAGTCGCTCCCGAAATCCTGGCCGAAGCGCACCGGGACCTGCACGGTATGGCCGCCTAAGCTAGCTCCCGAGTCAATGCCTGCTCCGCGTCAGAGCGTGCGGACGACGATGAGCTTATGGCCTTCGGAGACCATGGCTTCCAGCGCCGCATTGGCTTCCTCGTAGGTGTTCCCTCAAACGGTCACAAGGCTCCGTCCGCCGTCAGTATCTTCGATGGTGCCTGTAATCTCCACCCCCACACTTTAGCCCGCCGGAGGCGCCGCGGGTCCTGTCGGTAAAGGCCGGGATGCGGGTAGCCCCTAACTTCCGACACAGGTACGGCGACCGGTGTACGCCGCCAACGATGGTCCCCTAATGTGTGGAACGGGGCCGGCGGTGGGTGATGCCGATCCGGGACTGTACGCACCACCTACAGCCATGGCCGGCCCCATCTGCGCCGGTCCGAATCAGGTCGGCCGGATAGGCTCTTTCTCGATGACTACCGCCAAGCGCCGCGCACCGGATCCGGAGTGGGTTCTGATGTACCGCCAGGGGATCCCGTCTCCTAAGATTGCCGCGGGCGCCGGCGCAGCGGCAAGCACCGTACGCTACCACCTCCACCTGGCCATCCAGGTCGACCCGGGCCTCCGGGACGAGCACAAAGCCGCTGCCGAAGCAAAACTGCAGAGCCGCTGCAGGTTCCTCATGCTCGACCGCGGTCAACCACCGCCTGCAAATCTGACGTGATGTTCTCCCCCATTTCCAGGCTATAGGTACTGCCTCATCGATGAACCTCGGGGTGCGTGCTTACAGCAACAGGACAGGTTTCAGTAATGACTGTCCTGGACCAACCATTGCGCTCGCGCTCCCCCACTCCCGGGTTGCCAGTGGCCCGCCCCACGCCTCGTCAATCGTCTGGTGTTCCAAATTGTCACGCCCCAGACCGGCCAACTGCCTGGCGGGTCCTATCTATGAATCTCCCACTGGCCGACGAAGCCGACGCAGCACCGGGCAAAGATCGAATCACACCGTGCAAGGCCTACCGCTGTGCTCCATGCCGGGACGCGCATCGAAGTAACCTCGTGCGCAAGTCCACACTTCACCGGAAGTTTGTACGCACTTATAGACAAAAACGCGCCTGACCTGCGACAACACTGTGCCGGTAGATGGTCATCAGTCCCACACCATCAGCCTCGGCCGCTGGCCCACGGGGGCTGCCGCGGGGTGGATTGCCCGTTCGTCCTGCCTGACGCACGGAGGCGGAGCATGGATGGAAGTCATCAGAAATGTTATGTGCGGCCGAGAAAGCCCACGATGGCAACTGGCACAGCGTCCATCTAACCGGCCGGAGGCGATTCAGTGTCCGCACGTCATGTCGCACAGAACGTTTGGACGCATGAACTGGATACCACCCGGAGTCTCAGTGGGGACCGCCATACAGCTGCAACGACACGCCGGTGTACAAAGTGTGGACAATGTCCACACCCCTATGGCCGGACAACCGATCCCCTTTGACGGAAGGACCGTTATCGGCTCTTGAAGCACTGGAGTAGAAGTAGCTCCGAGAACTCCCCTGTCTGGTCTCATTACAGATGTCAGTTTTGCATTCATTCCTGTTGCTCGGCGAAGCGAACACAGGCCGTCACTTATCGGTGTCTCCGAGGGATTCGAACGATGCAAGCACCCTGACTCCGTCCCCGCGGTGGATCAATCGGCGTCCGTTGCCCCCGTCGAGCCATGCCCAGAATGCGGAACCATTGGGCATGACGGCATCGATAACGGCGCCGGTCTCCTCCCTGTTGTCGACCAAGAGGACTCGGCTTCCCTCATGGAGGTTGAGCCAGTCTTCCGTTTCCTGTTTCCCGCACTGATCTTCGAGGGTCTCTGGCTCCTTGGTTACCGGCGCCACGTCGGATGTCCCTGAGGTGGAGGGGACATCCGGCGCTCCGGGGCCGGTGGACACTGTTGTTGGGGGCCTCCGGGCGGATCCGGAACGCAGCAGATAGGCCTGCTCATTTCTCTGGTAGCCCAATTCAGCAATGACAGTCATTACTCTCTCCCGGGTCGCTTCCCTGACCAGATGAGGGGTATTGAAGACGTTCGAGACGGTTGCAACAGACACCGAGGCGGCGGCTGCTACGTCGGCCATGCGGCAAGACGTGGACATTTGGTTACTTCCTCTGTATGGCTGAAGGGACCGGGGAACGGCTAACCTAACGGACCGCCGTGCCCTCGAGCACGCCGGTATCGTCGCCGCTGATGCCGGGAGTGCTCGGCCGGAAGGCATTGGCCACCCACTCCAGGCCTGGATGCTCGGCCAGCGAGACAATCCATTCGGCTGCCGCACGCTGCCGTGGTGGTTTCCTGATCGTGGCGACCAATGAGTGCGTTCCGGCCGACAGCTGGACGTCCTTCCCGGATCCGGCCGGTGGACGGTGCTGGGTTGGCATGATCATTGAGGGCTGGTTGCCGAAACAGAATTCCCCGTCGAGCCAGACTCTGACGTCTTCGGAGCAGTTGAACATCAGCCGCCCGTCAACGGGACGGTCAAGATTGATCGTGTAGCGGATCACCAGGATGAGGTCCTCGAACTCCTCGCGCGGCCAGGTGGTCCAGGTGCCCGGGAGGGCTATTTCCTTGTTGCCTGTGGGCATGGGCGGTTCGGCCGAACCCTCGAGGGGAAGAGATGAAATGTCACGCTGGCCCCAGATCTTGCCGTATGGCGAGTCCCATCCGATTGTGACGGGAACCGAGAATTCCTGTGCGTCGAAGGTGCCTTCCGGCGCGGGGGCTGGCCATTTTCCGTTCAGTGCGTCGCGGAGCTCGGCCACTTGGTCTGCGAGAGCGTCCAGGGAAGCAGGGGCTTCGATGCCGACGACTTCCTTGTTCAGGACAAGTTCCCGACCGATCGGAGCGAGCCATCTGTCCGGAATGGATTCGGGGTCGATGATGGCCATGAGGGCACCGACGGATGCCGTGGAGCTGTCCGTGTCTGCGCCGCAGCCGTTGGTAATGAGGATCGCCTTTTCGAAGTCCCCGCCGGAGGCGAGCCAGCCCAGGACGACAAAGCCTGTATTGATCCGGGTGTCCATGAAGTCGCCCGTGGCATATTTGTCCATGATCAGGTCCATCACATGTTCCCACGGGTGGCCCTGGGTCACCCATACCCTCGTATCGTGGACCACTTGGCGGATGCGGCTGCTCACGGGCAGCAGAGAGGATGCCTTGTCCAAGAGTACGTCCGGGCGGCTTTCGATGAAGGCATACGACTGAAGGGCGGCCATGAACACTGCAGCCCAGATGCCGTCGCCGGCGTGGTCGAAGCAGGCGTCCTCGTAGGCGTAGGCTGCCGCCCGGTCGGGATCTGCGGGGGCAAGGCAGGCCCACAGCTCCGAGCGGATGACGGCGCCTTCGCCGCAGGTGTACCAGTTGTCGAAGGAGCCCGTGTAGGGAGGCACGAGCCCCTCTGCGAGGTTCCTCTTGGCTACGCCGTATTCGCACCAGGGGAAGCGGATGTGGTCCCGCCATGCCTGCGCGATCACGTGGCGGTCCACGGTAGGTTCCTCCATTTGGCTGAGCACTGAAGCGTAGACCACCTGCATGTCCAGGTCGTCATTCGGGACCATAGTGGTCGGCACCGGCGTGTAGAAGTCGGCCAGGATGGGGCCGTCCAGGCCCTCGAAGGATTGTCCCAGCGAACCGCCTACGGCTTTGCCGAGCCAGCACCCGAGTACCTTTTCCCGGTAGCCGGCTACGAGCGGCGGGGCTGCGGTTGATGTATTCAACATTCAAAATCTCCTGTGTTTGTGCGGAACCGGAACTTAGCCCTTGACCGACCCTGCGGTGAGTCCGCTGATGAGGTAGCGCTGGATAAGCATGAAAAGGACGACGGCGGGAATGGCCGTGATGATGCCTGCAGCCATGAGGTTGTTCCACTGAGGAAGTCCTCCGTCGGCGGCGGTGCTGACGAAGAGCTGCATGCCGACGCCCACCGTCCGGGTGTCGTTTTTGGTGAGGACGCTGGCGAACAGCACGTCGTTCCAGGCCAAGACGAAGGAGAAGATGGCGGTCACCACCAAGGCTGGAAGCGTTAGCGGAAGCACGATCTTGACTAGCGTCTGTAAGCGGCTGGCCCCGTCGATCGCTGCGGCTTCTTCGATGTCGGCCGGGAGCGTTGACAGGTAGCCACTGAGCATCCAGATGGTGTATGGAAGGCTGAAGGACATGTAGGTCAGGATGAGCAGGCCGTGCGATCCGATGATCTGAACACTCACCGCGTTCTGGACCTGGACATAGATGACGTAGAGGGGAATGAGCAGGACGATTCCCGGCGTGGTGTAGCAGGCCAGCAGCGACAGGCGCAGGAAATTGCGGAATCTGAACCTGAATCTCGCCAGGACGTACGCGGCTCCAAACCCGACCAACGAGGACGCCACGGCTGTGACGGAGGAAATGATCAGGCTGTTCGCCAGGTAGCCGGCCAGGTCGATCGTCTTCCAGACCTCGACGAAGGATGTCAGACTCAGCCGTTCAGGGACAAGTGTGGATCCGGCCACTTCGACAGGCTGCAGCGCCACCAGAAACATGTAGCCCACGGGGAGCAGCACCACGAGTGCGAAGAACGCTCCGAAGAGATACAGGATCCCCTTGTTCGGGCCCCGCTTTCTGGGGCGGTTCAGGCTACCCGTCGGGCTGGGATTCGACACGGCAGGACGGCTCGTAGCAGGGCGCCCTATCAGGGGCCCGTTGGTTCTGGTGTCAGTTTTCATCGCTGCGGGCTTTCTTCAGGTAATACGCGATCGGAATGAGGAGCACGAGCAGGTTCACGACGGCAATGGCGGAGGCATGTCCATAGTCATTGGCGGTGAACGACGTCGTGTAAATCTCAATCGGCAAAACATTCGCTTCCTCGGACGGCGGGTGGCCGAGCAGGACGAACGGCAGTGTGAAGCTGTTGAACTGGTTGATGACGGACAGGCACACCGCCAGGACCAGAGTGGGCTTGATGGACGGCACCGTGATCGACCAGAACCTCCTCATGATCCCTGCCCCGTCGACTTCGGCCGCGTCGTAGTACTCTGCTGGAACCGCCTGCAGCGCGGCGAGGGCCATGATGTAAACGAAGGGCCACGCGGACCAGATACTGGAAATGGTCAGTGCCCAGAAGGAGTTGGGTCCTATGAGCCAGAGGTTGTAGTCCGCCCCGATTCCCAAGAAGCGAAGCACTTGGTCGATTGCACCTGTGCCGGACTGAAACATCAGCCGCCAAATGAGGGCAGTGACGAAGTGCGGCAGGATGAAGGGAATGAGCATGACTGTCCGAAGTACCGCACGACCCCGGAACTTCTGATTTACGAGCACGGCAGCGCCTACGCCCAGCGGAACGGCCGCCAAAGTCGTGATGACGGTGAACAGGATGCTGACACGCAGGGGTCCCAGTACCGAGAGCGGCCCCGCAGGGTTCAGCACGTCCAGATAGTTCGACAGGCCGACGATGCCGGCCTGCCCGACGTCGCCGATGGAGAAGATGCTGAGTGCGGTGATGCTGATGACGACGGCAAGGAACAAGGGAACGTAACTGACCACCGTCATCAGCGCGAAGCTGGGCGCCAACAACCCGAACGGAACCCGCCCCGAGGCGGACCGCCGCCGTCGGGGCTTTTCTTCAGGCGACGGCGGGGGCGGGGCTGCCGGCGTCGCCTCCAAGGCTTGTTGGGACATTAGCGCTTCTCACTGTTCAGTGCAGCCTTGAGTTTTTCGTTTGCCGTATCAAGTTGGGCTTTAAGTGTGTCGGTGTTGTATTTGCCGTTCGCAGCAAGTTCGGAGAAGCTTGGCTTGACCGCGGCGGCAAGGAGCGGCGACACCTGACCGAATGACGGCGACCACGGTGTTGCCTGCGCGCTGACGGCAGCGTCGTAGATGACTTTCCAGTCACCTGTACGGGTCTCAGGGTGTTTGGTGAATGTTTCGTTCGTGGTGGGAAGTCCGCCAACTTCCTTCCAGGTCAGCTGCTGGACGTCGGGGTCGCCCATGATCTTTGCCAGCCCCAGAGCCAGGTCGCGGTTCTTGCTGAATTTGGAGATGGCCCAGGTCGCACCCCCCAAGTACGACTGGACCGGCTTGGCGCCGCTGGGCAGGTTCTGCTGGCCGTAGGGAACGGTGGGGTTTCCGGCCAGCGCCCATTCCTTCTCCACAGGCGTACCAGGCATGCTGCTGATGGCCTGGGTGAAACCGCAGGGAAACATGGCGTTTTGCTTGTTGACGAACTGCTGAATCTGCTGCGCAGAGGTGTTCGTGGCGTCCTTCTGGTTGACGATCTTGTGCTTGGATATCCAGTCCAGCCAGAAGGAAATACCCTGCAGCGCCTCCGGAGAATTCAGCTGCGCCGTCCTGCCGTCAGCGCTGATCAGTTGGCCGCCGAGCTGGGTAGTGAGAAGCCAGATCACATGCCACGGGTGGGAAGGCTCCCCTGCCGCGTCGCCCACGGCAAACTTGCCGCCGCTCGCGTCGGACAGCTTCTGGCCGGTTTCGATAAAGTCATTCCACGTGGTGGGCGCGCCCGAGATGCCAGCGTCGGCGAACATCTTCTTGTTGTAGTACATGGCCATCGTTGAGGCGTAGTACGGGATGGCCACGTGGTCCTTGTTGTCCTTGCCTGTCACGGCCAGCACCGAGGCGAGGTACCTGTCCTTTCCGCCGAGATCGGACCATTCGCTGTCCGTCAGCGCGGTGAACACACCCGTTGCGGCGCCCGTCGGCAGAACCTGCGGACCGACTTCGAAGATGTCCGGGCCTTCCTTGGTCGCTGCGGTGTTGATGACAGCGTTTGAGACTGCTGATCCGAGCTGCACGACGTCGAACTTGACCGTATTGCCAGGGTGCGCGGCCTCGAATTTCTGCCGCATCAGGTCCAGAATGCGCTTTTGGCCTTCCGGGGCGGTCGGACTCTGGGACACCATGACTGTGATCGTCTTCGAACTGCCGCCGGAACTGGATCCGGTGGTGCAGCCAGCCAGCATGGAGGAACCTGCTGCTGCTGCGATGCCGAAGCTTCCGAGCTTCAGCAGGCTGCGGCGCGAGACCGGGGTTCCGAGTTTCTTGGTGAAGCTTGCAACATTCCCGCCTGCTTCATTGACGAATGGGATCTTGGTCATGCCTTTGCTCCTTGTTTGTTGTCCGGCTGCTTTGCAGGACAGATTGGATGATGCCGGTCGGGGCGGCCGCAGGGCGTACCGCCTCCGAAGTTCTTGGGGCCGGCCCGGAATGGGTTGCGGCCGCTTTGCTGATTCTCAGGTCGAGCGGGCTGTTGAGCCTGCCGGTTACTCAGTGCGCCGGCCGAGCGGACTCTGCCTTGGCGAGCATGGCCTGCAGCGCCCGGATGTCCGCCAACGTGTTTTGCTGGAGGACAGGGTTTTCTTCGGGCTTTCGAGGATGGTAGACCCGTTCGGCCGTGAACCACCCTGAGTAACCGATCTCGAACAGCCGCCCGATAATCGCCGGGTAGGGAATGTCGCCCTCGCCGAGTGTGACTTGCTCGAAGGCCGGCGCATCCGGCTTCCCGGTTTGGCTGCGAGCGTCCTTCGTCTGGACGTCAACAATGTTCAGCTCGCGCACCAGCGGCCACCCCTCTTCCAAGGGCAGTTCGCCGGACCACCAACCGTTGCAGACGTCCCAGCACAATGCCAAGGCAGGGCTCTGTACATCGCCCAGCAGTTCCCTGGCCTCCGCGACCTGTCCGATATAGCTGGCGCCCTCGAGCTCGATCATGAGAGTCACCCCTGCTTCCTCGGCGATGGACAGGGATGGGGCCAGCCACTCGGCAACCGCCTCGAGCCGGTCCGCCAGTACGGGCCGGTCGGCCCAGCGCTCAAGCGGATCATGGCAGTGAAGCCAGGGGCCGAACACCCGGACATTGGCAGCGCCCAGAACCGCGGTGTGGCCGATGACCGGGCGAAGCAGTTCTGCCGCCTCCTGGGCGGAATCTGCCTCCTCCAGAAAACTGTTGCGGCCGAGCTGGGACCCGAGCGCGGAGATTTCCAGCCCGTGGCTATCGGCCACACGCCTTATTTCCGCAACCTCGCGGTCACCAAGGGTGGCGATGTTCCGTCCGCCCACGTTGCGGACGGCCAGACCGTCGAGTCCCGCCCCTGCAGCCAACTCCGCTGCCTGGGCGAAGACCGATGACAGGTCGTCGCTGAAGGCTGCCGTCTTGTAGCTCACGTAAAGGTCTCCTCTGCCGCTAGCAGGAACCGGAGCACTGCCGGGCGCTGCCATAGCCAACATATCAATTGTGGATGGTGCTGTATCGTTACATCAAATTATGGTGATTTATCGATGCAGCTTCGGTGATGTGCGCCACTCTATGGCAGCACTTTTAGCCATGTCAATAGCAGACGTATTTGCGGTATCGATAAACCCTGATAGTCTGCTGCTGTCAGCCGAGGGAGTCGGCCACGCATATTGGATTGGAAAGAGATGTCAGCATTGGAGCTGGGCGCCGCGCCGGCATTTACGCGCTACGACCTGGGCGTCAGCCCGTTCTGGCAGACCGCCTCCGCCGCCGAACAGGAAGCCCAGCGAAGCTGGCAGTCCGAACTCCGGCAGCGGGGTGCGATGCAGTTTGGTAAGGATTCCTTCATCTCACCCTTGGCTGCGGTTTACGCCGACAGCCTGACCCTGGGCGCACGGTCCTATATCGCCGCTCATGTTTGCCTGTGGGGCAACCACGAACTGGGCGCGGATTGCACCCTGAATCCGTTCTCGGAACTGCGAGGCCTTGTGCGGTTGGGCGACGGGGTCCGGGTGGGGGCGCACTCTTCCATCCTCGGCTTTAACCACGCCATGTCAACGATCGCGCCGATCCATGAGCAACCCCTTGTGTCGGAAGGCATCACGATTGGCGACGACGTCTGGATTGGCTCGCACGTTGTCGTCGTCGACGGCGTGAGCATCGGCGCCCACAGCATTATCGGAGCGGGCTCAGTTGTCACCAAGGACGTTCCGGAGTGGTCCGTCGTCGCCGGCAATCCGGCCCGTCGGATCAGGGACAGGAGGGAGGCGCGACCGGCCGCATCCACGGGTCTGGACGGCAGGCTGCACACCTTGGCCGGGAAGGCCCGGGCGCAGCTTGACGACCTCGTCGGCCGCTGCTGGACACCAGCCGACGCAGTCGAAGCAACTTCCGACGCCGGGACGTACCGCGACAGCCCCGGCGAGCCGCCCACCCTGAGGGCCTGGGCCGATGCTGTGGAATTATATGACCTCCTGCGTGGATCCACGCCGACACAGACGTCGAAAGCGAACATCGTGGACGTGTTCAGGCGCGGTCAGGACCCGGACACCGGCCTGACCCCTGAGCTCCACCTCCAAGCCGAGCCCGCCAACGCGGCGCCTAGCGTCGACGGCCATGCCGCCGTGAACTACCACATCCTGTCCGCCGGATACGCGCTGGACCTGCTCGGCTCCCGTTTCGAGCACCCTGTCCGATCCTTTCACGAACTCAGCTCCACGAACCTCACCCGCTGCCTCGCCGAACTCCCCTGGCGCCGCGAAGGCTGGAAGGCCGGCGCCTGGGTGGATGCGGCAGGCACGGCATATTTCCGCAACGCGAAGGATTTCGGCCTGCATGGAGAGTTCGAAACCCTGTTCGGATGGCTGACCCTCCACTGCGACCCGGCCACTGGGCTGTGGGGCAAAGCCGACGCCCGGTCCGGACTGCTTGAACCAGTTAACGGCTTCTACCGCCTCACACGCGGTACGTACGCACAGTTCGGCGTGCCGCTGCCCTACCCCGAGCGGACCATCGATAGCGTGCTTGCCCATGCGGAGGACGCGAACTACTTCGGCCCGGACAAGGGCACCGCCTGCAATGTCCTGGATGTGATCCACCCGTTATGGCTGGCGGCCAAGCAGACAAGGCACCGCAGGAGTGCCGGCCAGGACTGGGCCAAGCAACAGCTTGAGCGCGTACTGCGCTCCTGGAATGACGGGGCCGGATTCAGCTTCACACTGCAGCACGGGTACGGCCCACACAGGGTCCCTGGGCTCTTGGGTACTGAGATGTGGTTGTCCATCATCTGGCTGCTGGCCGACTACCTCGGCATCGAGGACGCCTTGGGCTACAGACCGCGCGGAGTCCACCGCCCCGAGCCCGCCTACACCGTCGAATCGAGGCTTTGGTAATGCAAGGTGCCGTCTTTGCCCCGGAAACAGAACAGGAGTCATCGCCGATGTCAGAGCTAAACATTGTGGTCGCTATGACCGAGAGCCACGCCCGGAGAACGCTGACCGAAGCGATGAGGCAGCAGTTGGCAGCGTTCGGGCAGGTCAGCTTTGTTTCTTCCGCGACCGACCACCGGTCCGAGGAGAGCGCCGAGCTGCTTTCAGCCGCCGATGTCATCCTGACGGGAACCGGGACGGCCATGCTCGAAGACGATGTGCTGGACAGGGCGCCGAAGCTGAAGGCGATCATCCATGCCGCAGGCACAGTACGCCCGATCGTTAAGGACACGATCTATGACCGCGGTATCCTCATCTCCTCCCAGGCAGCCGCCAATGCGATTCCGGTTGCGGAATACACCCTGGCCATGATCCTTCTGGAACTCAAAGGGGTCCCGGTCGCCGAACGCCTCTACCGTGCCGCGCGTAACTGCATCGATGTCGATGACGCCTTGTCGAACCACGGCTGCTACGGGCGCACTGTGGGCATCATCAGCGCCTCCAACATCGGCCGGCGCGTGATGAAGCTGCTCCATCCCTTTGACCTCAACGTTGTTGTGTTCGACCCCTTCCTGACCGAGGAAGCAGCTACCGAACTAGGAGCCGCCAAAGCAGAACTCCCGGAACTGATGGCGGTGTCCGACGTCGTATCCGTGCACGCCCCCCTGCTTCCGGAGACGACGGGGATGATCGGTGTCAAGGAGCTTGCACTGTTGCGCGATGGAAGTGTGCTGATCAACACAGCCCGTGGGGCGATCCTGGACCAGGGTGCGCTGGTCGCGGAACTCGAGACGCGTCGCATTCGAGCCGTCATCGATGTGACCGACCCTGAAGTACCGGAAGCTGATTCTCCGTTGTGGGAGCTGGAGAATCTGGTGTTGACGCCGCATGTCGCGGGTTCTCGGGGGCTGGAACTTCACCGGATCGGTCAGCGCGCCGTCGAGGAAGTTGGAAGACTGTGGCGTGGCGAAGACCTCCGCTACGAGGTCACGCGCGAACGCTACCGGACGAATGCCTGAATCAGGGAAGGCCGACATGCCACTAAATGCTGAAGGAAAAGGCCCTGGAACGCGGACACGGAAGATCCCCGGTGGCGTACGCATCAAGGATGTGGCCGAACACGCCGGCGTCTCGATAACCACCGTCTCCAACGTCCTGAACGAGTGGGGCAGGACCTCCGATGCAACCCGCAAACGGGTATTGTCATCGATTGAGACACTCGGCTACATCCGCAATGCGGCCGCATGGCAACTCCGGGCCGGCTACAGCACCACCATCGGACTCATAGTCCAAGACGCGGACAACCCCTTCTACACCGCCGTTGCACGTGGGGCCGAGGACCACGCCCTGGAAAACGGCAGCGCGGTGATCGTCGGCAACAGCGATCACAACGCTGATCGGCAATCCCGCTACATCGACCTGTTTGAAGAGCAGCGCGTCCAGGGCCTGCTAATCGCACCCGTCGGGGACATCACGGACCGGATTGAACTGCTGAAGAAGCGCGGGATAACCGCCGTCGTCGTAGGTCGCCCCGAATATGGCACGCCGTACAGTTCGGTATCGATGGACAACGTGGCTGGCGGCTACCTCGCCACAAAGCATCTGCTCAGCACCGGGAAGCGGGCCATAGGCTTCGTAGGAGGACCACTGAACCTCAGGGGCGTCACCGAACGCTTGAACGGCTGCAAATCCGCAGTGCAGGAAGTTCCAGGGGCAACCCTGGAAGTTTTCTCCACTACCGAGCAGAGCGTCATGGCTGGACGCGATGCCGGCTCGCAGCTTCTGGGCCACAGGCTCACGAACATCCCGGACGCCTTGTTCTGCGCCAACGATCTGCTGGCCATCGGTGCGATGCAGACTATCCTGCAGGACAGCAGCCTGCGCATCCCGGAAGACATTGCCATCATCGGCTACGACGACATCGATTTCGCCCAATCGGCGGTTGTTCCCTTGTCATCGATTCGCCAGCCGGCGCGTCTGATCGGCCAGACAGCGGTGGACCTGCTCCTTCAGGAACTGAAGAATCCGGGGAAGGGCCATCGTCACATCGGGTTCGAGCCCAATTTGGTGGCGAGGGAAAGTACCCTCGGATCCAAGCATCGGCTTCCCAATCCTGCAGACCGCGACGAGATGAAAGCGCGCTAGATGTATTGACCTGAGAGGTTGGTGACGCGGCTGGCCGGTGTCTGACCCTTGAGGGCAGTGCGGGCTCGATGGTGATTGTAGGCATGCAGCCATTCGGAGAAAGCTGCGACACGCTCGGTCTCGGACCGGTAGGGGCGGATGTAGGCCCATTCCTCCAGCATCGTGCGGTTGAACCGTTCGACCTTGCCGTTGGTCTGCGGGCGGTAAGGGCGGGTGCGTTTGTGCTTGATGTCCGGACCGAGGGCTTGGGCGAAGGTGCGGGACCGGTAGCAGTTCCCGTTGTCCGTCAGGACCCGCTGGACTGTGATCCCTTGGGCCTCGAACCAGGCGTTGGCGCGTTGCCAGAAGACTGCTGCTGTTTCCTTTGTCTCATCGGTGAGGATCTCGGTGTAGGCAAGGCGTGAATGGTCATCGACAGCGTTGTGGAGGTAGTGGTAACCGGGCCGGCGGTTGGATGGAGTCCGTGACTTGTTCCGGCGTCCCGTGGCCCTGCCCAAAACCCGGTGTCCGCCGCCGTCCGGGATCCGACCAAGTTTCTTGATGTCGACATGGACCAGGTCCCCGGGCTTCTCGTGTTCATAGCGGCGGATCACTCTTCCGGTGCCACGATCAAGCCAGGCAAGTTTCGCCAGCCGGTAGCGGGACAGGACGCGGTGCACCGTGGAGGGGTGGATTCCCAGCAGATAGCCGATCCTGGCAGGGCCCCACCGGCGGTTCACACGGACTGCGATGATCCGCCGCTCCGTCCGCGTGGGCGTCCGCCGGGGCGAAGAATGCGGGCGGCTGGAACGGTCCTCCATCCCAGCTGGCCCGTGTTCACGGTAGCGCTGCGCCCAACGAGCCGCAGTCGGGGCCGAGACCTGGAAGCGTTCCGCGGCACGGCGCAGACTCCAGTACTGGTCAACGACACATTGCGCGAGCTGCAACCGGCCACGAGGGGTCAGAAGAGCGTTAGGGTGGGACATGAAGACCTCCGTGCGTGGAATTGGACTCTAGACAAGCCCCACTCCACCCGGAGGTCTTCTTCATGTCACCAAACCACGCCGAGCGTCATCAACGTCCGTGGTCAATACAGCTAGACCCTCGCGTTGGCCGGACAACCGGTCGAAGATCCGTGCGCTACGAGCGGGCAGTGCATTTCGTTCCCACGACCATCCCCACACTGCGGGGCCGGGCTGTTCCAACCTAGGGAATCTTCTTCATGGTCCCGCCCTACCGCTCAAGAGCTAGGCCTTGGGCCCTTTGGTTCCTAGTTCTGTACCTTGAAGGCGGCGTCGAAGGAGGTGTTCGAGGCGGGGAAGTCGAAGTTTTTGAGCGCGGCGAGGGCTTCGGGGGCGCCGTGGAGCCGGTCCATGCCGGCGTCTTCCCATTCGATGGAGATGGGGCCGGTGTAGCCGATGGCGGTGAGGGCGCGGAAGGAGGATTCCCAGGGGACGTCGCCGCGTCCTGCGGAGACGAAGTCCCAGCCGCGGCGGGGGTCGCCCCAGGGCAGGTGGGAGCCGAGGACGGTGTTCCGGCCGGTCTGGCGGAGCTTGGTGTCCTTACAGTCCACGTGGTAGATCCGGTCCTTGAAGTCCCAGATGAAGGAGACCGGGTCCATGCCCTGCCACATCATGTGCGAGGGGTCCCAGTTCAGGCCGAACGCTTCGCGGTGGCCGATCGCTTCGAGGGTCCGGACCGTGGTCCAGTAGTCGTAGGCGATCTCTGAGGGGTGGACTTCGTGGGCGAAGCGGACCCCGCATTCGTCGAAGACGTCCAGGATGGGGTTCCAGCGGTCCGCGAAGTCCTGGTAGCCGGCGTCGATGACCTTCTCCGGGACGGGCGGGAACATGGCCACGTACTGCCAGATGGAGGAGCCGGTGAACCCGACGACGGTGTCCACGCCGAGTGCCTTGGCGAGCCGGGCGGTGTGCTTCATTTCCTCGGCGGCGCGTTGGCGGACGCCTTCAGGGTCCCCGTCGCCCCAGACCTTGGACCCGACGATGGCTTCGTGGCGGAAGTCGATGGGGTCGTCGCACACGGCCTGGCCCTTGAGGTGGTTGGAGATGGCCCAGACCTTGAGGTTGTATTTGTCCAGGACGGCGAGTTTGGCTTCGACGTAGCCGGGTTCGTCCCAGCGCCAGGCGTCCAGGTGGTCGCCGGAGACGGCGATTTCCAGGCCGTCGTAGCCCCAGCCGGATGCCAGGCGGGCGACTTCCTCGAAGGGGAGGTCGGCCCACTGGCCGGTGAAGAGGGTGTAGGGGCGGGGCATGTCAGGCTCCTTCTGCGGGGGCGTTGGCCAGTTGGATGATGGAACTCTTGGCGGCGACGGATTCTTCGACGGCGCTCAGGATGCGCTGGACGGTTAAGCCATCCTCGAACGACGGCGACGGCTGGGTCCCGGCGGCGATCGCCAGCAGGAAGTCACGGACCTCGTGCGTGAAAGTGTGCTCCCAGCCGATGGTGTGTCCCTGCGGCCACCACGCGGCCATGTAGGGGTGCTCGGGCTCGTTGATCAGGATCCGCCGGAATCCCTGCTCACGCGCGGGCGCCGTGGCGTCCAGGAAGCCGAGTTCATTGATGGTCTCCAGATCGAAGAGAATGGCGCCCTTCTCGCCATAGACCTCAAGCTTCAGCGAATTCTTCTGGCCGGTGGCCACCCTGGAGACCTCCACGGAGGCGATTGCCCCGGAGGCCAGGGACAGCGTGACCCACGCGGCGTCGTCGACCGTTACGTCTTCCAGCCCGGCCGGCCCCGGGCGTTGGGTGGTGAACGTGTGGGTCCGGCCCGAGACCTCCCTGACCTGGTCTCCGAGCAGGAACAGGACCTGGTCTATGGCGTGGGAGGCGATGTCGCCCAGGGCCCCGGAACCTGCGGTTTCCTTCTTGAGCCGCCAGGTCATGGGTGCTGTTTCGTCGGCGAGCCAGTCCTGCAGGTACGCTGCCCGGACGTGCCGGACCATGCCCAGCCTGCCCTCAGCGATCAGTTCCTTCGCCAGGGCAAGGGCCGGAACGCGGCGGTAATTAAAGCCCACCATCGACTGCACGCCCTTTGCCCTGGCGGCGCGGGCGGCGTCCGCCATCGCTTCGGCCTCGGCCAGGGTATTGGCCAGCGGCTTCTCCAGCAGCACGTGCTTGCCCGCTTCAAGGGCCGCGACGGCGATTTCGGCATGCATCCAGCCCGGAGCGCAGATGTCCACCACGTGGATGTCGTCGCGGTCCAGCACCGTGCGCCAGTCCGTGGCCGTTTCCTTCCAGCCGTACTTCGCGGCGGCCTCCGAAACGGCGTCGAAGTCGCGGCCAACGATGACCTTTTGCTCGAACGCCGGGACGTCGAAGAAGGACGCCACGTTCCGCCAGGCATTGGAGTGTGCTTTGCCCATAAAGGCGTAGCCAATCATCGCCACACCCAGGGTTCTGGGCGGGTTGTTTGGGGGGGACATCGTTTTGTCCTTTCTCATGCGAGTTCGCGAGGGTATTATGTGCAACGCTGACAGGATCTGGCTGAGGCTATCGATGGGTTTCTTGACTGCTTGAGCTGACTGTGTCCCCGCTGATGATCTCTGCGTCTATTGCTGTCATCGCTCGGACCTTTCTCTCAGCATGCTTTTGACAAAAGCCAGACCGTCTTCCGAGAGGCTTTCCATTGATGGCGCCACGGGACGCCACAGGGAGACGGCTCGGGCGATCTCCTTCACTGTGGGCAGGAATGACTCGACCACAATCTGACCTGAGTAATTGATGTCCTTCAGCGAATCGAAAAAGCTGTCCCACGGGACGTGGCCCGATCCAGGGGTGCCCCTGTCATTTTCTGACACCTGCACGTGGAAGATCCGAGATCCGGCCTTCCGGACCGCATCGGCGATGTCTTTTTCTTCGATGTTCATGTGGAACGTGTCGACAAGAAGTCCGACGTTTTCCCTGCCGATGTCATCGCACAGGTTCAGCCCCTGCTCGATGGTATTGACCATGTCCGTTTCGAAGCGGTTGAGCGGCTCGATGGCGAGACGCACTCCGCGGTCGCCGGCGTAGTCAGCTACGGTGCGGAGGCTTTCCACGGCGTTTTGCCACCGGGCCAGGCGCTCACCGGGCTCCAAGAGCTCCGCCCGGCCCGTCGCCGAGAACATTGGCCCGGCAACATGGGGGGAACCGACTGCTGCTGCTACATCAACGCAGCCGCGAAGGTAGGCTATGCCGTTTTCACGTCGGCGGGGATCAGGATCCGACACGTCGCGGTCCGGACCAAACGCGCCGCAGATTCCGACGTCAGTCCCTGTCCTCTGGGATTCGTGGACGAGCCATTCCGGCGTGATCCTCTGCGGATCTTCGATACACACCTCAATGACGTCGTAGCCGAGCTCCGCCACGCGGTCGAAGGCCCACGCCTCCTCAAAGGAGAAGGGCGATGCGAGGATGAAGGTGCTGAGCCCAATGGGATTGGCCGGCATTTACAGGCCTCCCAACCGACGTTCGATTGCCCGGGTGTGCTGAATTGCCGCTGCTGTGTATTCGTCCTTGAACTCCGGCGCTCCGGCACCGCTCAACACTCCCCAAACGTCTCCCGCTGCGGGCAGCAGCTCATAGGAGATCCAGCCTTTGTAGCCGGCGTCGACGATGGCCTGAATGATGGGCTCGAAGTCCAAATGCCCGTATCCTGGTGCGGCCCGGTTGGTGTCGGCGAGGTGCACGTGCGCCAAACGGTTTCCGGCTTTGCGGATGGATTCTGCGATGTCCCGTTCTTCAATGGACATGTGGAAGGTGTCGACCATGTAACCGATATGGGGGCTGTCAACTTCGTCCAAGAACTGCAGAGCCTGTTCGGTCCGGTTGATGAGGTAGGTCTCGTACCGGTTCCACGGCTCGAGGGCCAGGCGCACCCCGTTCTCCCCGGCGTATGCCGCGAGTTCGCCCGCGGCATCAACGGCCCAAGCCCATTCTTGTTTAATGTCTGCTTCCGGCACGATCTTCATGCACGCTGTGGGGGTGAACGTTACGACTTCCGCACCCAGCCTTGCCGCGTAATCGATGTTTCCCTTGACGTATTTGATGGCGTTCGCGCGGACCTCCGGGGACGAACTGACAATGTCGCGTTCCGGCGTATAGATGCTGACGATTGACGAGGCAGCTACCCGGTGCTGGTTGAGGGCAGAACGGAGAGCAGCTTCGTCCTGTTGTTCTGGTTCTCCGACCAGTTCGACGCCGCTATAGCCGGCTTTGGCGATGCGCTCGATGCCGGTCTCGATGGCTTCGCCGCTGTAGACAAGGGTGTTGTAGGTATAACGGAACATGCTTGAACTGCCTTTCAGGCTGGGTATTGAGGGGGCGCGCTATTTGACCGCGCCGAGGGAGAGACCGCGGACGAGGTATTTCTGGGCGGCCAAGGCCGCCAGCCATACCGGCACCGCAACTACGGTGCCCGCCGCCATGATCAAGGTCCACTCCGTCCCCACCGGGGTCACATACTGGGTCAGGGCCACTGTGACGGTTTGGCTGCCGGCGTTGGACAGGACGCTTGCAAAGAGAAACTCGTTCCAGGAGAAGACGAAGCACAGCAGCGCGGTTGAGGCGACGCCTGGCATAGCCAACGGAAGGACCATCCGGAAAAAGATCCCGATGTTGCCCAGGCCGTCGATAGCCCCCGCTTCCTCAATTTCCTTGGGAACGTCTTCGTAGAAGCCGCGCAGCAGCCAGACAGCCAGCGGCAAATTCATGAAGACGTGAAGAATGATGATCGAGAGCAGCGAACCGTTCAGGCCGATCGTCCGCATGACCAGGAACAGCGGGATGATGGTGACGATGGGAGGAACGATGCGCAGGGACAAGATTGTTCCCGCGATCTGGTCCCGGCCCCTGAACTCGTATCGGGCCAGTGGGTATGCGATGCCTGAGGCCAGCAAGATCGCCACGATGGAGGAAATCACTGATACCTGCAGGCTGTTGATCAACGCATAGGTGAGCCTGGTACCGCCAAGCACTTCAGCGAAGTTCTCAAGGGTCGGTGTGAAGAACCACTGGATTTCTCCGGAGAATGCCTGGTTTCCGGTCTTAAAGGCCGTCGTGACCATCCACAGGACTGGGGCGATGAAGAAAAACGTGCAGATGACGGCCACGGAAGCACGCACTCCCACATTCCAGTTGATGTTGCGGCGTTTCGCTACGGACATGGCTGAACCCTTCAAGAGCGTGCGACCATTCGCCGGATGAGCGAATTGACGGCTAGTAGAACGAGCAGGAGCAGCAGCCACGAGAACGCGGCAGCATACGAGATATTGAAAGCGCGGAACCCCACGTTGTAGATCTGCCAGGACATGGTCGAAGTTGCATCGACCGGTCCGCCACGGGTCGTCATGTAGACGATGTCGTAGACACGGAATGAGTCAATGAGCCGCAGGAGCACGCCGACGAGGATTGGGTAACGCAGGAGCGGAAGGAACTGGTGCCAGATGATGCGGGGCCACGAGGCGCCGTCGATCTTGGATGCCTCGATGACCTCCTCGGGGAGGCCCTGCATGGCGGCGAGAAGGATGAGGAACAGGAACGGGGACCACTGCCAAACGTCAATAGCTATCAGCGTTGGCAGCGCCAGGTCGACGTTCCCAAGGAATTCCGTGGTTGGAAGACCGATGCTACGCATAAGTTGATTGACGATGCCGTATGTAGGTTCAAGGCTGAAGCGGGCCAGCAGGCCCACAACCACCGGCGCGCAGAGCATGGGCATCATGATCAAGGCCCGGAGCAACTTGTCCCCCGGGAAGCCGCGAAAGAAGAGGAGAGCCAACCCAAAGGTGAGAACGAGCTCTATCAGAACCGAGAAGAACACAAACACCAGGGTTACGCGAACCGAGTTCCAGAACAGCCCGTCGGTCAGCAGACCGACAAAGTTGTCAACGCCGACGAAGCGAGCGGCTTCACCGCTCGACAGGTTCCAGCGGGTGAAGGAGACGACGAGAGAATAGAGCGTGGGGTAAAGGGAGATCGCGGCCAAAAAGAGCAGGCCGGGAGACATCGCGAGGTAGCGTCCGAGTTTCTTGGGCCGGCGCCCCCCGGGGGTCCCGGAAGGCCGAACGGCTTTCCGGGACACCCGAGACTCTGTGATTGATGTAGTCATTACTGCGAGAGATTCTTGTCTATGGCTTCGTTGGCCCGCGAGAGACCATCTTGCACACCGCGCTGGCCCAGCGAAATGGCACTGAGTTCGGTACTCAGGGCCGTTTCCCAGGTTTCTTCACCGGGGAAGAACGGCCTGGGCTGCGCCGTCTTCATGGCCTCCAAAGTCACGGGCAAACGCCGGAATCGGGCCGCTGCGTTGCCCTCAAGCTTCTGCTCAGTCAGCGTCGGATCGGAGTAGCTGGAGACGCGCACGGGGTCGCCGCCGCCATTGGCTGCCTGCAGGACGTCGTTCTTCTTCGATTCGAGCCAAACAGCGAACTTCGTGGCCTCCTCGGTGTTCTTCGAATACTTGGACACCGAGATCACCCATTCTGCAAGGTGAGCCGAACTGAGTCCGGTCGGGCCCGTCGGAATCGTCGTCATCTGCCAGTCGCCCACGGTCTTGGACGCGGATGAATTGTCGGTGGCGAACTGGCCCCAGGACCACTGGATGGCTGTAGCGATCGAACCCTGCTGGGCCGCTGTGGTCACGCTGTCGTACGTGAAGTCGTTGGCTCCCGCGGGCATGTACTTCATCATCTCGGACCACCGCTCGGTGGCCCCGATGCACTCAGGCGTCGTCAATGTCGATTCGGTGAAGTCGGCGTTGAACGGCTTGCAGCCGAAGGAATAGGCGAAGCTCAGCCACGTGTGCACGTTGCCAAAGCCCTTGGCGGCCTGGGCGGCCCAGCCCGAAAGCTTCTGGCCCTTGAAGGTCTTGCCGTTGAAGAACTTAACCTGGGTCAGCCACTCGTCCATCGTCTTCGGGACAGCAAGCGCGTTCCCGGTTTCCGCCTGGTACTGGTCTTTCATCGTCTGGTCGCCATAAAGTGCGCCGTTGTACCAGAGTGTCGCCGGGTGGACTGTCTGCGGTATTCCCAGGAGCTTGTTATCCCAAGTGGCAACCTTGAGGCTCAATGGCAGAAAGTCCTCTTTGTCCTGGAGGGCATTGTCGAGGGGAACCAGATGCCCGCCCTTACCGAATTCCGGGATCCAGTTGTAGTCAACGTTGAAGATGTCGTAGCTGGAGTCCTGTCCGGCGAACAGGGTGGCCATCTTTTCGTGGATCGCATCGCGACCCACGAGTTCGACGTTCACCTTCACCCCGGTTTCCTTCTCATACTCAGGGGCGAGTTTCTCCTGGACAACTTTGCCCCAGTCGGCAGGGAGGAAGATGGCATTCAGCGTCTTCTTGCCTGAGTCGTTCTGCGGTGCTCCGGCGGCGCAGCCGCTTAGCGCAACCGCCGCAGCGGTAATCACGCCGAGAGCCCCGATTCGCAGCTTTGCGCGTCGTTTCTGGCTAGCTTTCATGTTGTTCTCTTTCTTCATCGAAATAGGACGGTTGGTAGGAGGCTTAAGCGGGGATGGAGTTCATTTGGATGTGGACTTTGACAATCGATTTGTCCGTCTCCAGGCCGCGGATGGCTTCGATGGCTTCGCTAAGCGGCCGGACAGAGTCAACAATCAGCGCCGGGTCGAATCGCCCTGAAGCGAGAAGCTCTATGGCCCGGGGCCAGGTGTCGTAAGTGCCCGCGTACGAGCCAACGATGGTGAGCTCTTTGGAATAAATGTCGAAGGGCCGCAGGGACATGGAGGCCGTTTGAGGCGCCGCACCGTAGGCAAGCACCCGGCCACCGCGGCGCACGAGGGAAACCGCCGCTTCGTAGGTGGGGATGGAGCCGACGGCTTCGATGACCACGTCGGGCCCCACATCGTCGGTCATGTAGGCGACCTCGTCGGCGAAGCCGCTGTCGAAAGGGCTAAGAACGTTGTCGGCACCGAGTCGTTTGGCAACCTCTCGACGGTCCGGATCCGGTTCTGAGACGATCACGTTGCTTGCCCCGCCGAGTTTGGACAAGGCAATGTGAGCGAGCCCCATCGGTCCGCCCCCGATGATGAGTACGCGCTCACCGGACGTGATCCCGATCCGGTCCTGACCATGAATTGCGCAGGCAAGCGGTTCAACGTATGCCGCTGCGTCCAAGCTCAGAGATTGCGGCAGAACGTAGACGTTTGATACAGGTACGACGACGTATTCCGCGAGTCCGCCCGAGGAATGGACTCCGAGTTGCGAGACCGCCGGGCAGAAGAGTTTTTGGCCCCGTCGGCAGAAAAAACATTGGCCGCAAGCGATGTTGATGTCCACGACCACGTTGTCATCCACTGCCAGAGAACCGGTGCTCAAACCGAGGGCTGCAATGGTTCCAGAAAATTCATGCCCCAGGGTCAGCGGCAGGTTGGGCGCAGGGAATGTGCCTTTGGCGATGTGCAGGTCGGTGCCGCAGATGCCGCTACGCCAGACCTTGACCAAAACTTCACCCGAGCGAGGCTCGGGTACTGGGACTTCGTCAAGGCGGAGGTCTCCTGGCGCGTGAAGTCGCACTGCTGTCATTGTGTCTCTCATAGGAATTGCTTTCTCGTTTCGCCGTCTTGCTTGCCAATGGGGGAGGGTATTGCTGCCGGCTCTCGGTTGGCCCACGCGAGGCCGTCGGAACGTCCGTCATGCCGCCCTCGACGACGTCTGGGTGGTCGCTACACGACGGCCGAGCGGTTGCGCGGGCGGCACTGGCGTGGCTGACTGACGCGCAGCCGGTATTTCCGCTTTGGCTGCCGAGCGGCTCTGCTTCGAACCTGAGCGATGAAGTCGACATCGGCAGACCTACCCGTGGTGGAAGGGCTACCCTGACTCCGTCGATTTCCATGCCGAAACAGTGACACGAACCCCCTGGCTTTCGTCAGGCAATCAACAAAAGTCTGCACCTTTTGACGCTGTTGTAGATGGAATGCACGTCCAAGCTGCACTTTTTGACGCAACGGCCTCGACGAGTGGACATGAACGGTGGGCACCTTGACACTGAGTGGAGATGAAGACCCATCGGGGTCCTGTGAGCCTGATGCGTCAAGTCCTCAGTCTTATCGTTCCCCTTTTCAAGCCCCGAAATGGAGAGACATGGACAATGGCGGCCCAGGCGAACTTTTGCACATACTGCGGGATGGACGCCCGCGAACCAGGGCAGAGCTTGCCCGGATAACGGGCCTGGGTCGAGCTGCCATCAGTTCTCGTCTTGAACCACTTCTAAAACTCGGGCTAGTTGTCCCCGTATCGGATGCGGCTTCCACCGGAGGCCGCCCGTCGGCGCGCCTAGCCTTCAACCCCGGTGCCAGAGTGGCCGCTGCGGCCGACGTCGGAGCCACACACGCGACAGTGGCTCTCACAGACCTGGCGGGAAGGGTACTCGTGGAAACCACTGAACGACTTGAGATTTCGCGCGGACCGAAAGCTGTCCTGGACTGGCTAACAATGACCCTGACTGATCATTTGAAAGCGATGAAGCGTCCGGCGAGGGACATCATCGCTTTCGGCATCGGGCTACCCGGTCCTGTTGAACACTCGACCGGAAGGCCCACGAGTCCGCCGATCATGCCGGGATGGGACGGATTCGATGTTCCCTCTTACGTTCGGCAGACCTTTGACGTACCCGTACTTGTCGATAACGATGTCAATCTCATGGCCCTCGGCGAGCGGGCGACACGCTGGCCCAAGGAAGACAACATGATCTTCCTTAAAATCGCCACCGGCATCGGCTCGGGGGTGATCAGTGGAGGCGTACTGCAGCGAGGCGCGGCAGGAGTCGCTGGAGATGTCGGCCATATTGCTGTTTCCACGGGGGCAGGAATTCGATGCCACTGTGGCAAGACTGCCTGCCTGGAAGCCATTGCAGGCGCTCCGGCCGTCGCCGCACGACTCCGCGAAAAAGGACACGAGGCCTTCACCGCAAATGACGTCGTCGCGCTCGTCCGCTCCGGCGATTTGGCTGCCATTCAAGCCGTCCGGCAGGCTGGCCGCGACATCGGAGAAATGCTCAACATGTGCGTGAGCTTCATCAACCCCTCCCTCATTGTCGTGGGCGGATCGCTGGCACAGTCCGGTGAACATTTGATCGCCGGGATACGCGAAACGGTCTATGCACGCTCAACGCCGCTGGCGACCCAGCACCTGAATATCACCCAATCCGAAACCGGGCCGGAAGCTGGCGTGGTTGGGGCCAGCATCTTGGCCGTCGAACATGTCCTCGCCCCTTACCGAGTCAACGACCTCGCAATCAGGCTGCATTCCGAGGGACACGAAGACACTCACCCTCTTCAGAAAATGGAGGACGCCTCCTTGATGTCCAAGCCGCTCCCTGACGTGCTGGACAAACAACTGCAGGACACATTCCCTTGACCACATCTCCCACTGAAGGTGCGTAAGACAGCAGCGCCACAGGTTGGGTCATATCTCCCAGCATCCGCGCATCCCAGGGCGTGCAGGCCCAGGCTTAGGTGGCGGCTCCAATACTCGTCAGGTGGGGTGCCCATAGCAAACTCATCAAGGCCTCAATCAGAGCGTTATATAGAAGTAAACTAGCCGTAACAGCTGAGGTCCTTCGGCCAGCCTTATGAGCCACCGCAACCGCTTCCTCAGGCGCCGCGGCAACTCCCAAGTCCGCCATAATGGTTCAGCTGGTGGAGGAGGATGGCATGCCTCAGTCTGGTAACGGGAACAGCGGCCGTCTGCGACGATATGCAGTGCAGGAGGGGCTGAACCCCGAACAAAGGTTCGAACACTGGCGAGTGTGGTACGGCAGCGCCGTCGAAACCCCAATGCGGTTGGAAAAAGTGATACGTCAGACTCCTGTGTCCTTCAATCCTTCAGCCATTAATCTCGCAGGGCCAGGCTTCAGCCTCATAGAAATGCACAACGCCCCCGCATTGGGCTCGTGGGCGCCGAATCCCGACGCCGCCGACCTGCGGCTGGCCTACTTCCGCAAGGCGCCGGGCCTAACGCTCACTCTCAACGGTGTTCCTGAGCCAGTATCACCAGGCTCCGTCAGGTTCATCGATACCTCGCTAGGCGGAAGTTTTGATGCGCCCGAAGGTTTTCACGCCTTGCAGCTTAACATCGACCGCAGCAGCCTAAATGTGAGCGAGGCCGAACTACGCTCCCTACTTCGACTGCCTGACCTAGCAAAACACCCAATTGTGGGCACTTTCGTGATCCCTGCGCTGATGAGTTGGAAGCGTCCCGGCATCGACCGGGCGGCATCGGGGACCGCAGACATTCTCCGATCCGTGATGGCAACCCTGGTCGGCTCCCTGCTCGAAACGCCGGTCGACGATGAGGCGCAGAAACCGGCCCTAAGCCGGGCAGTGAAGAAATACCTAGAAGCCAGTTATGACGACCCCAATCTGGACGTGGCAATGGTCGCCGAAAGGTTTAACCTCTCCCGTCGCTCCCTGTTCTACTTTTTCGAGAACGAAGAACTCCACCTGGGTGAGCGGATACGCGCGTTGAGAACGCGCAAAGCCCTCGAACTCCTCCTCCAGCCCGGCGCCCACGGGATCACCTTCTCTGAAATCGCGACAACATGCGGATTCACCAATGTGCAAAGCATGCGCCGTGCAGTTAAGGAATTTACGGGGATGAATGTGAGAGAGATCCATCGATCCGAGACCGTCGTTCGCGTGGCGTTGCAACAGCTGCGGGAGTCACTGAAGCCTTAGCGCCTGAACGCGCTGGAAGCTTGGATACTCAACCTCCCGATCCCTTTCAGACCGGCGCTCGGCCTATCTGCTGGGACATGTCCACTTTGACCTGTGACGGCAGCACTGCTTGATAACAGTGACAGGGGCAATGCCCCCGCCGCTCCGAAATCGCGCTCCTGGCAACGAATTGACCAGTCAACCACTGCCCCCCCACGTGGGAATTTATGCTGCCGGTCAACCAGAAACATCCGATTTGACTACACACAACCTGACGTCAGGCATTCACTCAAGTGCCGTCGCGGGAGGGTCCAGAAGGGGTTTCCACACTCCCCTGGCGAAGAGTCTTAGATCCCAACCGACAGACGGTCGCCCGGGCGGGCCTTGTTGGCAGGCCGACCGCAAGGTCCAAGCACATCGGGTGCTATCAAGCTGCCTGGGACTGGCTGACCGTCTAGTTCTGCCCGACTGGTCCCGTCTATGGAACTCCCTGGGCCGGTGAACCCGCAGCACCGGGCAATTATCGGATTACGCCGTCGAAGGTCTACCGCTGTAGTCCATGCCGGGACGCGCACTGAAGTGAAGTCGTGGGGGGTGTCACACTTCACCGGACGTTTGTTGTACACACGCTTTAGAGTAAAAGACGCCTGACCTGCGATAACACTGGATCCGTAGGTGGTCTGCAGTCCCACACACCATCAGTCTCGGCCGCCTGCTCGCACGTAATGCCCCGGGCTGCAATAACCCTCGACGCCGTCCTGGCCGCGTCCCCGCGGGGTGCCGGGCTTGGGTTGCGCGGTGCTCATGTCTGCAGCGCCGGCGCGGAGCATGAATGGAAGTCATCCGAAATGGTATGAGCGGCCAAGAAGGCCCAACCACCCATGTACAGGGTGTGGACAATGTCCACACCCCTTTGGCCGGACAACCGATCACATTCCAGCGCCACCGGTCTACGTAAAGGAGCGGGAAGCAGCGAAAAATCTTCGAGATGTCTCGCCCACGTCATGTCGTCCACACAAGCTGCAGCCATGAATGAGTGACGGCCAACCACGGCCACCGGAACCAGCCAGAAAAGAGGACAGATACCCCATTATTCGAGCAGGCGGAGGGCCACCAGCCAGGACTCTGACCCCGCCACCCACACAACTTCACAGGCCACCGCGGCGCCAGGCACAGACCGCGGCCACAGTCAGAGGAACCCGCGGAGGGTCAATGTACACACATTAAAAGCAAAAACCCCTCTGACGAGGGGTAATGCGTGCCCGAGGTGGGACTCGAACTGGATTCCCGCCCCTGCAATGGTTGGGAACTCCGGGAATTATGCGGAATCCGGCCCGATCCGACCGATGTACGACCCAGTCCGAAGCGAAAAGTGTGGACATTGTCCACACTGTCTTTTTGTCATGTTCCAGCTCCAAAAAGCGGGCGTCGGGAGGGGCTTCCCCGTAGTGACAAAACGCCGGTAGTGCGTAGACGGTTAGCTCAGGTTGTTCGTTTGGCGCCGGGGCCCTGCGCGACGATCTGGTGGTAGGTGGCGGGTTCCTGCCTGGTTTCGAGTCCGAGCAGGGTCTGGAAGGCGGCCATGGGTGTGCCGCGGCGGTTGTATCGGAAGGTGAACTCGTCCATGTACGCCTGCAGGTGCTCGCTGCTGACGGAGCGGTGGGTGCCGCGCAGCCAGGATTTGAAGTTGCTGATGGCCCGGTGGACGCGCGGCATCACGGGATCCGTATTTCCCTCGCGTTTGGCGGCCCGCTGGGATCGCGGGCGGTGGTCGTAGCCGTTCCTGGCCAGCGGTGCGTAGCCCGTCCAGCCGTCGGTATGGACGATCGCCCCAGGTTCCACGGTGTGGGTGACGAAGCCGCACAGGGTCTCGCCCGACGCGTCATGGATCACCTTCATCCGGACCCGTCCGGAGCCCTGGCCGCGGACCTCCACCGCGACGATGACCTCAGCGGCCTTGGCGGTCAGGCTTCGGCCGCTGCGCCGACCCGGTTCCCGGCCCCCGACCTCGCATTCGTCGACCTCGACCTCACGGGCCAACAGCGTGCGGTCCGGGTTGGTCATGGCGCGGCGCAGCTTGTGCAGCATGGTCCAGGCCGTCTGGTACCGACTCAGGCCAAGCTGGCGCTGCAGCTGCACGGCCGAGATCCCGGGGGTTCCGGTTGTCATCAGGTACGCCGCCCAGAACCACAGATGCAGCGGTGTGTGCGTCTTGTGCAGTACCGTGCCGGCGGTCATCGAGACCTGGTAGTCGCACGCGGTGCACTGCCAAATCTTTCGCGTGGCCACCGGCCATGCTGCCCGCCCCTTGCACCGGGGACAGACAAAACCCTCCGTCCACCGGCACTGGAACAGATAGTCAAGACACGCCTGCTCGTCGGCGAACCTCGCCTGGAACTCCAAAATCGTCCGCGGAAAGCCGGGCCGGGTCATTGCCTCAATTTACCTGAGCTAACCGTCTACTCACTACGCCGGTTATCGGCGTTCAAAGCACGGGAGTGGAAGTAGCTGCGGTTCCTCAACGCCTATCTGTCCTGCCTCACCTAAGGTGAGGCAATCTCATTACAGATGATGCATTAGCCGTGCTCGTCTCATTACAGTTAAGGCACTGGGCCAGATCCCGCCTGATTCCAGGGCTCCTGGACCATCAGCCGATGCAGGGATTCTCCGATTTGCCTTAGCTAAAGCGAGTGAAAACCCGGCATTCTGTCTCATCCAAGTTGAGGCAATCGGGCCAATTCGCCATCGTTTGACTCAAGTTAGGTGGGACGAGACACTATCTTCCATCCTTGTGGGGCGCTCGCCATCGGCCGGCCGGGCATCTTGACCTAGCTCAAGTCTTCAAGAGCATTGAGTGCTTCAACCTAGATCATCGTGTCCCCAGTATCTCTGAGATGGCACGTACTTATCCGCAGCATCGCCTCCATGAGGGCGAAGTGGGGATCTTCGACCTGCCGGAGGCCTGCTGATCCCGCAGCAAGCCGTCGGGGTTGCCGTCGGAGCAGCGAAGAATCACGGAGCGACTGTGCTGGAGCCGACAGAGGTGCTCGACATCGTGCCGCCAGAGTAGCGAGCATTATAACACCATCCGGGCCCAAGCGCGCGATTGTCGCGGCAGGTGTCTGGTCCAAGAAGCTGCTACCAGGAAGGTCCGGCCGGTTTGAAATCAGGCGCTCAGTTTTCCATTGGTTTGGCGGCCATAGCCATCGCTGTTTCCAGTCGGGCCCCTCCTGAGGGAAAAAAGTCAGTCGGCTACTGACGATGAAATCCTGCTCTGTCGTGCGCTCTCTATCACTTTTAGAACTGCAACAGCGTCGTGGGGATCCACGGGTGCGGGATTTCTGCCCTGCAATGCCTGCGTCAACTGCTTGTAAAACTGCGGATAGTCACCACTAAGAGTGGGCATTGAAGTGCTGGCTCCTGAGATGCCGATGACGCCCCAGGTCTCTGGTGGTTCTACGCCATACTGGGCATCAGTCGGCATCTGCCCTTCGGCCAACGCCTTCTCTTGCCCGTCAAGTCCCCATTTCGTATAGGCGGCGCGGGAACCCATTATGTGAAACCTAGGACCGGGCTGTGCCGCTTGGCCGTTCATCCATAGGCGTGTTCGTGTGCCAGACTGGTGCAGCAGGGAGAGGAAGGCCTCTTGATCTGCGTCGGATTGGGTGGTGTGGCTGTGCCTGATCGTTTCTCCATATACTTCTGCTACCGGCCCAAATAGCTGAATGGCCTGATCAATGAGGTGGGCACCAAGGTCGTGAAGTATCCCTCCGCCTTCGGATACTCGCGCTTCATCCCGCCAATTACCGAATCCTTCTGGCATCCACCATTCGAACCGGGACTCGTAAGTCCGGATTTGGCCTAGTTGTCCGTCCTGGATAAGGCGTTGAACGGTAAGGAAGTCGCCATCCCAGCGGCGGTTTTGGAACACGGTCAGGCACCGACCAGCTGCAGCTGCAGCCGCAATCAGTTCCTCCCCCTCCTCCGATGTCGGGACAAACGGCTTGTCGACGACCACATGGAGATTGCGGTCAAGGGCGGCCATGGCAAGTCTTCTGTGGTTGGCGGGCGGTGTGCCGATGACAACCAGATCCAGGGTGAGGTTGCCCTGATCAATGGCCGAGAATAGGTCTTCGGGGCTGGCGATGATGCGGGCGTGCGGGTAAGTTTTCCGCGCCGCCGCAACCCTTTCTGGGTTTGAGGTAACGATGGCTTCGAGAGCGTATGAATCGTTGGCCTTTATGAGAGGGGCATGAAACACGCGTCCGGAGATCCCGAAGCCAATAATTGCAGTCCGTATTCGCACCCTACTCCCGCTTGGCATTTCCTGAGGTGTCGTGCCCTCTAGGGAATTGAAGTGTTCCTGCCTGGTCATTGAGAATCCTCTTACGATTGAGTTTGTGAAGCACGCGCTTCCTTGGCAGGGGCAAACATTGTCCCCTTTTGGCGGATCTATTCCCGGCTGAAGCGTTCCGGCCTGAATGTTGCCAGCATTGGGTGCTTTTGACCGCTGAGGATTTCATGGGAGAGCAGTTCTCCGGCAATCAGCCCAAGCGTTGCACCAGAGTGTGAAAAGGCCACGAAGCAGCCGGGCAGTTTTTCAAGTTCTCCGAAAACGGGTTCACCGTCTCCGGGAATGGGTTTCCGGCCAACCTTCCAGCTGGCAGGGGTCAGTTGCGGGTTGCCTTCGAGGAGCCGTGAGGCTTCTTCTGTCAGCTCCTGAACGACCTCTTCCGGAATTGAGAAGGAGCCGTCCGGGTGTTCCACAATCCGCTCTTCGTACCAACCATGGTCAAGGGCGAGTGTGCCGCCAGGGTTCGGACGTGCTGCCGCGCGTGGCGTGTTGAGGACTGCTTTCAATTTGTAGTCAGCCGCTTCAGTGATGACGAGAGCGGAAATGGGCGACCCATTTGCAATGTAGATGCCATGCTCTTCGACGACTGCAGGTGTGGCTGCGCCGCACGCAACCACTACCTTGTCAGCGGCGTAAATGCTGCCGTCTTTCGTGCCGATGCCCCATGCCTTTCCATCTTTTGCCAGCACTCGGGACTTGCCGGCCTCGGCAACCAGCGTTCCGCCGAGAGCGTTGAATTCCGCCATAAGGTACTCCACCAAATGGGGAAGGCTGACCCATCCCTCGCCCGGGTTGAAAACAGCAACGTCGGAAACAGCGGCCTCGTCGATTCCACAAGTTAGAGCGGAAATCTGTTCTGGTTTCGCCAGCTTCGAATCGTAACCGTGAGACTGTTCGTACTCATGCCGCGTTTCTGCCTTAGCAGCTTCTCCGGCCGCCGCCCAAAATAGCCCGCCATCAAATTGAAGCCATTCCCTGGATGGGTCCGCAGCAAACAACGTCCTGTATCGGTCGATTCCAGCCATCCGGAGGGCGTGGTACGCGTCGGAGCGTTTGCCAGCGGAGTTCAACCAGGACAACGACCGCCCTGTGGCGCCGCTCGCAAGGGTGCTTTCGGTTATGAGGACGACGGAGGCGCCCCCGCGCAGTAGGTGCACTGCCGTTGACACCCCGAGGATGCCACCGCCCAGGACCGCCACTTCAGTTTCAATCTTCGGGCTAGTCATTTGTAAGAGCTCACTTTCTGTGTGTTTGCATTGACACCCGCGTGCGCGGACTTCGTTGTATCCGCGACGCTTAGCGTCGCCTTGTAAATCCATCTCGCCGGGTGTCCGGTCGCAGGAGGCATCAGTTGCCCTTCCGGTACCCACACAACGAGCGCCTGCTCCCCCGTGAGGGCGGCCCATGTTCCGGTTCGGGGGCAATGACTACCAGTGTCCGCTTCGAGCTGGCCATAGGCACTCTGCTGGGTAGACCGCAGAAGTAGTTTCATCAGGATCAATCAGTTTCCGGTCGAGCGCATGCAGGGCAAGACGGGCTGGACTCAGAGTCTTCGGAACATTCATGCGGCCGTTCAGCACGGGCCACATAGGACGGTATTGGCATTGCAGTGCCGCCTGACCGCATCTTTCGCCTTTTCATCGGCATGTCACTCCATCGCAAATTAGGGAACGTTCCCACAGTTGGTCTGACCGCGACTTTACAGAGAAGATTCGCTACGCGTCAATACCCCCAAGAACACCAAGCGCAACGGAAGAGCGAGATTCGCGTAAAAATTGAGAACGATCCCAAAAAGCTCTTGACGTTGTGATGCGCCTCATGCCAGACTCGGAAACCAGATCAAGTTGGGAACCTTCCCAGTCCTAGTGCACTTTGATCCACGCCTTCACCATCAGCAGCAAGCACAGTCAGGAAAAAAATGAGTTTACGAATCGGTGTCGATACCGGAGGAACATTTACTGATCTCTGCGCCTTCGACGAATCCACCGGACAGGTCCACGTCCGGAAGGTGTCTTCGACCCCGGATGACCCCGGCCGCGCGATTATCCAGGGCGTTCACGAGCTGCTTGAGCAAATAGGCGGACGCGCAATTGACGAAATTTCCTACTTTGCCCACGGTACGACTGTGGGCACCAACGCCCTCCTGACCGGACGGGGAGTCCGCACAGGCCTCATCACCACCAAAGGCTTCAGGGATCTGCTGGAACTCGGACGCGGACGGCGTCCACACATGTATGACCTCCAGGCGGATAAGTCAGAGCCGTTTATCCCCCGCGATTTGAGGCTTGAGGTGGCGGAACGCGTACGGCATGACGGCCGCGTCGAGATTCCCCTCGATCTGGATGAGGTGCGATCTGCAGTTCGGGAACTGAAGCTCCAGGGTGTTGAGTCGATCGCGGTCTGCCTTCTGTATAGCTATGTTCGCCCAGACCACGAGCAGGAGATAGGCCGGATCATTTCGGAAGAATTCCCGGAAGCTTATGTCTCACTTTCCAGTGAAGTCCTGCCGGAGTTCCGCGAATTTGAGCGCCTGTCGACGGTGGTGACTAATGCGTATGTAGGACCAGTTGTTGCCAAATACCTCGCAAAGCTCCGACGCAACCTTGCTGAGGCCGGGCTGAAATGTCTACCCCATGTCACCCAGTCCAATGGTGGCATTATCCCCTTCCCCACTGCGGAGGAACTGCCTGTCCGTCTTGTTCTTTCGGGCCCGAGCACGGGCGTCGTAGGCGCTGCGGCTATCACCTCAGCTGCAGGCAGCCCGGATATCATCACCTTCGATATGGGCGGCACATCCTCGGACGTTTCGCTCGTGCAGAACGGCACTCCCAAAGTTACCTCCAGCATGGAACTCGACGGACGACCCATCCGCTCCCCCATGCTCGACATCCACACCGTCGGTGCCGGCGGTGGATCGATCGCCTGGATTGACAGTGGCAACCATCTGCGGGTGGGACCTGCAAGCGCTGGCGCGTATCCGGGCCCTGCCTGTTACGGCAATGGGCAGGAAGCGACAGTCACGGATGCCAACGTGGTCCTCCAGGTCCTTAACCCTGAATACCTGCTGAACGGTCAGCTGAAAATTGACGCTCAGGCATCCCACCGCGCCATCAAAGCTTTGGCGGACCCGCTGGGGCTTACCGTGCAGGAAGCCGCCCAGGGGATCATCCGGGTGGTCACCGCCAATATGGCGCGTGCCATCCGTGTCATCTCAGTTCAGCGCGGTTACGATCCGCGCGACTATGTCCTGGTTCCGTTCGGGGGCGCCGGGCCACTCCACGCTTCCCGGCTGGCCCTTGAACTCGGTTCCAGCAGTATTCTCGTCCCCGAAACACCAGGTGCGCAGTCCGCGTTGGGCCTGCTTATGACGGATATACGCAGTGACTTTATGCGCACGCAGATCATGCTCGCGTCACCGACCGCAACCACGGAATTCAACAAGGTCTTCACCGAACTGACAGATCATGCCGCTGATTGGTTCGAAGAAGAGGGCATTGAGGAGCACCGTCGTTCTCTGTCCAGACGGGTGGAAATGCGCTATGCCGGCCAGAACTATGAACTAGCCGTAGACGTACCCGATGGGGATATCACACCTGACGCCATCAGCGACTTGATCGGCAGCTTCCAAAGCGCCCACGACCGGATGTACGGGTACAGCGCCAACGAGGAGGTAGTCGAAGCCGTTACCTTCAGGGTCCAGGCCATCGCCGCCGTTCCGCGGGCAGACTTGCGTCGGTCAACCTTTGAAGGGCGTGCCGTGCAAACCGCAGTAGTGGGCACCCGAGAGGTGTATCTGCCCGAGGAAGACGGCTACACCCCCTGCCCGGTGTACGACCGCTCCCTCCTGGATGTCGGCCACCGCATTGTTGGACCCGCCATCATCGAACAAATGGACACCACCACCCTGCTGCTGTCGTCAGACGTCTGCGTCGTCGACGACCTGCGCAACCTCGTCATCGAAATCCGTAGGAGCACCAGTGAATAACACCCACGCCGCCGCTGAGACGCTTGACAGCGTTCTGGTAGAAGTCATCGGGTCTGCCCTATCAACGGTGGTTGAAGAAATGGGCGGCACACTTGTCCGGGCCGCCTATTCCACCAACATCAAAGAACGCCGTGACTGCACTGCCGGCCTCTTTGATGCTCAAGGCAGGGGCATCGCGCAGGACGAAGGCGGCTCCCCCCTTCACCTCGGTTCACTGATGGGCATCGTTGACGCCATCCTGGACAGGTACCCTGCGGAGGAAATCAATGATGGGGATACCTTCATCGGTAATGACCCCTTCAGCGGCGGTGGATCGCACTTGCCTGACATCGTCCTCGCTACGCCGATTTTCGTCGATGGCATCCTCTCTGCCTGGGCCGCCACACTGGCTCACCACGCCGATTTCGGCGACCGCGGGCACGCGCACATTTTTCAGGAAGGCTTGCGAATCCCTCCCGTCCGGCTGGTCCGCCGAGGAGAGCTTCAGCAGGAGATGCTCAACCTGATCCTGCTCAACTGCCAGGTGCCGCACGAGCGTAAGGCAGACCTCCGGGCCCAGCAGTCCGCGAACCGTCTTGCTACCCTGCGGTACAAGGACCTGTGCGCCCGGTACGGGCGTGAAGTTATGGCCCAGGCCGCAGAAGAACTGCTCGACTACACGGAACGCCGGACCCGGGCGGCCATCGAGAAGATGCCTGACGGCGTTTACACCTTCGCCGACAAGTTTGACTGCCCCGAACTGGATGAAGAACTTGACCTGCAGGTCAAGATCACCGTCCACGGCGACGAAATCCTCTTCGACTTCGCCGGAAACCCGCCCCAGGTCCGGGCCAGTGTGAACGTCGTCTGGACTGCGCTGTACGCCTCGGTCTACTACTCCTTGAAGAGCCTCGTCGATGCCGACATCGTCGCCAACGCAGGACTTTACCGACCGGTCAAAATCGAAGCGCCGCTAGGTTCCATCATCAACTGCCAGGAACCTGCAGCTGTCAACGGCCGCAGCGAAACCTGCCAACGCATCGTGGATCTCATTCACGGAGCACTCGCAGAGGCTGTTCCTGAGCGGGTAACCGCAGCCAGCAACGGCGCCAACACCGGAGTTCACTTCTCTGGACGGAATGCACGCACAGGCAAAGAATTCGTGTACCTCGAAACTATCGGGGGCGGCTGCGGGGCAAGGGCCACCAAAGACGGACTCGACGGAGTTCAGGTCCATATGACCAACACCTCAAACTTGCCGGTGGAAAGCCTGGAAACGGAATACCCCTTGGTCGTCGAGGCCTATGAACTGATTCAGGACTCCGGTGGGGCTGGCCACCACCGTGGCGGCCTCGGCATCCGCAGGGCTGTCCGCGTCGAAGGCGAAGACATCCACTTTTGGCTGGATACAAGCCGGCAGAAGTCACAGCCATGGGGCCTGGACGGCGGAACGGCGGGTGCCAGCGCAAACGTTGTTCTCAACCCCGAAGCCCGTCCCATCAACCATGGCTACACGGTCCTTCAACCAGGGGACCGGGTCTCGGTGGAAACAGCCGGCGCCGGAGCTTATGGGCACCCAACGAAAAGAACAGTTGAACAGGTAGCACGTGACCTCGCCGAGGGAAAGATTTCCCAGGCCAATGCCGATCGCAATTACCCCGAACAAACGGCGGCCCTGACCGCTGCCGCAAAGAAAGACACCCCGTCCCTCCCCGCACAAGGAAACTAACGATGTTCACAAAGTTGAAGTACGCGGCCACTACCGCAGCCATCGCCGCCTCTGCCCTTGCCCTTGCGGCCTGCGGAGGCGGAGGAACAACACAAGGGGCGGCACCCGAGCAGGAACTGCAGTTCGGTCTCTCCGGGGACGTTCCCAAGCTGCAGCCGCACCTGGACCAGGGAGCAGCAGCCATGATGCTGGACTCCGTCCTCCACCGCGGTCTTCTCGGCTATGACTCCAAGGGCGAAATCACCACCGCCCTGGCCGATAAGTACGAGCAAACCGACCCAACAACCTACAAATTCACGCTCCATAAGGGGCTGACGTTCCACGACGGCAGCCCGCTGACCAGCGCCGAAGTAAAAACCTCATTCGAGGACCTGGCCAACCCCAAATCGTCAGCCAAAATTGTCGCCGTCACCCAGGGGATCAGCAGCATTGAAACTCCCGATGCTGAAACCGTGATCATCAAGCTCAAATCCCCCAACGCCGCCTTCCTGAGCTACATTGCAGACACCACCGCAGCGGTCCTGCCCCCTGCGGCATTCACCGCCGGCGGAGAAAGCTGGGTGGGCGCCGGGCCCTTCAAGTTGGCATCGCACGACAAAGGCGTGTCTTTCGTCGTGGAAAAATTTGACGGTTACTATAACGCCGAATCAGTAAAGCTGAACAAAATCGACTTCCCCATCTACACCGATGGGCAGGCCAGAACAAACGCCTTGCTGGCAGGGGACGTTGATCTTATCGATTTCGTTCCGTGGGAGGAGTTCGACCGGGTCAAGTCCGATTCGAATATCACCCTTGACGCCCAGAGCGGCCCGTTCATGTACCTGAACTTCAATGTCACGAAAGGCCCCTTCGCGGATGCCAAGGTTCGCGAAGCAGTTGCCCTCGCTGTGAACAGGGAGAACGTCGTATCGGCTGCCCTGTCCGGCAACGGAACGCCAATCCAAGGTGTCCCCGTTCCTGAAACCAGCCCTTTCTACAACAAGTCACTGGCCAACGGCTGGGAACAGAACGCTGAAAAGGCCAAGTCCCTCCTGGCCGAGGCGGGCTATCCCGACGGTTTCACTGCCAGAATGCTTTCCACCTCCCAGTACGCCTTCCACAAGGACACGGCCTTGTCCGTCCAGTCCGACCTCGCCGCCGTCGGGATCAAACTCGATCTGGATCTTCCCGACTGGGCAACCAGAGTCTCCAAGGGCAACGCCGGCGATTACGACATCGCGGTCTCCGGCTCCGCCGGCGTGGTCAATGACCCGTCATTCCTCAGCAAATTCGTCCAAGGCCCCGCCGAACACACCCGTTCCTTCGGCTATGACAACGCAACCATCAACGCACTGCTGGCAAAGGGTGTGGCAGAAACGGATGAGGCTAAACGGAAGGCCGTCTACGACGAGCTGTCAGAGACGATTCTGACTGATGCCCCGTTTGTGTCCCTCGCAGGCCGTGCGCAGGCTTTCGCCTACCAGAAGTCCGTAACCGGCTTCGCCAACCTTCCCGGATTCCTGACCTTCAATTCGGGATACACACTCACGGAAACGTCACTCGTTTCCCCATAACTGACAGCCGGAGGCACCCCTTGCTCAGATTCGTGCTGAAACGATGTCTTCTAGGCCTATTCCTGGCCTTCATCGTCCTCACCTTAATCTTCCTTTCGCTTCACATGGTCCCTGGCGACCCTGCGGAGATCATTCTGACCGGCGAAGGAGGGGGTGCCGCCAGCCCGGAGGCCCTGGCAAAAGTCCGCACAGAGCTCGGACTCGACCAGAGCCTCTGGACCCAGTACGTGAACTACCTCTCTGGGATCGTGAGCGGAGACTTGGGATCGTCCTTCCGGGACAACAGCGCTGTGACGGCGGCCGTGGCCGAGCGGTTGCCGCGCACTCTGGAACTTGTCGCGGTAGCTGTACTCCTGGCTCTTGTCATCGGCATTCCGCTCGGTAGCCTTGCTGCCAGGCGCGGTGGTGTCATTGACGCCGCAATCAACCTGGTGACCAGTACGGGCATATCCGTTCCTGTGTACGTCATCGGCACGGTCCTTGTCCTGGTTTTCTCGCTAAAACTGGGTTGGTTTCCCGCAGGCGGCTATCGAGCTGCCGAAGCCGACTTCGCCGGACACCTTCAACGGGTCCTACTTCCTGCTCTGGCGTTGTCCTTCGGAATCATTTCAGTGGTGTCAAGGATGACTCGATCGGCTGTCCTGGAAGTCATCGGGCAAGATTACGTCCGCACCGCTAAGGCCATCGGTCTCAGCCGCCCGACCGTGTTCAGGAAACACGTCCTCCGGGGTTCCCTGAACCCTGTAGTCACAGTTGTCGGCCTGCAAGTGGGGACCCTGCTCGGTTCAACCGTCCTAGTGGAGCGAATCTTCAACTGGCCCGGGCTCAGCGGGCTCCTCGTCGAGGCAGTTCTGCAGCGGGATTACCCAGTCGTGCAGGGGATCGTCATTGTCATTTCGGTGATATTCATCCTTATCAACATCATCGTCGACATCTCATACGGCATGCTTGACCCGAGAGTGAGAACATCATGACCGCATTCCTTAAGCGGTTCCACGAACACGCAACTCCCCTGCGCTACGTAGCGCTGGCGGTCGTGGTCACCGTTGTGGCCATCGCCCTGTTCGCACCCCTATTTGCGCCTCATGATCCGCTGGCTCAGGACGTTGCCAATAAGTTGCGTCCGATCGGGACTCCTGGGCATCTTCTGGGGACGGACCAGTTCGGCCGCGACAGTCTCTCAAGGCTGATTTACGGGGCACGAATAGAAATCGTTGTTGCCCTCGGAGCGACGTTGTTCGCCTGTATCTTTGGCACTTTTCTTGGCCTCATGGGCGGCTACTTCGGCCGACTCATCGAAACATTAACCATGCGCCTGACTGACGTCATACTGGCTTTTCCGCCAATCATCCTGGCCCTGCTGATCGTGACCATCTACGGGTCCGGCGTCACGACACTGATTGTCGTCATGGGGCTGCTGTTCGCGCCGAACTTCGCACGTATCACCTATGGACAGGTTGTAGGCGTCAAACATGCGGAATACGTCGAAGCGGCTAAAGCCATCGGAGCGCCAACGCCAAGAATCCTCCTTCGGGTGGTCCTGCCCAACATCATGTCTCCAATAGCCGTGCAAATGTCCCTCACCCTCGCTTCCGCCATCCTTCTGGAATCCGGCCTGAGCTTTCTCGGTCTAGGCGTAGTGCCGCCAACAGCTTCCTGGGGACTCATGGTCGCCGAGGGCCAGCGGTTCATGGCTTCCAACCCGGACTTGCTATTGGCACCTGCCATAGCGGTAGTTGCCACCATCCTGTCCTTCAGCGTCCTCGGAGACGCCCTTCGAGACTGGCTGGACCCACGCAGCCGCAAGACATCACGCCCGAAAGCCGCCGCGCTGACGGAGGTCCGCGCGTGAAATTCGGGGTCCACAGCTTCATGATCGTCGACGCCATCGACCGGCAATCCGTCGACGGGCTGGCCGCCACGGCCGCCTCATGGGGCGCCGACGGCGTAGAAGTCCATACAGACCTCGCCTCGACACTCCCAGTTCAGGAAATGAAGAAGGCCGGAACCCGGCACGGCGTTGAATGGACTCTCGGCGTCGTCCTCACAGCTGAGAACAATCTGGTAAGCCCCGATCCCGCAATCCGCCAGGCCGGCGTTGAGCACATTACCAGCGCCGTACGGGCGGCAGCCGATATCGGCGCGACCAACATCGGGGGTGTGCTCTCGGCGGCTGGCCGGATTTTCTCCGGGAGGCCAGTGACTCCGACCGAGCTCGAAAGAGCGGCGGAGGGGTTATCCAAAGCAGCAGTCGTAGCCCAAGCCCTGGACGTCACAGTCAGCATCGAAGCGACCAGCCGCTACCTCGGCTACGTACTCAATACCGCCGAGCAGGCCAGCGCCCTAATGGACCAGATCGGCTCTTCACACATCAAAATCCAACTGGACACCTTCCACATGAACATTGAAGAAGCCTCCGTTCCCCAAGGGATCCTGGACGCCGGTAGCCGCCTGGGATACATGCAAATCGCCGAAAGTCACCGAGGGCTCCTAGGAAGCGGGCACGTGCCCTGGACGGAAGTGATGAAATCCCTCCGCACCGTGGACTACGACGGCTGGCTGACTTTTGAAGCGTTCACCCCCACCCACCCAACCATCGCAGCAAAATCCAACACCTGGCGCCACCTCTGCACAGAGAAGGCAATGGTTACCCAAGGCATCGACTACTTGCGAGGATTGACATGAGCAACAACACCAGCGAAGGCCTGTCGATGGAGGCTGTCAGGCGTTGCCCGCCCCGGGAAGAGACGCCCGTCCTGGCAATCCGGGAAGTATCGGTAGATTTCAACATCGGCGGCGAACGTGTCCAAGCAATCAAGGAGGTCTCATTCGACGTCTACGCCGGCGAGATTCTCGCTGTGGTTGGCGAGTCAGGTTCCGGCAAAAGCGTCTCAAGCCTTGCCTCCCTGCGCCTGCTGCCTGACACCGCCAACGTCACCGGGTCCATCACAACGGCCGGGACGGACGTATTGTCCGCAACAGAATCCGAAATGGAAGCGCTCCGCGGGGAAGACGCCGCAATGATCTTCCAGGAGCCGATGACCGCGATGAACCCGGTCTACACGATCGGCCAACAAATCAGTGCAGCACTGCGAGCACACCGAAAAGTCAGCGCAAAAGAGGCACACCAACTCGCCGTCGAGATGCTCGATCGCGTCGGCATGCCCGAACCCGCCCGCCGCGCCAAGCAGTACCCGCACCAGCTCTCCGGGGGGCAACGACAGAGGGCCATGATTGCTATGGCCTTGATTTGTGATCCTAAAGTACTTATTGCCGATGAACCCACAACTGCCTTGGACGTCACGGTCCAGGCAGAAATACTCGACCTCATCAAAGACATCCAACAAAGAACCGGAATGGCCGTCCTATTCATTACCCATGACATGGGCGTAGTGGCCGACATCGCCGACCGAGTGATCGTCATGCAAAAAGGAAGGGTAGTTGAAGAAGCATTCGTCAACGACCTCTTCGATGACCCACGCCACCCGTACACCCGCAAACTTCTGGCAGCAGTGCCACGCCTAACCACCAGTGAAGGCGGAGCACCAGTAACCCAACCGGATACCTCTGAACCCAAACAGGATGTCGTCCTTAGCGCCAAGGATCTCGTTGTGGAATACCCAGGCCGGTTGGGCCGGCGGGGCTTTAGAGCGGTTCAAAACGTAAGCTTCGAGCTCCATCGCGGCGAAATCCTTGGACTCGTAGGCGAATCAGGGTCAGGAAAATCGACCGTGGGCCGATGCGTGGTAGGCCTGCTCAAAGCCACCGAAGGTGAACTCAACGTTTGCGGACACGATATTTCCAAGCTGTCCAGCCGGAGAATTCGCCCTCTCCGGAAACGGTTTGGCATCGTATTCCAAGACCCGGCCTCGTCTCTGAATCCCAGAGCCAGCATCGGCGACAGCATCGCCGAACCGCTCCGCCTTCACGGCGACCAAGCCTCGGGCAAAGAGGTTCGGAAGCGCGTGGGAGAACTCCTTGAGAGCGTCGAACTGCCCTCGTCATGGTACGAAAGGTTCCCGCATGAACTCTCCGGCGGCCAGCGGCAGCGCATCGGAATCGCAAGAGCGATCTCGCTGGAACCCGAACTGCTGGTCGCCGATGAGCCCACGTCCGCTTTGGACGTCTCGGTGCAGGCAAAGGTATTGGAGATCCTCCTCGAGCTGCAAGGCAGAATGGGCTTCTCCTGCCTGTTCATCAGCCACGACCTTGCTGTAGTTGAGAGCCTTGCCTCCAAGGTCGCCGTGATGAGGAACGGGACCATTGTGGAGTCTGGTTCGATCAGTCAGGTGCTGACACAGCCCCAGCAGGCCTATACCCAACGATTGATCGCCGCTGCACCAATACCTGATCCACGGGAGCAGCGACGCAGGACAGTCGAGCGCAGGGCCAGGTCAGCAGACGCGGCCTCCCGCGCCTGACAGACACCCCAGGCAGCAGGCCGGTCACCGCGCGCGGGGCCGGCCTGTTGAATCCCGTACGATCAAACGACCACTCAGTGTCCGATTCGGACGGGCACCCAGAGGATCAGCAATTGCGCCGATTGCCTCTTCCGCAGATGCCATCCCCAACTGATAATTGGGCTGTTCGACCACTGTGAGACGTGGACGAACGAGGGTCGCCCAATCCTGGTCATCGAAGCCGATGAGGGAAATGCTGCCAGGACACGATATCTCCAGATCCTGCAGGGCGGCGAAAGAACCCGCGCTGAGCTCGCTATCGGTGCAATAGATGGCCGTGATTTCAGGGTACTGGCGTATCAAGCGTTCGGTGGCCGCACGAGCGGCGCTCTTTGAGTACGCGCTGTGAGCTACATATTCCTCTCGAACCCGAATACCGACCCCCCGCAAAGCATTTCGGTATCCGACGAGCCGCGCCGCGCTGGGGCGCAGCGACAGAGCGTCTCCCGAGTCCACTGCCTCCTGCCAATTTGGAGGCATTATCGCCTCCGTGACGATTCCGATTTTCCGGTGCCCGAGGTCCAAAAGATGGTTCACCGCCATACTCGAAGCACCGACGTGATCAACAGAAACGTACGATGCCGTCTTTACGTGCGGTGCCGGCCTGTCAAGCAACGCAACAGCGATGCCCTGCTCCGCTAACTTCTCTAAGTGAGCGGTGTCTTCGGTGGACACGGGAGCAACAATGATCGCGTCCACGCGTTTTGCTGCCAGCAGGTCAACTGCTCTGCGCTCCAAGCCCAGATCACCGTCCGTGCTGCTGAGCAGCAGCTCATAACCTGCTTCACGGGCAGCCGTGGAGATACCTCGGAGTGCGTTAGCAAAGAAGTGGCTGCTGATATCAGGGATCACAACGCCAACAGTGTTGGTATGTCCGGTGATCATGCTCCTGGCAAGGCTATTCGGTTTATAGCCGAGTTCCTGCGCAGCGACTTCAACCCTCTGTCGGGCCTTTCCACTCACTGACCCATACCCGGCTAGGGCCCTTGCCGCGGTGGACTTGGAGACACCGGCACGGAGGGCGACGTCGATGATCGTAGCTGCGGGAAGTGGCGATCTTGACACGGACAACCTCTATTGCGATGAAAATGGGATCGTTACCATCGTCTCACGATTTCCGCCGTTAACCCGTGTGCCCGTCGCTTCTAATTCAGCTCGGGAGTTGCCACTGAGGCAGCGCAGGTCGACAAGTTCTTTGCACTGGAGTGGAATGCGCGCCCTCTCGCACATGTAAGGGGGAAAGGCCGCTGCCCGGCGCGCGCCCGGCGGCCGGGACCCCTAAGCCTTGATCCACCGATGGACTGCTGGGTGATCCCGGGTTGAGATATGGCTCGGGGTTGATCGCGTTTAGACATGCGGGAGGCTCCGGCCCCGCTGCCGGCGATGTTCCACCAGGGTCCTTGCTCGTTGTGGTCAGGGGCTGCCAGTCACGTCTTCGCCAGCCGGGGAAAGGCGAGCGTGAACAGTGCCGTCCATGCTTTCTCCCAGAGCTAATCCGCGGGCAGGTGAAGGCGCTGCTTCCGTGCGGAGGATGCGATTCTGGCCGGGACGCCGATCAGTTTGCGGCGGATCGTTCCGGTGCGGGCTTTCGCAAGGCCGTTGCCAGCCGCGGCCGCTGCCGACCGGGTGAGGTTGAACGCCATGGCAGCCAGGACCAGCCAAGCCGCGTTGGCCGAACACCTTCGGGAAAGTTCACCGCCAACGCGGCCTGGCTGGTCCTGGCGAGTATCGCCTTCAACCTTCCCGCGCCATCGGCACCCCCGCCGGAGCCGACCTGGGCAAAACACGCAGCAGCACCATCCGCCGAAAAATCATCACCGTCCCCGCCAGGCTCGATCTCGGCACGGAAAATCATCCGACACCTGCCCGCGCACTGGCCCTGGGAAAACGGATGGTCACGCTTTTTCGAATCGGCCTGCGGGCAACCACTGACCGCAGCTATCTGACCACCCAGCCGAAACGGCGCAACCAGGACCACGGAACACGACCGGCAGCAAGGCCCGCAACCCTCTCATGCCCATCGACCTAAACCCGGACCAAGATCAAAAACCCTGCCCCATCAAACCCGACCGGTGGATCGAGGCTAAGGCGTCAGCCTCACCGTCCTCTATTTCGATGCCGGGCAGGACCCGCCCTTTCACCCGAGGACCGGACTTACCAGTCAGCGTTGACTGTGGGGAAGAGCAGGTCCGCTCACCCGATGTCTTCCCAACAGCATGAGATGACTTCCGCTACCTGGTGCGGTTCGCATCCGGACATCGAGAAGTGGGGCCCTCCGAGGATCGCTCCGACTTGTACGGGCCTTGGCCCACTCTGCGAGCAGATCAACTATGTCCGTGGATGTGGAACTTTCAACCGCAAAGCCTCCCCAGTCGTATGCCGCTCTCACTGCACACGACGGAGCCTGTGCCCCACACACACTCACCCCACCGGCCACGCCGGGCGTGTAGGTGCCTGCGTCTTCGAAGTCGGCGACCTGGTAACGCACTGCATCCTGCTCCGGCGGCGCAGCTGGGTGACCGAAACTGCGAGCACCAAAATCATTTTTGCAGGAACTCTTGCATCTGATGGTCCATTGCTGCAATATATATTTCAGTTGCTCTTGGGGGAGGAACCGCTCACAGCTCATCCTTTGGACGCCGTTCGAGGTGTTCCTATCTCGCCGTTCAGGCTATACATAGAGAGAGGTTGCCATGACAACCACCAGAGCCAGTGATTCACCAATGCCACAAACGATGCCACTGCAAGGAACCAGCCGGGGGCGCGTGATTGCCGCATCAATGGCAGGCACGTTTGTCGAGTGGTACGACTATGCCGTTTACGGCTACTTCGCCACGTACATTGCCGGGACGTTCTTCACGAAGACGAGTGACGAGACGGCACTCCTTGAAGCTTTTGCGGTGTTCGGGATCGCCTTTGCCGCCCGTCCAATCGGCGGCGCAGTCGCTGGGCACTTCGGTGACCGTGTTGGACGTAAGCACACACTCATGATCCTGGTTCTGACGACATCCCTTGCTACTGCAGCCATCGGGCTGTTGCCGACGTACGACCAGATTGGCGCCGGCGCCGCTGTGCTTCTGGTTACTGCACGGCTGCTGCAGGGTCTCGCCGCCAGCGGCGAATACGCCGGTGCCGGGGCTCTCGTCATTGAGTACGCCTCGCCGAAATGGCGTGGCGCGTTGGGGGCAACGATCGAACTTGCGACCCTGGTCGGGTTCCTCGTCGGCTCCCTAACGGCCACCGTCATGCAATTCACCCTGGGGACAGGAGCACTGCAGGACGGCTTGTGGCGGATCCCCTTCCTCGCCGCGCTGCCCTTGGGCCTTGTCGGCCTCTACATCCGCCTCAAGCTCGACGACAGCCCCGCTTTTCGCGCCCTGAAGTCCGACGACCAGGTCGCCAAGATCCCGGCAGCCGAACTGTTCACCAACAAGAGGTATCTCGGCCAGATGGCACGGATCATGGGGATCGGAGCCAGTGGTTTCGTTTCGTACTACACAATCCTGACGTTCTACCCGGCCTACGTCGCGAGCCAGAAACTCGTCCAGGGTCCCGAAGCCTCACTCTGCACCACCCTGACCCTTGCCTGGATGATCGTCATCCAGATCCCGGCCGGAGCCCTGTCAGACATCGTCGGACGGCGACGGATCATGATGGCCGCACAAGGGCTGTTCATCGTGGCCGGCGTTCCACTTTTCCTGCTCATGATGCAGGGAGGTTTCGCCGCCGTCCTCCTCGCGCAACTGGCTCTGGGCACCATCCTGGCGCTCGTTCTGGGCGCACAGACAGCGACGTACCAGGAACTTTTCCCCACCAGGGTGCGGGTCAGCGGAGTCTCCGTCGGACAAGGGCTGACCGCCGCAGTCTTCGGCGGCACAGCAAGCTACCTCGCGCTTTGGCTTACCGTCCAATTCCACACTCCGTTGGCCGCCGTCATCTACATGGCAGCCGTGGCCGCCCTCTCCTTCATGACGTGGGTCTTCACGAAGGAAACAGCACGACAGAATCTGCAGGCAACGTAAGCCTGCCCAGCCAGCACCGACTAGGAGCAACAATTGAATTCAGCACCAGCAAACGGCCCTTCAACAGGAATGTTCCGCGTCGGAGTGGACGCCGGCGGAACCTTCACCGATATTTGCGCCATTGACGTCGCAACCGGGAAACTCCACACGCACAAAGTGCCCAGCACCACCGCAGACCCGTCGCAGGCAGTCGTCACCGGCGTCCGGGAACTACTGACCCGGGTCGCAGGCGATGGTTGGGCGTCCCGGATCGGCTTCCTCGCCCACGGAAGCACGGTGGCAACCAACGCACTGCTCGAGAAGAAAGGGGCACGCACCGCCCTGATTACCACGGCAGGCTTCGGTGACCTGCTGGAGATCGCCAGGCAGCGACGGCCCAGCCTCTACGACCTGACCGTGGCCAAGCCCGAACCGCTCGTCAAACGCCGGCACCGCAAAGAGGTTTCGGAACGGTTGAACTACGAAGGGAAAGCCCTCCGGGAACTTGACGAAGCCGAAGTGCGGGCCGTTGTCACCGAACTTGCTGGTCTTGAACTGGACGCGGTGGCGATCTGCTTCCTCTACAGCTACGTCAACCCGGCACATGAAGAGGTCGTCGCCGAACTCCTCGCAGAACTCGCCCCACATCTGTATGTCAGCACCTCGCACGAAGTCATCCCCGAGTTCCGGGAATACGAGCGCATGTCCACGACTGTCCTGAACAGCTACGTGGGCCCCGTCGTCGGGAAGTACCTGAAAAACCTCAAGCGTGACGTCCGGGACCTTGGGGTCAAAACGGACGTGCACATCACGCAAAGCAACGGTGGGATCATCTCCCTGGATACCGCCTGCCAGCAGCCCGCACGGATGATGCTCTCCGGGCCCAGCACTGGCCTGGTTGCGTCAACCCACATCGGCGCCCTGATCAACGAGCCGAACCTCATCACCTTCGACATGGGCGGTACATCCACTGATGCTTCCCTAATCCACGCCGGACGGGTGAATCTTGCCCAGGAGAGCGAAATCGACGGATACCCCCTGCGGACCCCGATGCTGGACATCACTACGGTAGGTGCAGGCGGCGGGTCCATCGCCTGGGTGGATTCCGGTGGCGCGCTCAAAGTCGGGCCGCAGAGCGCCGGGGCCGTGCCCGGACCCGCCTGCTACGGAAAGCAGAATGAATTTGCGACCGTTACCGACGCCAACGTGGTCCTCCGGACACAGAATCCGGAGTACCTGCTAGGCGGCCGCCTCAAAATTGACGCCGCGGCCTCCCGGCGCGCCGTTGACGTCTTGGCCGGCAAACTCGGTCTCTCCGCCGAATACGTCGCTGAGGGCATTCTCCGGGTCGTGACGGCAAACATGGCCAAGGCCATCCGCGTCATCTCAGTTCAGCGAGGCCACGACCCACGCGACTACACGCTTGCCGCCTTCGGCGGGGCCGGTCCGCTCCACGCAGGACGGCTCGCCCGCGAACTCGACATTCCGCGGATCATCGTCCCGCCCTCTCCCGGGGTCATGTGCGCCTACGGACTCATGGTCACCGACCTGCGCACCGACCTGTCCTTCACCAAAATCGTGGATTTCGACGCCGACAAGGAGACTGAGCTGAAGGCCGCCGTCGAGCACCTCTGCAGGGAAGCGGACCGGTGGTTCGAAGCGGAAAAAATCCCCGAAGCGCAGCGCAACCTGCGGATCACCCTCGACATGCGCTACGCCGGGCAGAACTACGAACTGGGCATCGGCCTGGAACAACACACACTGGGCACGGCCGGCATCACCGCAGCCGTCGCAAGCTTCGAATCCGAGCACGAGGCCCTCTACGGCTTCACGGTCCCTGGTGAACGCATCCAGGCAGTGACCTTCCGCGCCGAGGCCAGCGGAAAAGTCGTCAAAGCCGCCACACCCGTCCACGACGACGAGGGCGAGGACCCGTGGCGCGCCCTCATCGGTGAGCGGGGCGTCTACCTCGATGCGGAAAACGGCTACACCCCGACACCGATCTACGCCCGCGAAAAACTCCGCACCGGCAACCTCATAGCCGGACCGGCAGTGATCGAACAAATGGACACCACAACGGTCGTCCTTCCGGGCCAGACAGCCCGGACCGACGCATACGCCAATCTCATCATCGAGGAGAACGAGAAGTGACACAGCAAACAGACTCCCGCCCGGCTCCTGCCCCGGCCGGCCTGGATCCGGTAACGCTGGAGGTGATTGGAAGCGCCCTTCAGTCCATCGTTGAGGAAATGGGAGAAACCCTTATCCGTGCCGCCTACTCGACCAACATCAAGGAACGCCGCGACTGCTCCACGGCACTCTTTGACACCTCCGGCGACACCATCGTGCAGGCAGCGCACGTCCCCGTCCACCTGTCTTCCCTGATGGGTGTCGTCAAAGAGGTCCTGGGACGCTACCCTGCGGCAAGCCTCAGCCCGGGCGATGTCTTCATCGGCAACGATCCCTACACCGGCGGCGGCAGCCACCTGCCGGACATCGTCGTCGTGACTCCGATCTTCAACGGTAGTGACCTTGTCGGCTGGGCCGCGAACACAGGACACCACGCAGACTTCGTGGACAGGGGCATCAAGCACATTTTCCAGGAAGGACTGCGCATCCCCCCTGTCCGCCTGTACATCGCTGGGGAACGGCAAAGCGACGTCTGGGACCTGATTCTCCTCAACTGCCAGGTCCCCGAGGAACGCCTCAACGACGCTCGAGCCCAGGTCGCGGCCAACCGTGTCGGGGTCACGCGTGTCCTCGAAATGTGCGACAAGTACGGTACCGGGATGTTCAACATCGCGGCCGCGGACCTGCAAAACTACGCCGAACGGCAGACACGGGCCGGCATCGCCGAACTGCCGGACGGGCGGTACTCCTTCGAAGACCGCTTCGACTGCGACGAATTCGACGGCGAACTGCTGCTGAAGGTCGGCGTCGAAATCTGCGGCGACGAAATGACCTTCGACTTCTCAGACAACCCGGCACAGCTCGAATGCAGCGTGAACATGATCCGCACAGCACTTCTGGCCACCGTCTACTACGCCGTCAAGACGATTGTTAATCCCGCCATCCTTCCCAACGCGGGAATGTACCGACCCATCACCGTGCTCGCTACCGAGGGTACGGTCGTCTGCAGCGTAAGCCCCGCCGCCGTGAACCAACGCTGCCAGACGACCCAGCGTGTCGTTGATCTGGTCTACGGCGCCCTGGCCCAGGCGGTCCCGGAACGCGTCATCGCCGCATGCAACGGCGCCAACGCCTCCATTTCGCTCAGCGGCGTGGACCCCCGCTCGGGCAAGTACTACGTCTACCAGGAGACGCTCGGCGGCGGGTTCGGCGCCGGATTCAACCGGGACGGCCTCGACGGGGTGCAGGTGCACATGACGAACACGAGCAACCTGCCGATCGAGTCCCTCGAACAGGAGTACCCGCTCTTCGTCGAACGCTATGAGCTCGTCCCGGACTCGGGAGGAGCAGGCCGCTACCGGGGCGGGATGGCGATCCGCCGCAAACTGCGCACCGTGGACCACCCAGCCGAGCTGAAAATCACGACAACCCGGCGGCTCTCGTCACCCTGGGGCCTCGACGGCGGCCGCGAAGGATCCCGGTCCACTACTTCCGTCGCTGAAGGAACGATCAGCACCGTTCAGGGAATCTGCACCCTGCCCGCGGGCCAGTCCATTGAAATGGTCACGCCCGGCGCCGGCGGCTACGGCAACCCCTCCGAGCGAGACCGCAGCCTCCTTGACGAAGACGTCCTGGAAGGCAAAGTCTCCCCCGCCGCTGTCCGCCTGGCATATGGCATCAACGCCACGGTACAAGCCGCCGGGAGCGCCAAATGATGGCACTTGACCACGTGACACAGTTCGTCACCGACAGGCACCGCACCAGTGACATCCTACGGACCCTTGGCCTGCACGCAGTGCCAGGCGGAATCCACGAAGGCTTTGGCAGCGCCAACGACCTGTGCCACTTCGGACTGTTCTACATCGAACTCCTCGAAATCACCGACCCGGAGGCTGCAGCGGCAGGCGGCTCCGACGTATGCCGCTACGCCGTGGACTTCCTGCGCGGCGGCGACGGACTCGCAACACTGGCCATGGAAACCGATAATCTGGACGCCGCGGCAAGGCGTCTCCGATACCACGGCTACACCGTCCCCGACGCCATAGAGATGACACGCGTCCACACCGACGGATTCACGTCAAAATCCAGGATCATCTACCCGCAATCCGGCAGCAGCCCCATCCGCCCGCCCATCGTTATCGAGCGCATCCTTTCGCCCAACGATCGGCTGGCAGCCCTGTCATCAGAGAACATCATCGCCGACCATCCGGCCGGGAACGTCACCATCACCTATGTCGGCGTGGCCAGCTTGGACGCCCTCGCCGCCGCCAGGGAACTGGCCGCCGCCTACGGCGCCCGCGCAGACACTGACCTGACGCCGTTTCCGGTCTGGGAGGCTGGTTTCGCCGACGTCCACTTCGAACGCGCCACGCTCAGGCTCTTCCAAACCACCGGGCAGGACAATCCCATATCGGAGCAACTGACGCGGCGGGGGCCGGGCCCCTTCATAGTCGGTGCTGCCGGCAGCGGTCTCAAGGCCGCTCTGCCGGCCGGCAAGGCCGGCATGGTCCCCGCCGACATCACCGGCTTCATGTGGGGGCTATCGTGAACGGCCCGCAGATGACGGCCGTGACCAACGTCCCGGCCGATCGGCGCCGCGCTGCGGAGGCCCTGCTCGAGGAGACGCCGAAGCTGCTTTTCATCGACGGGAGGTTCACTGACTCGAAGGCTGGCGGGCGGATCCCGGTTACCAATCCAGCCACTGGACAGATCATTGCAGAAGTCGCTGAAGCCCGGGCGGAAGACATCGACACCGCCGTCGCCGCGGCAGCCCGGGCTTTCACCCAGAGCGAATGGAATCGGCTGACCCCCAGCCGCCGGGGAACGCTCCTGTGGCGGCTCGCTGATCTGCTGGAGCAGCACGCGGATGATTTCGCCCTGCTGGAAACCCTGGACAACGGAAAGCCGCTGTCCCTTGCACGGGGCGACGTCGACGCCTCCGTTGAAGTATTCCGCTACTACGCGGGCTGGGCAGGGAAGGTCGACGGCCGCTCAGTACAGCCCGTCTCCCTGCAGGGATGGCAGGCGATCACGGTCCGTCAACCGGTCGGCGTCGTCGGACAGATCATTCCCTGGAACTTCCCGCTGAACATGGCATCCTGGAAACTCGCACCGGCCCTGGCAGCCGGGAACACCGTCGTCCTCAAACCCTCGGAGCTGACCCCGCTGACAGCGCTCAGGCTTGGCTCGCTGATCGAACGGGCAGGATTCCCGGCTGGTGTCGTCAACATCCTGCCCGGCTACGGGCAGTCGGCCGGCAGCGCCCTCGCACATGACCGCAGGGTCGCCAAAGTCGCGTTCACCGGATCTGTGGCCACCGGACAGGCCGTGGCGACGGCGGCCCTCGCCTCCCTCACGAGGGTCACCCTGGAACTCGGCGGCAAATCGCCCAACATTGTCCTCCCGGACGCCGACCCCCGGAAGGCAATCGACGGAATCTGTAAGGCGATCTTCACCAACCAGGGCGAAGTGTGCACCGCGGGGTCCCGGGCCTACGTGCACGCCAGCATCTTCGACGAAGTAGCCGCAGGTGTGGAGCAAGAGGCAGTAAACCTGCGGGTGGGCGACGGCCTGGCACCGGAAACGCAGATGGGACCCCTCATCAGCGGCGGCCACCGCACACGTGTCCACGGCTTTGTGGAACGCGCGCAACAAAGCGGAGCGCTGATCAACGCTGGAGGGGAGATACCCGAAGGCAACGGCTTCTACTACCCGCCAACGGTCATCAGGGACGCCGCGCACCGCTCCGAAATTGTTCAGCAGGAAGTATTCGGCCCAGTGCTCCTCCTGACCCCGTACGAGACCGAAAGCCAGCTCATCGGGCTCGCAAACGGCACAGACTTTGGCCTGGCCGCAGGCATCTGGGGCAACGACGTCAGCACCATCCTGCGCCTGGCGGACCAACTGCAGGCCGGGACGGTCTGGATCAACGGCTATCACGCCGTCGACCCCGCCCTCCCGTTCGGCGGCTGGAAGTCCTCCGGCTGGGGACGGGAACTGGGCCCGGACGCCCTCGACCACTACACCGAAACCAAAAGCATCTACCTGGCCAACGCATGACCATCGTTGACACAGCCATCCGGTACTGGAATCCGCACGCCGCCGCCATCCGCCATCGAACCCGCCACGGAACCTCAACCGCCCTGTTGATCAAGGAGAACATCGAAGTCAGCGGATTCCCGTTCGAATGCGGGTCAGCTACCCGGCCGGGACACACGGGCAGCCGGGATGCCAGCTCCGTGCACACCCTGAAGGCGGCCGGATTCGAGCCGTTGGCATCAGCCTGCTGCGACGAATTCGGATACGGATGCACAGGCGAGGCCAACCCCGCCGGACCATGCCGGAACCCCCACGACCCGGCCCGGATGTCCGGCGGATCAAGCGGAGGTGCGGCAGCAGCGGTCTCGCTCGGCCTTGCCGGATGTGCGCTGGGCACCGATACAGCCGGATCCGTCCGCATCCCTGCCGCTCTCTGCGGCGTCTACGGCTTCAAACCGTCCTACGGAAGCATCAGCACCCAGGGCGTCTACCCCTTATCGCCGTCCTTGGACCACGTGGGCCTGATCGCCGGCACCTGGCATGAACTGACACGGATGTGGTCCGCGCTGCGGCCAGACGCCCACGAAGCCGATCCGCGGAACCCGACGCTGGGGTTGGCCAGGGAAACGGAAGCCTACGGCGCCGACTGGCACGTCACCGAAGCATGGAAAGCGGTCCATAACGCACTGGGGACGCTGCCGACGGCTTCCCTGCTTGGCTGGGACGACTGTCAGACCGGCGGAAGTATCGTGCAGGCCTACGAAGGCTTTCAGGTTCACAAAGAGCGCCTCAGCGTGCACCGCAGCGGCTATCAACCCGAGATCCTCGCCCGGCTGGAAAGCGGAGCGCGCATCTCCGCCGAGGAATATATGACCGCGCTCGACGCCATGAACAGCTGTCGCAGATACTCGGCGGAGGCGCTCGGTGACGTGGATGCCGTCGTTCTACCCACCTGCCCGGTGGTCGCTCCGCCAATCGGCGCAACCAACGTGCAGATCGGGAACGAGAGCCTGAGTCCGCGAAGCGCGTTGATGCGCAACACCCGCGTCGCTAACTATTCCGGGCTGGCAGCCCTGACCATGCCGCTGAAATCGGCAGGGCTGCCGGTCGGGGTTCAGATCATCGGACGAAGCAACGCCGCCGTCCTGAGAACCGGACACCTCATCCGGACGCTGGGGCTGGTCACCCGGAATGGTAGAAGGTCCCCGCCCGGTCCCAGTTCTCCTCCAGCCTGGCAAGGGAAGACTGGGAACGTTCCGGACGCATGACGCTGCACACGGTCAGGAGGGCGTCGACCACGGAGATGACCGGGGCAGTGGACTGAAAGAAAGTCTCGCCGGACTGGGCGGTAACCAGCGCCAAATTCGAGCGAACAGCCGTCGGACTGAGCACGTCATCAGTAATCGCCACCCTGCCCATCCCGATCTCCTGCGCCATCTCGACAACGGACACCGTCCCCGCGTTGTACCTGTGCATCGACACACTGATGAGCACGTCATCCTCCGTCGCTTCGTGCAGGTGCAACGCGGTGTCGGCCCCCGACGACTCAACCAACGTCGCAGGCAATCCGATCATCCGGCAGCCGATCCACAGAAGGTGCGCCGCAGGATAGGCCATCAGGTGTCCCACAACGAAGATGTGCCCTGCCTTCAGCATCGCCTCCGCAGCCGATGTCACCTGGGCGGCGTCGAGGGTTTTCGCTGTCGCGCTAAGGGCCTGCGCATCCTCGAAAAGGCAGCGCTCAACCACGGACTCAGCTGGTCCCAGGTCCTTCAACGTGGCCTCAAAGCGCCTGACCGTAGTCACGTCGCGAACCAAGGCTCTTTGCATGGAGCGTTGCATATCCGGATAGCCCTTGTACCCCAACGCCTGCGCGAACCTGACAACTGTTGCTTCGCTGACCCCAACGGCGTCAGCTATGGTGGCCGCCGTAAGGAGGCCCGGCGTCGAGTCCGGAGCCGTGACGTACTCAGCGATCCTGCGGTGACTCTTGGAAAGTGTCTGAGCCGCCGACCGGATACGCTCGTCAAAGGGTTTCGTGTCCACGTTCGCGTGAGTCCTCACTGGAGCCACTGGAGTCGAGCTTTCATGTTCATGCAAGAATTATTGCACGTGGTAGATCTATGACAGGTTTGCCCTGGCCCCACGCTGGCCTGGACCGACGTATCGGACCCCGAGCGAAGACACGGGAGCGCAAGTCGTACGACGGCGGGAAGTCCCGCCGTCGTACATCGCCGGGTTGCGTCGGCATATCCGAGGTCTCAGATTGCGGGACTGTCAGGTACGTCGCGGCGTTACCAAGCTCCCCCGCGGCTTGGGGTCAGAGTGCCAACGAAAGCGGCGCCAATTTCCGGGCACCACTGGAACCAGTCAGTGGGCCTGGAATAACTGACTTCCTGAGTAATCTTCACTGAGGCAATGAAAGGGCCTAACCGGAGACTTTCGAGTGCGGCAACCTATTTCTCTTTCCGGGGTACTGCACGAGGCCATCGGTTTGTGTGTGAGTCCTGCACTGCCCTTGCAGGTCCCTCTCCAAGAAACGGGTAGCGCTGGTTACGGTCAGGGCTAGGTCCGAGGCGCGGTGAGGGGTGATTCCGTGGGCTTTACTGACGTTCGAACCGACGACGTTTTGCCTGCTGTGATTCGTCCTAGAATCAGCACCAACACCAGAGCAACAATCAACCGGACGGGACTGCTGAAGGTTTGGTTGACTCCTGATCTGTGAGGATTAACCTCGCGGGTGGAAGGATGTTCATCATGCCCAAGGCCTTTCCCGAAGAGTTCCGCCGTGACGTGGTCGCGGTTGCCCGC
>NZ_JBPZHC010000012.1:0-101352 GCF_051857465.1 Pseudarthrobacter cremeus | reverse complement strand
CACCGACACCCCCTGCCGCAGAAGCGAAAAGAACTCATCCTTCAGCGCATCGGGCGCCCGAAAACCACTCGGCATGGCAACCTCCAGAAATCAGATGTTGCAACGACCGTATGATTCTGCCACCCGGAATCGGGCCGTATGTGACCCCGCGTTGCCTGTTTAACGGCCGCGGGTTTCTGTGGAATCGTTGCCTTGTGAGTTCCGAGCCTTCATTCAATCCTCCCTGCGGACCGGTCACCGGCTGGCGGGACGGCGATGTGGTGCGTGCTACCGGCATCCCCTACGCCACCGCAGGCCGCTTTCAGCCTCCGGTTGCTGCGCCGGACTGGACCTCCGGTTTCGCCGCCACAACGCTTGCGCCGGCCTGCCCGCAGGGCCCGGTCCCGTTCCTGGACGACATCCTTGGCACGCGTTACGGCGAGCTCCCCGGGAGCGAGGACTGCCAGCGCCTCTCGATCACCCTGCCGGCCGATCTCGCTGAAAACGAGCAGGTTCCGGTCATGGTGTGGCTGCACGGCGGTTCCTACACGTCCGGCTCCGGCGATCTGGCCATTTTCGACCCGTCTGCCCTTGTTGCAGAGAACCGCGTGATTGTGGTCTCCGTGACGTACCGACTGGGCCTGTTCGGATACCTGGCCACCGGCACGGGCAGGCCCGCAAACCTCGGCCTGCTGGACCAGTTGGAGGCGTTCCGCTGGGTGCAGCGCAACATCGGCGGCTTCGGCGGGGATCCTGGTTGTGTCACAGCGTTCGGCCAGTCCGCTGGCGGCGACTCCGTGGCGCACCTGATGGCGACGCCCGAAGCGCCCTCCCTGTTCCAGCGCGCCATCATCCAGAGTGCGCCGCTGGGCATCACCCGGGGCCGGCACAAAATGAGTACCGCCATGGGCATCGCGGCGGAAGCGGTCACCGAGGACACTCCCATGCTGGAGGTGGTGGAGATCGAAGGCCACGTCTCGCAGGTGGCCAGTAAGTACGGGCTGATGGCCGCCATGCCGTTCGGCACACAGTACGGCCACGCTCCGCTGCCGCCGGAAGACGAAATTGAGGCAGCCTGGAACACCACGGCTCCGGCCATCGACGTGCTGATTGGCCACACGTCCGACGAGGCCCGGCTGTTCCTGCCCCGGAACCCTGTTGTGGGCCGGCTGGCAAAGGTACCGGCCCTGGGAGACGTTGCCGTGAAGGCCATCAACTGGGCGATCACGGAAGCGGTCTACGGCAGGGCGGCCCGAAAGTTTGCCCGCCGGCATGTGCGGGCCGGCGGCAAGGCGTACAGCTACGTGCTGTCGTGGGGTGCCCCGGGGAACTTCTACCGGGCAGCGCACACCGTTGACCTGCCCCTGCTCTTCGGGAACCAAAAGACCTGGGAGCGGGCCGGCCTGCTTTCGGGTTCGTCGTGGGACGAGACCAACGCCGTGGGCCGCGAGGTGCGCCGGCTCTGGGCCTCCTTCGCCCGCGGGGATGGCCTGGGTGAAACGGGCGGGATCCCGGGAGCCCTTAAGTACTGCGCAGCCGGTTGAAGACACTCGGCGTCGATCTGGCCGCAGCCACCAGGAAGACGGCAGTGGCCGTGCTGGAATGGGACGGCAGCGCGGCCCGTCTGGAGCATCTGGCGCTGGACGTGGGCGACACGGAGATCGTGGAGCTGTTCGGCAGCAGTTCGATGACCGGCATCGACTGCCCGGTGGGCTGGCCTGATGCCTTCTTGCCCTTCCTTGCCGGGCACCTGAACTTTGACCCCCGCCCGGTACTGGACCATGACGGGATTGAGGGGCGCCGCCTCCTGGCCTACCGGGACACCGACCGGTTCGTCACCGGGCTCACGGGGCTGATCCCGCTCAGCGTCTCTGCCGATAGGCTCGCCCACCCGGCTATGAGGTGCGCCGTGATCCAGGCCAAGATCGCCGCGGTCCACGGGCCTCAGGCCAGGAACGGATCCGGCCGGCTGGCGGAGGTCTATCCCGCTGCATCCCTGAAGACCTGGGGCCTCCTGGCCCGTGGGTACAAGGGCGGGCGCGCTCCCGAGGCGGAACGGCTGGGCCTGATCCTGGACCACCTGATGGCGGAGGCGCCCTGGCTGGACCTGGCCGGTCACGAGACCCGGCTTGCAGCCTCCGATGACCTCTTGGATGCGGTGATCGCCTCGCTGACCGCACGCGCAGTCAGTCTGGGGCTGACTCTCCGGCCACCGGAAACCCACGCCGCCGCAGCATTGACCGAAGGCTGGATCCACGTGCCGTCGGGCGGGCTCGCCGAGCTTGTGGGCCAGGGCAACGCAGGGTCACTTTTGGTCGAATAAACCCGGATTATCGGGCGAAAAGTGACCCCGCGTTGCTTTGGCTCAGGGTTTTAGCGTCCAGTTGCGGATTTCTTCCGGGTCCTCGCCGTGGACGCGGGTGTGTTCCCGGGCCTGCATGCGGCGGTCCTGAAGGCTCTGCCGCAGCATGGAGTGCTTTTCCGCCAGTCCGGGCACCCGGTCAATGGCATCGATGGCCAGCTGGAAGCGGTCGATTCCGTTGAGCATCGCCATGTCGAACGGCGTGGTGGTGGTGCCCTCTTCCTTGTAGCCGCGCACGTGCAGGCCCTCCTGGTTGGTCCGCCGGTACGCCAGGCGGTGGATCAGGGCCGGGTAGCCATGGTAGGCGAAAATGATCGGTTTATCCGGGGTGAAAATACCGTCAAAGTCCGACGCCGGGAGGCCGTGCGGGTGCTCACTCACGTCCTGGAGACGCATCAGATCCACCACGTTGACCACCCGGACCTTCAGCTCCGGAGCGCCCTGCTTCAGCAGTTCAGCCGCCGCGACGGTCTCCACCGTGGGCACGTCGCCGGCGCAGGCGAGCACAACATCCGGCTCCTCCCCCGCCACTTCGGACCCGGCGAAACCCCAGATCCCCAGTCCCCGCTCGCAGTGGTTTTCGGCGTCGGCCGGCCCCAGCCACGTCGGTGAGGGCTGCTTGCCGCTGACCACGATGTTCACGTAATCCGTGGACGCCAGGCAGTGCTCCATCACGGACAGCAGCGTGTTCACATCCGGCGGCAGGTAGACCCTGATGACCCCGGCCTTTTTGTTCACCGCGTGGTCAATGAAACCCGGGTCCTGGTGCGAGAAACCGTTGTGGTCCTGCTGCCAGACGTGGGAGGACAACAGGTAGTTCAGAGACGCCACGGGCTGGCGCCACGGGAGCTGGCTGTGGACTTTGAGCCATTTGGCGTGCTGGTTGAACATGGAATCGACGATGTGGATGAAGGCTTCGTAGCAGCTGAAAACGCCGTGCCGGCCGGTCAGGAGGTAGCCCTCCAGCCAGCCCTGGCACAGGTGCTCACTGAGCACCTCCATCACCCGGCCGGACCGCGCGAGGTGCTCGTCGACGTCGTCAATCCGGTACTGCCACACCTTGTCGGTGACCTCGTAAACGCTCTGCAGCCGGTTGGACGCTGTTTCGTCAGGTCCGAACAGCCGGAACGTTTCCGGGTTCAGCGAGATGACGTCCCGCATCCACGAGCCCAGGGTGATCATGGGGCTGATCCGCTCGGTCCCTGATACGGGGACGTCGACGGCGTGGTCGGCGTACGCGGGGAGCTTCAGGGGCCTGCGCAGCAGCCCGCCGTTGGCGTGGGGGGTGGCACTCATCCGCAGGTTCCCGGCCGGCGCATTCGCCGCGACGTCGGGCATGAGCCGCCCGTCGCCGTCGAACAGTTCCTCCGGACGGTAGGACTTCAGCCATTCCTCCAGCTGCATCAGGTGCGCGCCGTTGGTGCGGACCTCGGAAAGCGGGACCTGGTGGCTGCGCCAGGTGCCTTCCACCTTCAGCCCGTCCACCACCCGCGGGCCCGTCCAGCCCTTCGGCGAGCGCAGGACAATCATGGGCCAGCGGGGAGCGGAGTCATTGCCGGGAGTGCCGCCGTCGGGAGTCCCACCCTTTGTCCCGCCGTGACCGTTGCGTCGCGCATCCTGGATGGCGCGGATGCCGGCCAGGGATGACTCGAGCGCGTCCGCGAAGTCCCGGTGCGCCTGGGCGGTGTTGTCCGGATCCTTGACCGTCACGAAATAGGGTTCGTGGCCGTAACCGCGCAGCAGCTGCTCGAGCTGCTCTTGCGGCATGCGCGCCAAGATGGTGGGGTTGGCGATCTTGTATCCGTTCAGGTGCAGGATGGGCAGCACTGCCCCGTCCGCCACCGGATCCAGGAAGTTATGGGAGTGCCAGCTGGCCGCCAGCGGTCCGGTTTCGGCTTCGCCGTCCCCGATGACGACGGCGGTGATCAGCCGGGGGTTGTCGAATACGGACCCGTACGCATGGGCCAGCGCGTACCCGAGTTCCCCGCCCTCGCTGATGGAGCCGGGCGTCTCGGGTGCTGCGTGGCTGGGGATTCCGCCGGGATAGGAGAACTGGCGGAACAGTTCGGCCATGCCGTCGGCGTCGTTCCCCACCTGGCCGTAGATCTCCGAGTAGGTGCCCTCGAGCCAGGCGTTGGCCACCACGGCCGGGCCGCCGTGGCCGGGGCCGGCAACGAAAAGCATCTCCTGGGCGTCACGCCGGATCACCCGGTTAAGGTGACCGTAGACGAAGTTCAGTCCGGGCGTTGTGCCCCAGTGCCCCAGAAGCCTGGACTTGGTGTCCTCCGCGCTGAGCGGATCGCGCAGGAGCGGATTGGAACGCAGGTAGATCTGCCCCACGGAAAGGTAGTTCGCTGCCCGCCACCAGCGGTCCACCAGTTCGAGCTCGTCCTGCGTCATGCTGCCGGCCATAACCATCCTCACGTAGCACCCGCCGCCCGCTGCGGCCGTCGCTCCATCCGAACAGATGACCGCCGCACTGGCAACCTCCGCTCACACAGAAAACGTGTCCGCTGCGCCCGATGGACTGCCCTGCCCATCACGGCGCGGGCAGGGCAACAGGTAGGTTCTTAGGGGTTGAATGAAGCATGCAGAGGGGGACTACCGTGGCAACAGGCCCAGGGGCGGCAGGAACAGGACAATACCCGGACCATGCGCTCATCACGAGTGCGCGCAAACGGACGAAAAACCTGGGGAACGGCCGGCCAGTGGTCGAATCCTCCGGCTGGCAGACCATGGCGGCGTGGGCCGTGGATTTCGGCGTCGTGGCAGTGCCCGCCGCCGTGGCGTCCGCTGCCGTGGCCGGTTCGGTGACGGGAACTGCTGGCCAGGCCGCAGCCGCAGCCATCACCGTGTGGATAGCGGCACCCTGGCTGTACGGGTTCTGTTGTCCCAATGGCGCCCCGCCCGTCCACCCGGACGTGACGCGGGCTGAGGCGGACGACGCCGCGGCCCGGCATTCCCAGTTGCCCGGGCTCTACGACCAACGGGGTCAGCGTGGGTGACTCCGGAAGACCCTGGCTGGTCCGCCGGGCCGAACGGCTCTACGGGGACAGGCTGGGGCGGCTGCTGCACAGCGAACTTTCCTGGCATATCGCCTGGACGTGGCTGCCTGCCCTGGTGGTGGTCGGTTTTGTTTATGGGACGATCCTCCAGTTCACCGGACGGCCCTCATCCCAACGGGACCCGGCCCTCTTCTCCGACATCCCGCTCTTCCTGGCGACGAGCATCCTTACCGGGATCGTCCTGTGGTCGCTGACCCTTTTCTGGAGCTTCCGCCGGGTGCTGGTGTTCGACCGCGGCCTCGTGTACGGGTACGCCCGGAAACACACCGCCCGCGCCATCTTCTGGCAGGACGTCGACCCTGCGTCGTTGCGGATGGTCGCGGCCCCGGCCGGCGTCGCGGCGGACAGCCTGCTCAAGACCCTGGGCAAGACCGGCAAAACCTCACTTGGCGTGCGCGGGCGGTACGCCGTGGCCTTCCATGGCTTGCCCCCGGCCCTCGCCACCGGTGCCGGGGGCGGGGGCGGTGCCGGGACCGGGGCGCTGGAGCCCGGCTTCTTCACGTTCAGCATGGCCGGGGCCCCGGACAGGCTCGTCATTGCGATCCAGCAGGCAATGGTGGAGTCCGGCGTCCACGGCGCAGGACCTGCCGGGCTGCAAGCCCTTCCGCACGTTCAAGTCAGCTCTGCCTTCAGGCTTGACCAGGCTTGACCAAGGTGGACCAGGCCGGAATCAGGGCACTTCCGTCGTGCGTACCACCGGGTAGGGTGTACCCAGAATGTTCACGCTGACCATCAACCAAACTGATAGCCGACGCGACGGCGACCGTGTCCCTCAACTGCTGAAGGACCTGCGGCATATACCGGCACGCCTGGATTTCGACAGGTCCGTGGAGGACGAGGTCCAAGGCATTGTGGAGTGCCCCCACCAGGCAGTCGAGGCAGCGCTGGTCGCGTTGCGCTGCGGCTCATGGTACGTGGGGATCGGGGTGGGGCCGGTCAATGAGCCGCTTCCCAACCAGGTCAAGGACGCTTCCGGGCACGGCCTGGTCTACGCCCGCCGCGCCGTGGACCGGCTCCGGAACGGCAAAGAACGCATCCCGGTTGCCGTGGAGGGCCCGCTCTCGGACCTCGCCCACGAGGCCGAGGCAGTCCTCCGGCTGCTGGGCCACATTGTCCGCGACCGGAGCGGAGCCGAATGGCGGGTCCTGGATTTGATGACGCCCGGGGTCCGCGGGCAGCAGAAGGCCGTGGCCCAGGAACTGGGAATTACCACCCAGGCCGTGAGCAAGGCGGTGGCGAGGTCGCAGTGGCCTGAGGAGCACGCCGCCCGTCCGGCCGCCGCCCGGCTGCTGGCGCTGATCCTCGACGTGCGCTGACCGTACGTTAGGGTCCCGGCACCTGTCGACGCCGCCGTATTGGGTCCCTAGACCAGGAGGCTGCGCAACACGTGGGCGGCGCCGTCGTCGTACACGGAAGCGGTGACCTCGTTGGCCACCGCGATCACTTCTGCCGGCGCCTGGCCCATGGCCACGCCGCGTCCGGCCCAGTTGAGCATCTCGATATCGTTCCTGCCATCGCCGATGGCCACCGTGAGGTGCTGCTCGATGTCCAGCCGGCCACGGAGGATTTCCAGGGCGCTGGCCTTGGTGACGCCGGCCGCTGCGATATCCAGCCAGGCAGTCCAGCCCACGGAGTAGGTGACACCGGCCAGGCCGATCTCGCGGATGGTTTCGGAGAATTCTTCAGGGGTGTTCTCGGTGCTGAACACAACAAGGCGCACGGCGGTGGCCTCCAGCAGGGTCTGGAAGTCGACGCCGATGGCCTCCACGCCGAAACTGGCATCCTGGAATCGCTCGGTGGACAGGAAGTTGCCGTCCTCGTCCTCCAGCGCATACTTCGCGGTGGGGAGCTTGGACCGGAGCGCCCGGAGGGCAGGGGCGGGATCGAACGTTACCTTGTGGATCACTTCGTAGCCGTCGGACAGGGCCGGATCCAGCCGGAGTGTCACGCCGCCGTTGCAGCAGACTGCGTACCCCGTGCCGATGCCGATCTGCTCAATGATGGGCAGCGTGGCGTTCAGGGACCTGCCGGTGGCGATCATCACCTCATGTCCGGCTGCCACAACAGCCTGGGCAGCTTCCCGGACGCCGGGTGACATGTGGCCGTCGTGGTCCACCAGGGTGCCGTCGACGTCCAGGGCGATCATGAACCGGTCGGTGTTGTTTTCAGTTGCGCTTCGCTGGTCGTCGTTGCCAGCGACTGAGGTTTCAGTCAGTGTTGTCATGCATCCAGTGAAACAGATGGCCCCCGGCACCGCCTAGGACGCGGGCCACACACCCAGTGAACAGCCGGTTAATACTCACAGGTTATCCCCGTTGTGAGTGTTAACCTTCGGCCCGCGCCCCGAACCACAACGCGGGGTCACTTTTCGCCCGATAATCGGGATTTATCGGGCGAAAAGTGACCCCGCGTTGGAGTAGGCGACGTCCCGCTTGTCGGCGAGGGCTAGAGGACCGGGAGGACTTCCATGCCGCCCAGGTACTTCTGCAGCGCAGCCGGGACGTTGACCGAGCCATCGGGGTTCTGGTGGTGCTCAAGGATGGCCACGATCCAGCGGGTGGTGGCCAAGGTGCCGTTCAGTGTGGCCACAGCGCGGGTGCCCTTGGACACGCCTTCGTCGTTGATCACACGCTCCCGGATGTTCAGGCGGCGGGCCTGGAACGTGGTGCAATTGGAGGTGGACGTCAGCTCACGGTAGGCACCCTGCGTGGGGACCCAGGCTTCGCAGTCGAATTTTCGGGCCGCGGACATGCCCAGGTCGCCGGCGGCGGTGTCGATGACGCGGTAAGGAAGCTCGCACTTGGCCAGCATTTCCTCTTCCCAGGCCAGGAGCCGCTCATGCTCGCCTGCCGCTTCCTCAACGGTGGTGTAGATGAACATCTCCACCTTGTTGAACTGGTGGACACGGATGATCCCGCGGGTGTCCTTGCCATGCGAACCGGCCTCGCGGCGGTAACAGGAGCTTTGCCCGGCGAAACGGATGGGACCGGCGGTGAGGTCCAGGATCTCGTCCGCGTGGTAGCCGGCCAGGGCCACCTCGGAGGTTCCCACAAGGTAAAGGTCGTCCTCGGCGAGACGGTAGATCTCGGCGTCGTGCTTCACATCAAACCCGGTGCCCTGCATGATTTCGGGGCGCACCAGCGTGGGGGTGATCATCGGGACAAAGCCTGCGTCCACGGCCTGTTCCATGGCCATCTGCAGCAGTGCCATCTCCAGCCGTGCACCCACGCCGCGCAGGAAGTAGAACCGCGAGCCGGACACCTTGGCGCCGCGCTCCATATCGATCGCGCCGATCAGCTCGCCGATCTCCAGGTGGTCGCGCGGCTCAAAATCCGGAAATTCGCGGGGCGTGCCAACGGTCTTGACCACAACGTAGTCGTCCTCGCCGCCTTCGGGGACCCCGTCCTCAATGAGGTTGGGAATGGTGCGGAGCAGTTCGTCCTGCTTGGCCTGGACGGCGTCGGCTTCGGCTGAGGCAGCCTTGACGGTGTTGGCCAGTTCCTTGACCTCCGCCAGGAGTGCCTTTTTCTCATCGCCCTTGGCCTGCGCCACCTTCTTGCCGAAGACGTTCTGCTCGGCGCGAAGGTTCTCAAAGCGGATCAGGGCGGCACGCCGGGCGGCGTCTGCGGCGATGATCGCGTCCACCACCGATTCGTCCGCGCCGCGGGCGCGCTGGCTGGCACGGAACTTGTCCGGGTTTTCGCTGAGTTCTTTTACGTCGATCACCAGACAAGAGTATCCAATCCCACCGGACCCGGGCTTCGGGCGCGGACTGAAAGCCGGGCCGCAAACGCCGGGATACTGTTGGAGCACCATGAACGACTGGCTTCTCTACCTCCTGAGCGCGGCAGCACTGGCTTTCGCCGTCTCCAGCTGGTGGGGCGTGCGGCGGCTCAAAGCCCTTCACATCCGCAGCGCCGTGGGCGAAGATGCGCACGAAACCGGCCTCGCACACCAGCGCGTGGCCGTGATTCTCAACCCCATCAAGGCCCGCTCCTCCGATGCGAAGGAAGCCATCCAGCGCGCCTGCGTTGCCGCCGGCTGGGATGAGCCCCTCTTTCTGGAGACCACTGCCGAGGACCCGGGATCCTCCCAGGCCCGGTCGGCGCTGGACTACAAGGCCGACGTCGTACTAGTGGGCGGCGGCGACGGTACGGTCCGTGCGGTGGCGGAGATCCTCGCGCACACGGACGTGGCCATGGGCATCATTCCCTTGGGAACCGGAAACCTGCTGGCCCGCAATGTGGACCTGGACGTCTACGACCTTCACGCCAATGTGCAGACCGCACTGTTCGGCCAGCAGCGCTACATCGACACGGCACGGATGGGGATCGAGAATTCACGCACCGGGCACTCGTCAGAACACGCGTTCCTGGTCATCGCCGGCATCGGCATGGACGCCGAAATCCTCGCCGACACCAGCGACGGCCTCAAGAAAGCCGTGGGCTGGCTCGCCTACACGGAGGCGGGGATGCGGCACCTGCCGGGCCGGCGGAAGAAAGTGTCCGTCTCCCTGGACGGCAATCCGGAGCAGGTCCGGAATATCCGCAGTGTGCTGTTCGCCAACTGCGGGCTGATCCCGGGAGGCATCGACTTCATCCCCGAAGCCATGATCGACGACGGCATGCTGGACGTGGTGGTCATGAGCCCGCGGAGCGCCGTCGGCTGGCTGGCAATGTACGCCAAAATCGTTTTCAAGCACAAGGGCAACCTGCCCATCATGACCGTGTACCGGGCCGGCAAAATTGTCATCAAGTGTCCGGAACCGATGCCAACCCAGGTGGACGGGGACACCACGGGGGAAGCAACAAAAATCACCGTCCGCGTGGAGCCCCGTTCCCTGCTGATCAGGGTCAAGGGCCAGCCGAACTGAGGGTCAGCACACCGGGAAGCAGAAATCAGCGGATCAGGCGCTGGCCTTCTTTGCGGCACCGGTCTGGGCGGCAGCCTTCGCGGCGGCGCGCGCCTCTGACTGCTCACGGATCATGGCCTGCTCTTCTTCAAAGCGCAGACGGTCAGCGCGGTCAGCGTCGTCGCCATCCCAGTCCTGGTTGTCAGCGGCGGGCTTGGGGTTCACGATCATGCCCTGACCATCGTTATCTGTGCTGCTGGTACTCATGACCCGCTCCCTTCGTTAGGGGCCATCCCCCAAGTGGATCAAGTAAGCATACGCACAGTAGTTGCCCCGGGGAAGTACCTTGCCCGGCAAATACCTACGCTGTGGGCGAAGCACCGGAAACGGTTTCAGGCGCCGCCGGGGCACCCTGCAGAATTCCGGCCACCCACGCATGCGCCGCCTGGAATGCCTCGTCGGACGTGTGCGGAGCCACCAAAGCGCTTTGGGCGTCGGCGCGGGCATAGGAGCCTAAAAAACGGGTAGCGGGACTGATCCGGTGCAGCCCTGCCAGGGCGTCGGCAACCCGCGCGTCACCGATGTGCCCGTCAGCATCGATGCTGAAGAAGTAGTGGCCGAGGTACTGTCCGGTGGGCCTGGATTCGATGCGGCTCAGGTTTACACCGCGGGTGGCGAACTGGTCGAGGATCTCCATCAGGGCACCGGGACGGTCTTCCGGAAGCGGTACCACCACGGTGGTCTTGTCCGCACCCGTCCGCTCCGGCAGGGCTCCGGGGCGGCTGACGAGGATGAACCGCGTCACTGCGCCCGGGTTGTCACCGATGTTCTCTGCCAGTACAGCCAAGGCGGGCTGCTCCTGGGCCACGATGCGCGCACAGATTGCTGCGTCGTAGTGGGCGTCGTCCTCCAACAGCCCCAGCGCCGCGGCCGCCGTGGAGGAACCGGGAACGTATTCTGCCCCCGGAATGTTCGCATCCACCCACAGCCGGCATTGCGCCCAGGCGTGGCCGTGGGTGGAAATACGGCGGATATCGGAGACACCCACTCCAGGGCGTGCCACCAGCACAAAGCTGATGGGGACCAGAACCTCGCGGATGATCCGCAGTTCCTGCCCGCCGGCGATGGCGTCAAGCGTTGCGGTGACCCCGCCTTCCACCGAATTCTCGATGGGGACCATCGCTGCGTCCGCGGAACCGTCGCGGACCTTGTCCAGCGCTGCATTGACATTGGAGGCCGGGATGCGGGTGGCCGCTGCGGCGCCCGGGACCTGCATCAACGCCGCCTCGGTAAAGGTGCCTTCGGGACCCAGGAAAGTGTACGTAACGGGTGACGCCGGCATGAAGTATTCCCTCAGGGTAATGAACGCTGGTTCGAGCTGTCGGAATTGGCCTGTCTAGAGAACCAGGGGCTTGAGCCCGTTGTCCGATACCAGGGGTTTACCCGACTCAAGCCACTGGTCCATTCCGCCGGCCACGTTGATGGCCGCGTAGCCCTGGCCGGTGAGCCATTGAGCGGCGCGGAAGGACCGCCCGCCTGTCCGGCAGATGACATACAGATCCTGGTCCGGGTCCAGTTCCTCCAACCGCGAGGGAAGCTGGTCCAGCGGGATATGGATGGCACCGTCAGCATGCCCGGCCACCCACTCATAGTCTTCGCGCACGTCCAGGATGGCGGCGTCCTCGGGAACGTCATTGACTGGCACGGTATCGAAATCGCTCACAGGAGTCCTCCTTCGGAACATCATGGTCTGATCCCAGCCTAGCGCCAGCCCCGTGCCGCGTCCGCTGCACGTCCCGCACGTTACGCTTCTACATGACTCCAGGGAGGAGGCACCGTGCCTGTTGTTCCGCCCACCGCCGCCGGGACTGAGATCCATGAACTCACTGCGGTCGCGCTCCGGCATGCGCTCCGCAGCGGAGAAGTCTCGTCGCGGGAAGCCTCCGCCCATTTCCTTGCCCGCATCAACGAACAGAACCCGCTGTTGGGGGCCTTTGTCACGGTGACCGCCGACCAGGCCCTGGAGGACGCCGCCGCGGCCGACGCCCGCTTCGCAGTCATCCGGAAAGGCCCGGGAACGGGCTCCCGAAAAGCCTCCGGCAGGGGCATGCCAGGCGGCAACCAGGATTCCCTGCCCCTGCTTCACGGGATGCCGACCGCCTTCAAAGACCTGACAGACGTCGCCGGCGTGGTCACAACGCACGGCAGCGCGGCACTGGACCACAAACCGGCGCTGATCGACGGGGCGCTGGTCACCCAACTCAAAGCCGCCGGCATCGTCTCACTGGGCAAGACCCAGGTTCCGGAGTTTGGGCTGACTGCCTACAGCGAAAACCTGATCGCTCCGCCGTCGCGCAATCCGCACGCCCCGAGCCGGGGTTCCGGCGGCTCCTCAGGCGGGAGCGCCGCCGCGGTGGCGGCAGCCCTGCTGCCTTTCGCGCCAGGGTCCGACGGCGGCGGTTCAGTCCGCATTCCGGCGGCGGCCTGCGGACTGGTGGGCCTCAAACCCGGACGCGGACTGGTGCCCTCGGGCGAGAGTTCCGGCGATCCCGGCCGCTTGGTGGTGGCCGGCCCACTCGCCCGGAACGCAGCCGACGCAGCGCTGATGCTGGATGCGCTGGCCCCCGCCGGCGGCGGCTACCTCGATGCCGTCGGGCACGAGCCCCGGCGGCTGCGGATCGGACTGACCCTGGACAGCCCGTGGTCCGCCATCTTCCCGTTCACACCGGAGCCCGAAGCGCTCGACGGGCTGGAGGCGGGCCGTAGGATGCTCGAACACGCAGGGCACCTGGTTACCGAAGCCCCGATCCGCTACGACAACCGCTACCCTGACGCCTTCACCACGGCGTGGACCACCGCCGTCGGCACGGCCCGCATCAGTCCGCACCGCGAAGCGCTCCTGACTCCGCTGACCCGCACCTTCCGGCGCCGGGCGCAACAGCGCAGCGCCGCGAAACTCAACGAATCCCTGGCATTCCTCCGACAGTTCGAACGCGACACCATCACGCAGTACGGGCAGTGGGATCTCATGCTGATGCCGTCCCTCGCGCAGACCCCGCGGCCCGTTGGCTGGTTCACCGGCGCCACCCATGGTGACGGGCGCTGGCCCGCTGCGGAGTGGGCCCACGACGCCGACGGCGACTACCGGCGGCAGTGCGAGTTCGCGCCGTGGTCATCCATGGTCAATGTCTGCGGCCTCCCGGCCATCACCATCCCTGTTTATTGGACCGGTGGACAGCCCGGCCACGGCCTTCCGATGGGAATCCAGCTCGTGGGGCCGGCGGGTTCGGAAGCACTCCTGCTCCAGGTGGCGGCCCAGCTCGGTTTCTGAATGTCGGGTGCCTGCGGGGTGTCGACTCCGGGGACGATCCGGAGGAGGATTAATAGCGCAGTCACTATGAGGAGGTTTGTGATGTGCTATTCATCCATGGAGGACTACGGGTGGCGGGCCAAGAGGGAAGCCAAACCGAAATCCGAACCGCGCCAGGAAACACCGCCGGACCGTCAGGAGCCGCACTACACGGCTCAAGACTTCAGTTTCTGGGCCTTCCCGCGTCGCCGGAAGACACACGAAGCGCAGGAGCCGGCTGCTGAGCGCACGCACGAGAAGGTCTGACAACTTTAGTCTCGCCCTCCCGACGAAAGGCCCCCGGACAGGGGCCTTTCCGCTGCCCGCAGGCCCCTCCTCATCCGGCCCACAGGGCCACGAAAGCCTCGCCAAGAAAGCAGAGGCGCTGATGCGTGAACCGTTCGTACACCAGGCGTCACTCGTCATGGATGCTGACGCCGATCCTGGTGCACCCGGGGCCGCGGTCACGGTGGAACTTTGCGGAAGCTGGGAGCACCCGCCGCCGTGCCCTCTGGCGCCGCACCACACGAGCCATCAGCGGGACGGCGGGAAGCTGATGCTCAGGGTGGTTTTTGCAGCCGAGCCGGACGCCGAAGACGAGGTCCGCCGTCGGATAGGGAAAGCCCTGGCGGCCGGCACCCTCACCGGCCCTGATGGAGTGAAAACCGGCTGGTCCCTGGAGCAGAGTGCCCCCGGCTCATTGAGCGAAGGCGAGTGCGAACACGCGCTGCGGATCGCCGCACAATAGGTCAGCGGACAAGGCGGCCCGGTAGCACGGCCCGGTTGGACTCAGCATGCATCTGCCGGCCCGGCCCCGGGCTCAGTAGCCGTAGGTTGTTCTGTACGCCGCCAGCCCGAGGAAGAGGAACAGCCAGAGCGCTCCGTAGCCGAGAAGGCACAGATACCCCAGGACCAGCCCGGTGATGGACAGGCCTTTGCCCGAAGGTTCGCGGCGGAGGGCAAGGTGGCCGGTGATGATCGCCGCAATCTGCGGAATCATGAGCCAGCCAAGGATCACCGAGGCGATGCCGCAGACCATGCTGGCAATACTGAGGCCCTTGGGTTCTGCCTGCATGCCGTAATACCCCGGCTGGCCGTACGGACCGGGCTGGCTGTAGGGGCTGGGTTGCCCGTACGGGGCGGCAGGCTGACCGTACGCGCCAGCGCCTTGACCGTAGGGGCTGGATGGCTGGGCGTAAGGCGCTCCGTACTGCCCGCCGGGCTGGTTATTGGGGTTGCCGTAACGGCCCGCGCCGTATTTGTTCTGGTCGTAGAGAGGCGGGGCGGGAATGTCTGAACCCTGCGGCGGCACAAAGCGCGGCGGCTCATACCCCGACGGCGAATCGCCGGTCCCGTGGGCACCGGAACCCTGGGGGCCGGTCCCGTGGGCACCGGGGCCTGGGGCACCGGGACCTGGGGCGCTGGACCCTTGGGAATCAGGGCGCGGGGTTGGCTGGTCACTCATGGTTTTCCCCCTTGGAAGTCTTGCTGTTCAGCTTACCGCCGGCGCCATTCCGGGCCTACCGTCCCCGCCATTCCGGACCCGCACTACGGACCCGCCCTACCGGCCCCAGTACGGAAGGACGTAGACAGCGAAGACCACGAAGGCGGCAAGGAACATGAGGTGCGTCATGCTGGTCGCCTGTTGCTGGGCCCTCGACTTCCGGCCGGTACCCGTGCCACGGCCGACGCCGGGTGCGGTGGTCCGCGGACCCCGCCGGCCTGGCGTTTGCACCCCTCCCGGCACCCCCATCGGCCTCGCCACCACGGGCGGCCCGGCCGGTTTGGCTGTCAACGCCTTCACGGCGGGGCTTTCCACAACGGGTTCCTGAGTGAGTTGCTGGCCAAGGTGGGCGTACAGTCCCAGGACAGTCTGCGTGTCCAACACCGGGGGCAGCGCCAGGACGGTATCCACAACGCGGTCCGCGCCCGCCACTGCGACGTCGGAGCTGGTGATGCCGAACAGGTCAGGTTGACCCGCCAGACAGATGAGGGGCCGGACAAACCGCCGGTGCGGCGGCGCCAGAACGGAAGCGACGGCGGCGCACTGCGCCAGGGCGCCTTCCACGGACTGTGTCCTGGCAAACCGGCCCTGCCAGAGGACCCCGGAGGCGACGCTGACTTCACCGGTCCAGTCCTTGGCATCCACCACGACGACGCCGCCGGGCCCCACCAGCACGTGGTCGAGGGTTGCCTTGGGCCGGCCGGGCCAGTGCACGTCGTGCAGCAGGAACCAGCCGTGCGGGAGGAGCCTGCCCAGCCTGTCTGCCACGATCCGTTCGCCAACAGCACCTTCATCCCACGCTTTGGTGGCACGCTCCGCCTGGTCGAGCTGGCGCTTGAGGCGCTGCACTCTTTCCGCGGCCAGCCTTGCGTGTTCGGCTGCGCCGTCCCCTGCCCCCATGGCCGCCCCCCTTACTTTCCCGGCGGCTGCCTACCGCCGCGTGCGACGCGGCCCCAGTGCCGCCGTCGCGCTTTCTGTCCCTGCTTTTTCCGAACGTAACAGCGGCTCCGGGGGCCGGTATATAGGTACTTTTGGGGCCGGTACTCAGTTTTCATTACCTGTTTCATGACATTCCGCGTCACAGGGGCCGGATTCTGGACAGGTCGTTATGCCCCCGGCCTGCGTCTGGCATGCTGGTCCCATGGCTAGCCGCGCGGGCACAGTTGCCCAACCCCAGGACCTTGTTGACATCACTGCGCTCCTCGACGCGTACTACGACATCACGCCGGATCTTGGTGATCCCGGCCAGCGCGTAGCGTTCGGCACCTCGGGGCACCGCGGTTCCAGCCTCAAGGCGTCGTTCAACGAAAAACACATTGTCGCGATCACGCAGGCGATCGTGGAATACCGGGCAGGGCAGGGCATCACCGGTCCCCTCTTCCTTGCCAAGGACACTCACGCCCTCAGTGAACCGGCGCAGAATTCCGCCCTCGAAGTGCTGGCCGCCAACGGTGTGCAGGTGCTGGTTGACGCCCGTCACGGCTACACCCCCACCCCTGCACTGAGCCACGCCATCCTGACCCACAACAACAACCGCGCGGCGGGCGCCCCGGAGGCGGACGGCATTGTGGTCACCCCCAGCCACAACCCGCCGGCAGACGGCGGATTCAAGTACAACCCCCCGCACGGCGGCCCCGCAGACTCCGACGCCACCGGCTGGATCGCCAACCGCGCCAACGAACTGCTCGAAAACGGCCTCCGTGGCGTGAAGCGCATTCCGCTCGCTGATGCCCTGGCCGCGGACAGCACCGGCAAGTTCGACTTCCTGAGCAGCTACGTTGACGACCTTCCGTCCGTGCTTAACCTGGACGCCATCCGCGACGCCGGCGTCCGCATCGGTGCAGATCCCATGGGCGGTGCCGCCGTGGATTACTGGGGCGAGATCGGCGAGCGCCACCACTTGAACCTCACCGTGGTGAACCCCACCGTGGACCCGCAGTGGGCGTTCATGACCCTGGACTGGGACGAAAAAATCCGGATGGATTGCTCCTCGCCGGCGGCGATGGCCTCGCTGATCAAGAGGATGTCCGACGGCGGCAGTTCTGCCGCGTTCGACGTCGCCACCGGCAATGACGCCGACGCCGACCGCCACGGCATCGTCACCCCCGACGGCGGCCTGATGAACCCGAACCACTACCTGGCCGTCGCCATCGACTACCTCTACCGCAACCGCAGCGGCTGGAACCCCAACTCGGTGGTGGGCAAGACCCTGGTGTCCTCCTCGATCATCGACCGCGTGGCCGAAAGCCTGGGCCGGAAACTGGTTGAGGTCCCCGTGGGCTTCAAGTGGTTTGTGCCGGGGCTGTTGTCCGGCGAAGGCGCGTTCGGCGGCGAGGAATCAGCCGGCGCGTCCTTTAACAAGCTGGACGGCAGCGTGTGGACCACTGATAAGGACGGGATCCTGCTGGCGCTGCTGGCCTCGGAGATCACCGCGGTCACGGGCAAGTCCCCGTCCCAGCTGTACAAGGGCCTGACCGACCAGTTCGGCGCCCCCGTCTACGCTCGCATTGATGCAGCAGCAACGCGTGAGCAGAAGGCGGCACTCGGCAAGCTCTCGCCGTCGGACGTCACCGCCACCGAACTGGCAGGCGAGACGATCCTCGCGAAGCTGACTGAGGCGCCCGGCAACGGCGCGCCGATCGGCGGGCTCAAGGTGGTCACCGAGAACGCGTGGTTCGCCGCCCGCCCGTCCGGGACCGAGGACGTCTACAAGATCTACGCCGAGTCCTTCAAGGGCGAGGAGCACCTCAAGCAGGTCCAGGCGGAGGCCAAGGCGCTGGTGGACGGCGTCATCGCCTGACTTAACGCCTGATGCCCTATCACTTGTGGTCCCTATCCAGGCTGGATGGGGACCACAAGTGATAGGGCATCTTGGGTTCTGGGGTCAGACGGTGCGGACGACGTCCTCGTAGCTGAACTTGGGCTTCGCTGCACCCCACGCGTTTTCAGCGGGCTGGCCGATGTTGACCACGAGGAAGCTCTTCTGGTCGCCGGCCGGGAAGAAGGCTGCGTCGATGGCGCTGAAGTCGGCTCCGGTCATGGGGCCGGCGGCGAGGCCCAGCGAGCGGACGGCAATGATGAAGTAGCCGGCCTGCAGGTGGGCGTTGTTGTTGCCCGTGGCAGCGGCCAGGTCCGGAGCGGCGTCGTACATGGCCTTCGGGGCGTTGTACTCCGGCAGGAAGGTGTCCCACTGCTCGGCCCAGGCGGTGTCGTAGCTGAGGACGGCAACCAACGGAGCCGAGGCGGTCTTGGCCTTGTTTCCGTTGGCGAGTGTGTCAACGAGCGTGGCGCGGGCCTCGTCGGAGCGGACGTAGGTGACACGGAGCGGCTGGGAGTTGAAAGCCGTGGGGCCGAACTTGGTGAGCTCGTAGATGGCGCGGGCCTGGTCCTCAGTCACCTCGCCGGTGAAGGAGTTCGCGGTGCGTGCTTCGGCAAAGATGGCGTCGACGGCGGCCGGGTCGATAACTGCTTCTTCGTGGGCAATAGTCATGGCTTACCTTTCGCTGGGCCCGCTCATCGGGATGATGGGCCGGCGTTCTGCTTTCTATGGTTGCAACTTCAAGTGATCGCATCTTCTTCCCACGAGCGCACGTGACGTTCCCCACACCGGGCCCGCGCGGTATTGTTGCACCGGAAGATCCCCGCCCGTCGCGGCACCCCCTTGAAAGGCCCCCGTCCATGAGCATGCTCGGAATGAAATGGAAGCTCCACGGCAACGGCAAGTCGATCAAGCCGGGCCACGTGGTTGCCCCGGATGAACGGCTGGCCTGGCCCCTGACGATCGGGGTGGGCATGCAGCACGTGGTGGCCATGTTCGGCGCCACCTTCCTGGTTCCCATCATCACCGGGATGCCGCCCGCCACCACACTGTTCTTCTCCGGCATCGGAACGCTTCTCTTCCTGGTGATCACCAAGGGCCGGGTACCGAGCTACCTTGGTTCCAGTTTCGCTTTCATCGCGCCCATCATGGCGTCCCAGCAGCAGTTCGGCGTTCCCGGAGCGCTTGGCGGCGTGGTACTTGCCGGCGTCGCCCTCGCCCTCATCGGTGCAATTGTGCAGAAGTTCGGTGCGGAATGGATCAACCGGCTGATGCCGCCCATCGTCACCGGCGCGATCGTGGCGCTCATCGGGCTGAACCTCGCCCCCGCCGCGAAGCAGAACTTCGACGCCGCCCCCATCACCGGGGTGATAACGCTCGCCACCATCATCCTGGTCAGCGTGCTGTTCCGCGGCATCATGGGCCGGCTGAGCATCCTGGTGGGCGTGGTGGTGGGGTACCTCGTGGCCATGCTGCGCGGCGAGGTGAGCTACGAAAAGATGGACGCAGCAGCCTGGATCGGCCTGCCGTACTTCCAGACCCCCGAATTCCATGTGGGCGTGCTTGGCCTGTTCATCCCCGTCGTGCTGGTCCTGGTGGCGGAGAACATCGGGCACGTGAAGTCAGTTGCAGCCATGACCGGCCAGAACCTCGACGGCGTCTCCGGCCGCGCGCTGATGGCTGACGGTGCCGCGACCGTGCTGGCAGGCCTCGGCGGCGGCTCCGGCACCACCACCTATGCCGAAAACATCGGCGTCATGGCGGCCACCAAGGTGTATTCGACGGCGGCGTACTGGGTGGCCGGCGTCTTCGCCATTGTTTTGAGCTTCTCGCCGAAGTTCGGCGAACTGATTGCCACCGTCCCCCCGGGCGTCCTGGGCGGTGCGGCCACCATGCTGTACGGGATGATCGGTGTTCTGGGTGTCAAAATCTGGGTGCAGAACAAGGTGAACTTCTCCAACCCGATCAACCTGACCACTGCCGCCGTCGCGCTGATCATCGGCATCGCCGACTACACCTGGACCGTGGGCGAGCTGAAGTTCACCGGCATCGCACTGGGCTCCATCGCCGCACTGGTCATCTACCACGGCATGAGGGCCCTGGCCAAAGCCCGGGGTTCGGTGGCGGAGCCGGAAACCGAGGTGGCCGGCCTGCCGCCGGCGGCGAAGGCAGCCGTCAACGCTGCGATGAAGCGGACACCGAAGAAGCGCTAAGCGGCCGGATCCGGCTCACGCTGGGCCGGTACCCCGCTCAGGCCGCATGGCCTCCGCTCAGATGCTGTGCCGACGGGCTGCCCACGCCAAAAACGGGCCGCGGCTCCGGGCGTTTGGGCACCAGCAGGCTGTCTTCCTCGCCATGCGGCCGTAGCTGCCGGAGCGCCCATGGGACCAGGTATTCACGTGCCCAGGTGAGGTCCTCTGAGCGCGCCTGCCGCCAGCTTCTTGGTGCCATCTGCTTGGGCTGCAGAGGAACCAGCGTGTGCGGGACGCCCAGGGCTTTCAGCACGGCAGCCGCAATGGTGTGATGCCCCAGCGGCGAGAAGTGCAGCCGGTCCGGATCCCACATGCCCGGGTCCGAGAGTTCGCGCAGGAACCACAGGTCAACCATCACCGCATCGTGGCGGGCCGCCACCGTATGCAAATTCTCGTTGAAGATGGCCACCTTCCCGCGGATCTGGCTGAAAACCGGCGTCGCTCCCCAGTCCGGGCCCGCAAAAAGGACCACAGTGGCCCCGGACCGGGCCAACTGCTCCACCCCGACGTCGATCTTCTCCGCAAGACGGTCAGGGTCACTGCGCCGGAAGACCATGTCGTTGCCTCCCGCTGAGAGAGTGACCAGGTCCGGCTTCAGGTCCAGGGCCGGCCCAAGCTGCTCATCGAAGATCTGCCGCACCAATCTCCCCCGGACGGCCAGGTTGGCGTACGCGAAATCCGGCTGGTTCGCGCTCAGCTCTTCCGCCACGCGGTCCGCCCAGCCGCGCAGGCCGCCCTCGCTGCGGGGCTCGGGATCGCCGACTCCCTCTGTGAAGGAATCCCCCAGGGCCACCAACCGGCGCCACGGGTGAGTTGCTGGATCCGCTGAGTCTTCCTGAGTGACCCGGTATTCTTTCCAGGCGTTCATGGCTTACTCCCTGTTGTGCGGGGTCCCCGGTTGAGGGCCGGTGATTCAACTGCGATGAGTCCACGGAAGCCGGTAGCTGCCTGGTCACGCGCGCCCGTGTCCTGCGTTGAGGCAGCAACGATGTTCATGGCGGCCTCGCGAAGCCCCTGATGGTTGTGCCGCGCTACGGTCCGCAGATACTGCAGGGCCACCTCGTGGCCCAGCCCGTAATCGGCCATCAGCGTGCTGACCGCCAGGTCCATCAGCACCATGGAGCTTTCGGCTACTGCCCGTTCCGCTGTGGCTTCCGCCCGTTCGGCGACACGGAGAACCACTCGAAGGGCCCTGGCCACCTCCCGCGCGTACGCGCGGGTTTTGATGATGTCATCGCTGGTGAATGCATGGGGCGTCGAGGCGTACAGATTGACCGCGGCACTGGACTCCGGTGTGGAGACAATGGGCATGGAAAGCAGGGATCTGACGCCGTGCCCGGCTGCGGCGCTGGCATAGCCGGGCCACCGCCTGTCGCTCGCCACATCAGCCAGGTGAACGAAGTCGCCTGACCGGATGGACTCCAGCACCGGTCCGTCACCGAACGAGCACTGCTCCTGGTCTGCGGCAAGCGCGAGGGCGCTGCCTGCCGCTATGGTGTGCGCCGACCCGTGGCGGAAAAACGTGGCGGCCCAGCTGATGCCGCGGTTCTCGCCGTCAATGCCCCGCATGAACTCAAACGTGACTTCAGCAAGGAAGAGCTCGACGTCCTTGCTGTCGAACACCACATCCTGGGGATCGGGAAGCGAGTCCCAGGCCGGCTCTGCCGGAGTTTCCGCGGCCATGATCCACGCCCTGGTTCGGAACGCGGCCCACTGCAAAACCTCTTCCTAGGATACGTCCGTATCAGGCGGAATGGGTGAAAGTTCGACAGGCGCAAAGAAGGGGCACCGCCCGGAACGAAGCCGGACGGCACCCCTTTTCACAGCCGCGGGACCACTGGCAGGTCCGCGGCACTCAACCGTCAGCCGGCGTCAAAGCTTTCGTCGTCGTCGTCGCTGGGTGACTTCTCCTGTGGAAGGTCATTGCCGCTGCCGTCCGGCAACCCGGAGGCCTCCTGGCCTGGTTCGGATGAGAAGGGCTCGGACCCCTGTGAATCAGCGTTGGATTCGTTGATTTCGGCTTCTGCGGAGGGTACCTCCGCGTCGCGCGGAACCGGCGTTTCCCCCGCGTCAACGCCCGGATCGTTGGTGTCGGCCCCGGCGTGGGGCTGGTCATCGGCGCCTCCGGACCGGCCGGCCCCGGGTTCGCCGGCACCGCCCGCCGCCTGCCCGCCCGCCGCCTGCCCGTCCAGCTCCTGCTCGGGCGTGGGAGTACCGTAGCCGCCTTCTTCTTCCGGCTTCGTGCCCTGACTGTCCTGACTCATGGTTCCTCCTGTTGTGGATGTGGATGAATCTGACTCTGCAAACCTTGTGTCCAGCTAGAGGCCCTTGCCGCCGGTCACGGGCAGCACTGCGCCGGAAATGTAAGAGCCCTGGTCCGAGGCCAGGAGCACGTAGGCGGCGGCGAGCTCGGCCGGCTGGCCTGCGCGCTGCAAGGGCGTGTCCTGCCCGAACGTGGGAAGTTTGTCCGGCCACTCGGTGGCAGGAATAAGGGGTGTCCAGATGGGGCCCGGCGCAACCGCATTGACGCGGATCCCTTTCGGTCCCAGCTCCTGGGCAAGGGCCTTGGTGAAAGCAACCTGCGCGGCTTTGGTCATGGCGTAGTCGATCAGTTGGGGCGAGGGGTTGAAGGCCTGGATGGAGGCGGTCGTGATGATCGAGGATCCGGGGCCCAGGTGCGGCACCGCGGCCCGCGCCGTCCAGAGAAGCGAGTAGAGGTTTGTTTTGAACACGCGGTCGAATTCCTCGGTCGGGAGGGAATCGAAGCTGTCCCGGTTCTTCTGGTACGCCGCGTTCAGCACCACCACATCCAGCCGGCCAAACCCGGCCACAGCATCGGCCACGATGCTGGTGCTGAACTCTTCTTCCCGCCCGTCCCCGGGGAGGAGCAGCGCCCGCCTACCGGCTTTGCGAATCCAGTCAGCGGTGTCCTGGGCGTCTTCCTCCTCTTCGGGAAGGTAGGAAATTGCGACGTCGGCTCCCTCGCGGGCAAACGCGATGGCGGCCGCCTTGCCGATCCCCGAATCGCCGCCCGTGATCAGGGCGGATTTTCCCTGGAGCTGTCCGTGGCCCTCGTAACTGAGCTCACCATGGTCCGGCTTGGGGTCCATTGGCGCGGTGAGGCCCGGCTGCTGCTGTTCCTGCTTGGGGAAAGGGCCTGAGTGGTAGCCGCCCCGCGGGTCTGTGGGCTGGTCCGCCTGCTTGTCAGTGTCGCTCATAATCCGCCTGTTCACTGTCGGTTTTCGTGGGCAGCCCGGGAGTGTTCCGGCCCTTCGAAACTATCCCGGCGGGCGGGGCAAGTCCACCGTCACGCAGGAATAATCAGTAAACTTATCAAAAGTTGATCTCGACGCAACTTCGGCCTAGTTTTGGAGCACCCCGGCTTGGGCCAGCGGGACCAGCAGCGCACAGCGGGAAGGAGAAGCCGTGTCCGACGTGGAGGACTTCACGGGGAAGACCGGGCGGAAAGAAACCCGCGAGGAGCAACTCGACCGGAACTGGGCTGAACTGCTGCAGGAACTCAGGGTCCTGCAGACCGGTGTCCAGATTCTTGCCGGCTTCCTGCTGACGTTGCCTTTCCAGCAGCGTTTCGAGTCGCTGGACGGTTTTCAGGTTGCCCTCTACCTGGTCAACGTGGTGATCGCCTCCCTGACCACGGCCCTGATTCTGCTGCCGGTCAGCGTTCACCGCAGGCTCTTCCGCCAGCGCCTCAAGGCGACCCTTGTTTCCAGCGCAGATACCATCACCAAGCTGGCGTTGGCGGGGATCGGGATGCTGAGCGTCGGGACGGCGTCGCTGGTCTTCGATGTGACGCTGGGCCGCACCGCCGGCCTGACAGCCGGAGGCGTCCTGCTGGCCGTCCTTGTCATCTTGCTGGTTTATGTCCCGGTGCGGCTTAACAGGCAAGCGGCCGGCGACTAATGGGTCAGGGGAGCAAGCATGAAATTCAAGCAGGCTACCGGGGACCTACCGAAAGTGTTGACATGCGTAAATTTGTAAAAGAGCACGGGCTGCTCCTGGCCAACGTCGGGCTGTTCCTGGCGTTTTTTTGCGGAATGATCCTCTCCGGCGCCGCGGCGTACAGCCAGGACCAGGCAGCACACGGGCAGCCCGGGGTCACGGTGGTGGAATATCTGTCGACCGGCAGTTTCGTTGAGGCCACCTTTGAGAACTGGGAATCCGAATTCCTGCAGATGGCCATGTACGTTGTCCTGACCGTTTTCCTGTTCCAAAAGGGATCCTCCGAGTCCAAGCCGATGGGCAAGGAAGCTCCGCAGGACGAGGACCCCCGGACTGCCGCGATCAAGGACGCCACCCCCTGGCCGGTAAAGAGGGGCGGGGTGGTTCTCAAGCTCTACGAACACTCCTTGTCACTGCTGCTTTTCCTGCTTTTTATCGCCTCGTTCAGCCTGCACGCCATGGGCGGCGCGGCGGCCTACAGCGAGGAGCAGCAAAGCCATGGGGAGCCTGCTGTCAGCGTCTTTGAGTTCATGGGAACCAGTCAGTTCTGGTTCGAATCCTTCCAGAACTGGCAAAGCGAATTCCTTGCCGTCGCTGTCCTGGTGGGCGCGTCCGTCTACCTCCGGGAAAAGGGCTCCCCCGAGTCCAAGCCGGTGGCCGAGCCGCATTACGAAACCGGCGCCTGAACCTCCGCAGCCCCGCGCCACCGGCAGGACGCGCCGGTGGCGCAGCCCGCTACGCGCCTTCCAGCACCTGCGTGGTGGCCCAGGTGAGGTACTTTGCCGCGTTTGCGACGGCGTCGTCCGGGCCGGCCGCCACGTCGAGCAGTTGCGCGGCAGCCACGACGCCGTGCCCCGCCAGCTCCTCAGGTGACACCAGGATGCGGCCGGCCACCACAATCACCGGGATGCCGAGTCCCTGGGCGGCGTCCGCCAGCGCAATGGGCGCCTTGCCGGTCAGTGACTGGGAGTCCATGGACCCCTCCCCCGTGATCACCAGGTCGGCATTCTCCAACTGTCCGGCGAGGCCGGTGAGTCCGGCCACCAATGCAAACCCGCCTTCCAGCGTGGCGTTGGTGAAGGCAAGGAACGACGCCGGGAACCCGCCGGCAGCCCCGGCCCCCGGTACGTTGACGTCCCGCCCCGTTGATTCACGGAGGACCGAGGCATAGTTGCGGAGGCCGGCGTCGAGCAGTTCCGTGGCGTCCACATCGGCGCCCTTCTGGGGACCGAAGACATGCGCGGCGCCCGTGAGGCCGTAGAGCGGGTTCTGCACGTCCACGGCGATCCGGAAAGCAACGCCGGCCAGGCGCGGATCCAGTCCCGAGGTGTCAAGGGCAACGATGTCCGCGAGGGATCCGCCGCCAAGGGGAACCACGTTTCCGGCGGCGTCCAGGGGCTTGAGTCCCAGCGCACGCAGGGCGCCGCTGCCGCCGTCGGTCATGGCCGATCCGCCCACGCCGAGCACGATTTCGGTGGCTCCGGCATCTATGGCAGCCGCGATCAGCTGCCCGCAACCGTAGCTGTGGGCCCGCAAAGCGTTGGCGGGAGTTGGCTCCATTTCCGCAAGTCCCGAGGCCTGCGCGGTCTCAATGACCGCGGTGGCTCCGCCGCCGGCGTTCGGCCGGATCGCCCACGCGGCTCCCACGGGCGCGAGGATGGGACCCACGACGGCGTTGAGCCGCTCCTCATATCCGGCGGCCACGGCTGCCTCCAGGGTTCCCTCACCGCCGTCGGCTATGGGGAACTGGGTGGCGACGGCGTCCGGATAGACGCGCAGTGCACCCTCGGCGATGGCGGCGGCGGCTTCGGCAGCTGTGAGCGAGCCCTTGAATTTGTCCGGGGCGATGAGAATGCGCATGCGCTCCATCATGCCAGCCCCGCGCGGGAAAGCGTTTGCCGCATCCGCGATGCGGACCGGCAAAGAACCGTGGCGCTTTCGGGGACCGTGCCCTACGCCGGCCGCCGGAGCCGGGAGGGCGCCGGGAGAGGGACGGCTCGTGGCAGCTCCGAAGCGCGACGGCGGAACAGGGGCGGAACAGCAAACGTCACCACCGGACGGGCTCCGGCATCGTCCTTGGACCGGATGGTCAGGCTCCTGGTTCCTTCCGGGACGGAAGGGGTGAAGACCTGCAGGTTCCGGGAACCCAGCGTGGCGGAGTCCTGCAGGGAGTACTCGGTTCCGAAGTGGTCCTGGAGCGTGATGTTCGGCGCACCCCCGCCCGCTGAGGCCAGATGGATGTTCACCACCAGGCCAGTGGTCCAGATTTCGACGGACAGCACGGTAAATTCGGCCGACTGCGTGATATGCGTCCCGTACGTGGGGGGCAGCAACATTCCGCGGAGTGAGCCGGAGGCTAGCAGTTCGAGCATGATCGTTCCTGTAACTCGTGCGCCGGCCTCTGGGGCGTCCGGGGTCATCCGGTCGCCGGTCCATGCCGGACGGTTCGGCAGCGGCGTTACCCCCTTCGCGGCCCTGTTCCCGAGCCGGAAGATCAAGGCGTACTGGCCGCCACTGCTTGTTCTGATGGATGATTTGAGCCTGGGGAGCCGAAGGTCCATACGCCTCCCACATACCCGCGTGGCGGAGGCTGTTTCCCCGTCACGGTTTCCGAAATCCTTTCCGCGATTGCCATTTTGATAAGGGTACTTATAAGTACCCGTCGAAGCCGCGGTGGTGTCAAGAGCAGGGCAGGATGCCGGCACCAAAACTGCGGAATCTGTGCGGCAAACGGCCGCGCACGGCGGAAATTACTGCCGCGCTCGCAAAAGGGCAAAGTAACCAGGGATCAGGCTGTCGCCCGGCGCGTCCGTCATCGGATTCGTCTCAATCGTGGCCAGGCCGTCCTCGAGCAGGCTCCAGCGGTCAGCCGGCAGAACCCGGGCGAGCTCCTCCGGCCCGAAGCGGCCGGGCATGGGGAGCTTCCGGATGGCAAGTTCCAGCGGCGCCGGGATGTTCCGTACTGATGCGCCGAGGTGCGAAACGTACTCCACCGGGTTCCCCTGGAAGTTCGTCTCCGCCAGGAACACGGCGCCCCTCGTCCCCACCAACTGGAGGACGTTATCCATCAGTGCTCCCTGGTCGGTCCGGTCGAGGACGTGGAGCACACCCCGGATAAAGACGTTCACGTCCCCGGGCCCCACGAGCCCGGTACCTGCTCCGGGCTGTGTCATGTCACGCCTGACGAAGCTGACGTTGTCCAGCCCAGCAGATTCTCCGCGGGCCCGGGCCACCGCGTGCGCAGAGACGTCCACACCGAGGACCCTCGGATAAAACGCCGCCAGGGCACGGCTGAACCCGCCATGTCCGCAGCCAATGTCCACCACGGGAAGGGCTGGGTCAAAGTGCCGCTCGAGGGCGTCGCGATAGCCCAGTACCTCATGGTCCGTGCCGGAGTCCCACAGCACCTCGCTCTTGGCGCCCGTCCTGGCGATTCCTGCCCAGTAGCGGTCCCAGGCAACAGCCCTGTCCTTGGGAGCGGACCGGGACAGCCGGATGAGCTTGGGAAGGATCAGGTACTTACTCAGGGCGGAGCGCACGGAATCAGGTGGGGAGGACACCGTTCAAATATAGGCCCGGAAGTCCTATCTGCCGCTGCACCCATGCCTGCCGGTCCATGCGGCCCTGGTCGGCTTTTCGTCAGGCGGCGGCGGCCCGCTCCTTCAGCAGCCAGGCCATGGCATCCTCCCGTGAGGTAAAGAAGCGAGTGGGGCATGGCAGCTTGTTGATGCCCAGAATGAAGTTGGCCAGCACTTTGTCAACGGGCGAGGCACCCAGCAGGGCAATGCGGGACGCCTGGCACGGGCGCCCGAATACCGCGCGCGCTCCCCTGCTGACCTGCACCGTGCTCGCCATGTCCACCAGCATCGGGTAGCGGGCCGCCCCGCACAGCTCGTTGACGCCGCGCATGGCGGCCTCCGCGTCGGCTTCGGAAATGGACACGCCGCGCGGCCACTTCAGCTGCACCACGCTGTGCCCGTCAAGCGCCAGATTTGCCCTGGCACCATCTGCCGCCTGATTCGTCACGATTGCCCTCCACGCATATTTATGGGGAACTGCTGAGCGCCGTCCCCCTACAATGTACTCATTCAGGAGTGATGGGGCGCTCAATCAGCAGCAAAGGGGACAGGTTGCCAGGGGACACGCCACACGTCGCAACGGTGCCATACCTGGCAGTCGTCGCCGATCCCGACGCCGGGCGCAGGCAATCGAGCGCTGCAGCGCTGGAAGCTGCGGGCTTCACAGTCAGCGCTGCGGCGAATCAAGCCGGCCTGTCAGCCATCCTGGACAACTCCGAGCCCTCCGTCCTGGTCCTGGACAGTTCCCTCTCCGACATTGAAACGGTCACCCCCGCACTGGTGCTGGTCGACCTCGACAGCCCGGCGGAGGTAAAGGCGGTGGAGCACGCCGGAGTGCGTGACTGCATCGCCAAACCACCCGTGGCCAAGGAGCTCGTCCACCGCGCCACGGCACTGATCAACCTGGTCTCGCGCCGGAACGAGGCCCGCCACGAGGCTGAGACCTTGCGCGAACGGCTTCGGCAGGTCTCGGCCGCGGTCCGCGGCACGAACGACCCCCGGCAGATCGCCGACCTCGTCGTGAGGGGTTTCGGTGAAACGTTCGGCGCCGACCGTGTCTGGCTGACAACGTTCGACGACGAGAGGGTGCCCCCCATTACGGCCCAGTGGCACAGGTCGCGGCTGGCACCCCTGCCGGAGGACCTCTTCAGCGATGAGGAGCCTGCAAGAAAGGCAGCCGATTCCCTGTGGACGCGGGCTGAGACGCTGACCGTGGAGGGCGCACACCCCTTCACCATGGAGGGCGATATCAGGTTGCCGGCCGAACTCGCTGCCCTGGGAGCCGCGGCGTCGGTAACTGTCCCGATGGGAGAAGGCAGCTCCTCCCTCGGGATTATCTGGATGGCGCTCATGGACTCGCCCAGGGATTGGTCACGGGCTGAGCTTGGGCTGATCCAGCACGTGGCCGGCAACGCCGCCCACGGGCTGATCCAAAGCCACCTGATCACCAGCCAGCAGCAGGTGGTCAAGCAGCTCCAGCAGCTGGACAAGGCCAAGACTGACTTCCTCGCCACCGTCAACCACGAACTCCGCACTCCGCTGACCTCGATCATGGCGTACCTGGACATGATCCAGGAGAACACGTCCGATCCCGTGTCCCACGATGTCCACCAGATGCTGGACATCGTGGTCAGGAACACCGAACGCCTGCGCCTGCTCGTTGAAGACATGCTCAGCGTTTCCCGGAACGGGCACGAAGAGAGTCCCCTGCACCTGACACCGGTACGGCTGGCCCGGACGCTGGAGATTGTCACGGCCGCACTCAGGCCGCTGGCGAAGCTGCAGAACGTCACCATCGCGATTGCTCCAGCCGCCGAGGATCCGGAAATCCTGGCTGACGAGGTTCAGCTGCAGCAGGTCTTCACCAACCTGGTCTCCAACGCCATCAAGTTCACGCCAGGCGGCGGGAGGATCGAGGTCGGCACGAAACTGCACGCAGACACCGACGGCACCCGCCTGGCGACTGTCAGCGTGGCGGACACCGGGATGGGGATTTCCGGTGACGAGATAGCGCACATCTTTACCCGCTTTTACCGTGCCTCGAACGCGATGTCCGGCGCAGTCCCGGGGACGGGGCTTGGACTGGCCATTACCCAGGACATCGTCCGGCGCCACGGCGGCCGGATTGATGTGGCCTCGGAGCTCGGGGCGGGGACAACCGTCAGCGTGAGCCTCCCCTTCGACGCCCGCGCGGTGCAGGCTCCCTGATCATCACAGATCGGTGACCTAAGCAGGATCCCACGCAACCGGAAAGGAGGGCCCCGATGTTCAACGACGACGACCCCCGCCTGTCCCAGCTATTGGACGGCATTGTCCGGCTTGCCTCCGGCGACCTCCAATCGCGGATAGAAGTATCGCCGGCCCGCGACGAACTCGATGCCATCATCATGGGCACCAACCTCCTGGCCGAAGACCTGCAGATTATCTACGAGGAACTTGAGCAGCGGGTGGAGGTCCGCACGCAGCTGCTCCACGAGGCCCACCGCGAAATGCAGAAGATGGCCATGCAGGATCCCCTCACCGGACTTGCCAACCGTTCGGCGCTCCTCGCGGCGCTGAAGTCCTCCAGCGAGGGCCACGATGAAACGCCCAACCAGCCCGTCGTCCTGCTCCTGGACCTCGATGCCTTCAAATCCATCAACGACACCCTCGGCCATGCTGCCGGCGACGAGGTGCTGATCACCGTCGCCCAGCGAATCCGCAACGCTGTCCGCGCCACCGATGTGGTGGGCAGGCTGGGAGGCGACGAGTTTGCCATCGTTATGCCCGGAACGGGCGTCGACCAGGCCGCCGTCGTTGCCCAACGGATCCTGGCCGCCCTGAAGGAACCGATCGAGCTGCCGGACCGGACCATCCGCTGCGGGGCAAGCATCGGGCTCAGCCTCGGGGAACCTGGGCGGACGCCGGAGGACCTGCTGATGGAGGCCGACATCGCCATGTACGCCTCCAAGGCCGAGGGCCAAAACCGCCTCCACGTCTTTGAACCCGGGCTCCTGCTGGTGCGCCGGCTCCGGAGCCAGCTGTTGGACGATCTCCGGGCGGCCATCAAGGGCGAGGGCCTGATCCTTCATTACCAGCCCGTCGTTGAGCTGAGCACCGGACGGATCGAAGGCGTGGAAGCCCTGGTCCGCTGGAACCACCCCACCCGCGGCCTGATCATGCCCGACGAGTTCATCCCGCTCGCCGAGGACGCCGGGCTCATTTCCGAGCTGGGGCTCTGGGTGCTCACTACAGCTGTGCGCCAGCTCCGCAGCTGGATTGACGCCGGCGTGGTGGGCAGCAGGTTCTCGGTCCGCATCAACATCTCCGCCACGGACCTGCAGAGCCTGCAGTTTATCGACGACGTCCGCGGGGTCCTGAAGGAAACCGGAGTGAGGCCCGAACAGGTTGTCCTGGAGCTGACGGAGGTGGCCATCGTCAGGGGCAACGAACTGGACCGCTACTCGCTGGGCGGGCTGCGCGGGCTGGGCGTGGGGATCGAGATCGATGATTTCGGCACCGGATATTCCTCCATCAGCTACCTGCGCCGGCTGCCCGTGGACCGGGTCAAGGTGGACCGGTCCTTGATCGAGGGCCTGGGAACGGACCCCAGCCAGCCGCCCCTGGTGGCAGCCGTCCTGCAGCTGGTGCGCGCCTGCGGCCTCGAAGCCGTGTGGGAGGGTGTGGAAACAGCCGAGCAGGCAGAGCACCTGAGAAGCCTCGGGTGCCTGAGCGCGCAGGGATATTTCTTCAGCAAGCCGGTGCCGCCTGCGAAAATTCCGGAGCTGCTGGCCAGGACGTCGGCCGAGAGCAATACAGGTTAGTGATTTAGGGCTGCGCTTTGGTTCGCGCCGATATACGATCAAGTGGAATATCCGATTCTTCTCGGCCAGAAGGTCGGCCGACATCAGAACGAGCGATTCCGAAAGCGTCTAACACTTGAAAACAAGATGGCAAACGAGCCATTACTTCGTCAACTGGGGGCGTCGATAATGACTGTTCGAGTGCAAGCATGGGGAATTATTGCCGCGGTATTGGCGGATTCAGATCCCGCCGGGGCAGCCACACGCCAGCGTCTCAGCGACAGCCTGGGCGAGAATCCCGGCGTCCCGGAACGGGCCCTGCTGGAATATCTCCTGGAAAGGCGGCAACAGGACACCGTCAAGGGGGCCACCCCGGACGCCGCCCGCGCCCACCAGCCACTGAACGCGATGCCGCCCTTGCTGGCCGAGCGGCTGGATTCACTGCGGAGCCTGTCCCGGATCAGCGCCCTGCTGGAGCAGCAGATGCTCATGACAGCGTTCCAGCCGATTTACGGCCTTGCATCCCGGAGTGTTGTGGGGGTTGAAGCTTTGTCGCGCTTTGTCAGCGATGACGGCGCCGGGGCCGAACTCTGGTTTGCCGAAGCTGCGGCAGTCGGCATGGGGGCCAACCTCGAATTCTCTGCGCTTGGATCCGCTGCGGCCGCGGCTGCCACCCTCCCCGCGCACCTTTATGTTGCCCTCAACATCTCCCCGAAATCTTGCCTCGATCCGCGGCTGCCTGAATTGTTTGACCACATTGATCTGCCCATAAGCCGGATCGTGCTCGAATTGACCGATGGAATTCCGGATGAAGAATACTCGCATTTCATTGCCGCAATTACGCCGCTCCGGGAACGCGGTCTGCGGATAGCCATCGACGATTCCCACCCCCATGCCGGCGCTTTAAGCCGCATGCTGCATTTAAGGCCGGACTTCATCAAGCTGGGCAGAAACATGATCAGCGGAGTGGACCAGGACGCATCCCAGCGCGTGCTGGCTGCGTGCATGGTGGACTTCGCTGAGCAGATCGGCAGCGTCCTGGTGGCGGAAGGTGTGGAAACGGCAGAGGAACTCCGGGTCCTGACCGAGCTGGGCTTCAGCGCCGGCCAAGGCTACCTTCTCGGACGGCCCTCCGTCCGGCCCAAGGACTGGGCCGCCTGGAACACCCCGCTCGATCCGGACGGGTTGCGCCGCATCCCGCCCGAGTCCAGCCACGCGGCCCAGGGCCCCGGCGGCCCTGAGCGGGGCTGAAGCCTCGCCGCACAAGGCCGCACCGAACGCAGCTCAAGCCTCGCCGCAACCCGCGGCGGCCAGTGCCTGGCTACTCGGCGTGTCCCTGATCGCCGCTCATCTGGTCCTCAGCCGGCGGTGTTTCGCCCGGCGGCACCCCGCCGCCGGGTTCCAGCCCGGTGATGTTTCCTTCTGCGGGGTCGGGGTTTGCCGAGGCCGCAGAGTCCTTAGCGGGCTGCCCGCGGTCTTTGCCGGGGTGCTCGTGCCCTGACTGGCTTCGGTCCTGCTGGGGATGCCCGGGCTGATCGGGGTTCGCGGGGTCATTCTCCGGATGGTAACTGCTCATGGTGCGGTTTCCTCTCCACAATTGGCTGCGGGCTCTCCCCAGCTCTGGACTAATTGTAAGCATGCTGATAATTCTGTGAAGGCAGCAGCCCGGCGGGAAGGCCGCCGGCCCGGAGTCAGGCGCCGCCGACCCGTCCACCAATCCGGGGCGCAGCTGACGTGGGCCAGCGTCCCGGATCAGCCCTCGGCCGGCCCGCCACGTTCCTGCAGTACCTGTGTCAGCAGGTCCGCGCGGTCAGTCACGATCCCATCCACTCCGAGGTCCAGCAGCCGGTGCATCTCAGCGGGTTCGTTGATGGTCCACACATGGACCACCAGCCCAAGGGTGTGCGCACGCCGGACCGAGGCCGGCGTCACCACCCGGACGGCGCCGTAACGAACGGGAACCTGCAGCGCCTGAACATCCCGTAAGAGGCCACGCATCACAACGCGCAGCAAGGAAACCGGAAGCACCGGCCCCAGCAGGACGAAGAGCGAAATCGTCACCCTGCCGGCCGATGACGCCACCGGTCGGCTCAGCAGCTTCAGCACCGCCCGGCGTCGGCGGTCAGAGAAGCTGGCAACCAGGACGCGGTCATGGGCACCATGCCGTTCGATGCCGGCAGCCAGGCTCTGCACGGAGTTCCAGTCCTTGACGTCCAGGTTCAGCCGGGCGTCCGGAAACGCCGTGAGCAACTCATCGAACAGCGGCACCGGCTCACGCCCGCCGATCCGGGCCGTAGCCACCTCGGCGGCGGTCAGTTCGGAGATCCTGCCCCTGCCATCGGTGACCCGCTCAAGGGTGTCGTCGTGAAACAGCACCAGCACGCCGTCCGAGGTGGTGTGGACATCCGTTTCGAGGTGCCGGTAGCCAAGTTCGACGGCGGCGCGGAACGCGGCCATCGAGTTTTCCAGCCCTTCCCGGGAGAATCCGCGGTGGGCCATGGCGATGGGCCCGGCCGGATGGGCGTCGTCCGGGTAACGGTCGAAGAAGGGCAGGGTCACATTGTGAGCGTACCCCGAGCCGGGTGCTAGGAGTCCTGCTGCACAATCTCCACGCCGTCACTGCAGTGCAGCAGGGTGCGGCCTTTTCCGCCGTCGAGATCCACCCACACGGCAGTGTGATCCCAGGTAATTGCATCCACGAGGCCGCCGGTTTCGAAACCCGGGGCGAGTCGGACGCGCACGCGGTCGCCCTCTTTGAGTGATTTCCAGTGCTCGGCCGGCTCTGCCGGACGGAGCGGCGCCTCGGCGGCGCGGTTACCGTTCCTTGCCATGACTTCCCCTCAAGCTATGGATGTGTATCCACGGCTCACGCTAGTGGGCAAAGGTGAACGGCAGGTGAGCGCAGGCTGTGAGTACCATGCACCGGGCGCAGGGGACGAACCCGGGGTCAGGGCCGCCCTGCACCCAGCGCTGCGAGCCTGGCCTCGAGGACCTGGGCCACGCCGTCGTCGTCGAAGTGCGGTGCCTGCTGCCCGGCGGCGCGGATGGCCTCCGGGTGGCCGCTGGCCATGGCATACCCGTGACCGGCCCAGCGCAGCATCTCGATGTCATTGGGCATGTCCCCGAACGCCACGACGTCGGCAGCGTCGATCCCGAGGGATCCTGCGTATTCGGCCAGGGTCACGGCCTTGTTCACGCCGGGAACGGAGAGTTCCAGCATGGCCACGCTGGGCGCGGAGTGGGTGGCGAATGCGAGATGTGCGACGGCGGGACGGACCGCGGCGAGGAAGTCGTCCGGGGTGCCCTCCCTGACGATGGCCAGGAACTTCACGACGGCGTCGTCCGGGGTGAGGGTTTCGGCCAGCGCGGCCGGGGTGAACTCCGCCAGCAGCTCGCCGGAGCCGTTCTCAATGAAGCCGGGCTCCAGGTGGAAGCCGGTCAGCGTCTCGGCTGCGAAGAGTGCGGCCGGGTGGACGTCCTTGATGATCCGCCGGATTTCCAGCACCGCGTCGATGCTCAGCGTCCGCGCCGAGACAAGCCGGTTTTCCTCAAGGTCCCACACCACGGCGCCGTTGGAACAGATGACTGTGCCGGTGTGGCCGAGCTGCTCTTCGAGCGGGTGGAGCCAGCGCGGAGGCCGGCCGGTGACAAAAACCAGCTCGATGCCTGCCTCGCGGCAGGCGTGGAAGGCCCGGACGGTGCGGTCGCTGATCTTTCCGTCGTGCCCAAGAATCGTTCCGTCAATATCACTTGCTACGAGCCGCATCCTGCCAGTCTACGTGGCCCGGCAGGCTTCCCGGGCCGTCCGGGGACGTTCTGGCGGCGCTCCCGCGGCACCCTGCCGGGCACTCCGGGAGCAGGGCCGCCGGAGTCGTCCCGCGACGTTTCTTGACGCCGCGCTACGTCATGTTGAGCCTTCGCTACGCCCCGTTAACGCCCGCGTCAGGAACCGTTGTGGCGCCGCTGGGCGCTCCGTAATCTCGTCACCAGCATCTCCGCCAGCAAAGGAAATTCCATGACAACTCCCCAGGACAACAGTCCGCAGAACCATCAGGCATCCACCCGCATCGTGGCCGGACAACCGTCCGCGCCAAAACGTCCGCTCGGCCTGAAGGTCGGCATTGTCGCCGGCATCCTGGCCCTGGCGGGCGGCGGCGTCGCGGTGGCCTCCGCCGTCTCTGCCAACAACGCCGGCACCTCCCCCGCATCAGTCGCGGCCCCCGCCGGCAATCCCGCCACGGAGCTCAAGCTCGGCTACTTCGGGAACGTCACCCACGCCCCGGCACTGGTTGGTGTCAGCAAGGGCTACATTGCCGAGGCGCTGGGCGGGACCAGGCTCAGCACCCAGGTCTTCAACGCCGGACCTGCTGCAATCGAAGCGCTGAACGCCGGCGCCATCGACGCCACCTACATCGGCCCGAACCCGGCGATCAACTCGTTCGTCAAGAGCGCCGGCGAATCGGTGAACATCATCGCCGGCGCAGCGGCAGGCGGCGCGCAGCTGGTGGTGAAGCCGGAAATCAGCTCGGCTGCAGACCTCAAGGGCAAGACCCTCGCATCGCCCCAGCTGGGCGGCACCCAGGACGTGGCACTCCGCGCCTGGCTGGCCACACAGGGCTACAAGACCAACGTGGACGGCAGCGGTGAGGTCGCCATCAACCCCACCGAAAACGCCCAGACGCTGAAACTGTTCCAGGACGGAAAGCTCGACGGCGCGTGGCTGCCTGAACCGTGGGCCTCCCGGCTGGTGCTCCAGGCCGGCGCCAAGGTGCTGGTGGACGAGAAGGGCCTATGGGACGGTTCCCTCGCCGGCAAGGCCGGCGAGTTCCCCACCACCATCCTGATCGTGAACCAGAAGTTCGCAGCCGAACACCCGGACACCGTCAAAGCACTGCTCAAGGGCCACGTGAAGTCCGTGGAATGGCTGAACGGTGCGGCGGCCGGCGAAAAGGCCACCGTGATCAATGCCGCGCTCAAGGAAGCAGCCGGCGCGGAACTGAAGGCCGACGTCATTGAACGGTCTTTGAAGAACATCGTCTTCACGGTGGATCCGCTCGCCGGGACCTACCCCAAGCTGCTCAAGGACGGCGTCGAGGCAGGCACTACCAAGCAGGCCGACATCAACGGAATCTTCGATCTCACCGCCCTCAACGAGGTGACCGGGGGGAAGACCCCGGCTGCGGGGCTGGGCAAAGAGTAACCGCCTTTAGTCCTGAAAAGCACGCAAACCCGCCCCGCCGGCGATGCTCAGCCGTGGTTGTACATGACGTGCTTGGTGCGGGAGAAGTCCTCCAGTGCGTACACGGAAAGATCCCGGCCGTAGCCTGAGCCCTTGAAGCCGCCCCAGGGCATTTCGTTGGCAATGACCAGGTGCGAGTTGACCCAGACAGTGCCGAAGTCGAGGCGGCGGGGCGCGGACAAGGAACGGGCACTGTTCGTGGTCCACACCGACGCGGCGAGCCCGTACACGGTCTCATTGGCCCGCGTGATGGCCTCCTCGTCCGTGCTGAAGGTCTCCACGGACACCACCGGACCGAAAATCTCCGTACGGGTGATGGCGGCTCCGGCAGGCACACCGGTCACCACGGTGGGTTCGATGAAGTAGCCGGGACCTTCCATGGCATTGCCGCCGACGGCGATGGTCAGGCCATCCTTGCGGATGTCCTCAAGAGCCGCCAGGACCCTCTTGTAGTGGGCCCCGGAGATCATGGAACCGATTTCGACGTCGTCTCCCGCCCCGGGCGCCCCGACGGAGATTTCGCGCACTTCGCGGACCAGCAGTTCGGTGAACTTTTCCGCGACCGATTCATGGACCAGGACACGGCACGCCGAACCGCACTCCTGCCCGCCGTTCCAGAACCCCGCCGAGCGGACGCCTTTCGCGGCGGCTTCCAGGTCGGCGTCGTCGAACACCACCACGGGTGCCTTGCCGCCCAGTTCCAGGTGCACGCGCTTAACGGTTGCGGCCGCGCTTGCCGCGACCTTCTGGCCGCTGCCGACGCTCCCGGTGATGGCCACAAGGTCCACGTCCGGGTGCTCCGAAATCCGGTTGCCCACCACGCTGCCGGAGCCGGTCACGATGTTCAGGACACCGGCCGGGACTTCGTCGGCGATGAGCTCTGCAAGCTTAAGGGTGCTCAGCGGCGTCTGCTCGGAGGGCTTGAGCACCATGGTGTTGCCTGCCGCCAGGATGGGTCCGATCTTCCAGGCCGCCATCAGCAGCGGGTAGTTCCACGGGGTGATCACGCCGACCACGCCCACCGGCTCGCGGAGGATCACTGAGGTGTGGTTCTCCGCGTAATCACCCGCCCCCGGCGCGGTGAAGGCACGTGCAGCACCTGCCGAGAACCGGAAGGTGTCGATCGCGCTTGAAATGTCGTCCTCGGCAACGGCAGACGGTTTTCCGGTATTGGCGGATTCCAGGGCTTCGAGCAGTCCGCGGTTGGCCTCGATGATGTCCGCGACACGCAGGAGGACCAAGGAACGGTCTTTAGGCGTCTTCGCTGCCCAGGCCGCTTTGGCCGCAACGGCAGCCCTGACGGCGGCGTCCACGTCCTCGACGGAACCCGCGGGGACCTGCATGAGGATTTCCTCCGTGGCCGGGTTCTCCACGTCAACGGCTGAAGCTGAACCCGACGCCACAAACGCCCCGCCAATGAACTGGCCAAAAGGGGGAAGGGAAGGCGCAGGCACCTCTCCTGCCCTGCGGACGGCGAACAATGATGTTTCTGACGTGGTCATGATTTTCCTTAGGTCCTGTCTTTAGCTACGGAGACTTGGCTGAAACGGGGATTTTTTCTTTCTGGTGTTCCCAGAAGTCGGCTCCCTCGATCCCCAGGGCCTTCGGATCGAAGGTCGGGTCCAGCCCCAGCTTCCGCTGGCGCTCGTAATCGAGGTAAATCTTGCGGACCAGCGGGAACAGGAGTGCCAGGCAGATGAGGTTGACCCACGCGATCAGGCCCAAACCGATGTCGCCCGCCGCCCACATGAGTTCGGCGTCCACCACGGACCCGAAGAACACGATGGCCAGGGTTCCTGCCTTGAGGATGGTCTTCCAGGCATGGCCGTTCTTTCCGTCCAGCAGGTACAGAAGGTTCGAGTTTGCAACGTAGAAGTAGGCGAGCAGGCACGTGAAGCCGAAGAGAAGCACCGCGATTGCCACGAACCCGGCTCCCCAGCCGGGCACCAGCGTGTCTATGGATTCCTGGACCCAGTTGGCGCCGACGGGAACCCCGTGCAGGTTGTTGACCAGGAAGCCACCTGAACCGTCAGAGACGTTGTACTTGCCCGAGACCACCATCATCAGCCCGGTGGCCATACAGATCAGCAGCACATCAATGTAGATGCTGAACGTCTGGACCAGGCCCTGCTTGCCGGGGTGGGAGGTGCGCGCCGCGGCCGCCGCGAAGGTCGCTTCGCCCAGGCCGTTCGATGACGCGAACACCGCCCTGCGCACGCCCCACGCAACAGCCGCGCCGGCGATGCCGCCAAGGATCGGGTGGACGCCGATGGCCGACTGGAAGATCAGGACAACTGCCTCGGGAACCTTGGAGAGGTTGGTGAAGATGACGGCCAGCGCCAGGAAGAGGTAGCTGATGGCCAGCACCGGGACGAGCCCCTGGGTAACCTTGACGATCCGGGTGGTCCCGCCCAGGATGACCAAGGCAATCATGGCTGTGACAACGATTGCCGGGACCCAGTGCGGCAGATTGAAGGCCAGCTCTGCACTCGATGCGATGGTACTCACCTGGAACCCAGGGAAGACGAAGCCGTAGCCGATAACTCCCAGGACGGCGACGACTGCGCCTACCTTGGGCAGTTTCAGGCCGTACTTGATGTAATACGGCATGCCGCCGATGTCCTCGTTGGCCTTGCGCCGGTCTTCATCGAGGACCTGGCGCTTGAATGCCTGGGACAGCGTGGCCTCCGCATAGCCCACGGTGCACCCGACCAGGCCCGTGACGGCCATCCAGACGAGGGCACCGGGCCCGCCTGCGCTGACGGCGGTGGCCACACCGGCGATGCTCCCGACGCCGACCCGGCTGGCCAGTGCGAGGACGAGGGCCTGGAATGAGGACAGGCCGCCTTCACTGCTGTCTTTGGTCTCCCTGAGCTGCCGCAGCATATCGGGGATCCTTCTGAACTGCACTCCCTTGGTGGCCACCGAGTAGGTGATGCCAAGGCCGAGCACGACGTAGGCCATGGGCGCCCAGATCGCGTCGGAAATGACGGTGAGCAGTCCCGCGAAATCGATGCCGCCCACCGCTTATCCGGTCTTCTGGGTGAGGTGGGACAGGGCAGACAGCGCGCTCCGGACACGTCCGAGGTCCTCGGGCGTGAGGTCGGCCGTGGGTCGCCGCGGCAGACCGGCCGGAATTCCCTGCAGGGACAGGCCGGCCTTGACGGACGGGATGAACGGCACAGAGAGGAGCGCGTCGATCACCGGGTAGACGGCGTTCCACACTTCGCGGGCCCCCGTGAGATCGCTGTCGGCGATCCGCCGGCTGACCGCAACGATTTCGTCCGGCACGACGTTGGCCGTGCCGGCCATGACGCCGGCGGCCCCTTCGACCAGCGCGCTGTAGATGTAGGCATCCCACCCGATGAAGGTGCCGATGACATCACTGTGGTGGTGGATCAGCTGAAGTGCCTGTTCCCAGTTGGCGCTGGAGTCTTTGATGTAGCGGATGTTCTCCACTTCCTCGGCCAGCGAGCGCACCGTGGCCGGGTCGAGGTTGACGCCGGTGACGGAGGGGATGTTGTAGAGCATGATGGGGAGTTCGACGGCGCCGGCAACGTCCTTGATGTAGGTGACGGTTTCCTCGAGGGAGAGCGGCTCGTAGTAGGGGGTGATGAGCATCAGCACATCGGCGCCCAGCTCTTGGGCTGCCTTCGACAGGCGGATGGCTTCGGCGGTGGACGTGGCGCCGGTGTTGGCAATGACCGGGACCCGGCCGTTGGTGTGCTCGATGACGGTTTTGATCAGAAGCAGCCGTTCCTCGGAGGAGAGGGCACCGACTTCGCCTGTGGAGCCTGCTGCCACAACCCCGTCGACTCCGGCCTCGATGGACCTGTCGACAATCCGCCGCAGGGTGGCAACGTCGATGGATTCGTCCTGGTTGAACGGGGTGGACAGTGCGGTGAGTACGCCGCTGAGTGCTTTGGGCATGGTTGTTTCCTCTTTCAGTACGGTGTGGTGGGGCGCCGGCTCAGGCGGCCACGGAGATTCCGGAAGGGTGGTGTGCCTGGCGGTGGGTGGCCAGGACGCTGGCGGCTTCCTGGGCTGCGGAGAATCCGGTGGTGATGGAGCTTTCGGTGTAGAGGGTTCCCAGGAAGTCACCGGCCAGGAAGACGCGTTCGGTTCCCCGCATGAGGGTGGACTGGAGTTTGGCGCGGCCGGGGAAGCAGTAGGGGGAAGCATTCTTCCAGCGGTCGGTCCTGGCCTCGACGACGCTGCCGGCAAATCCGTGGCCCAGGATTTGGTCGAGATCGCGAAGGTGGGTCTGGATGACTTCCTCGTCGCTCTTCTCCAGCAGGGCGCGGCCGAGGCTGGCCGGTGAGAAGGTCATGAAGCTGCCGCCGGGTTTCCGCACGGACTCCGAACCGCGGACAATGCTCGCCTGGTTCAGCGCGATGGCGAACGAGCGCTTGGGGGCTGCGATGGCATAGATGTCATCCCAGGGCCGGGCCGAGGTCTCGTTGGTCAGGAAGGCAGTGCTGACGTGCGGGCCGTACTTGATCTGGCTGAGAGCACCGCGGAGATCCTCCGGAAGGTCCACCGCGATCCTGTGGGACACATCAGCCGTGGTGGCAAGGATGACCGTGCGGGCCTCCACTTCATGGTCCACACCGCCCTGGCTGTAACGGACCACCACCGAGTCCTTCTTGTGCACAACTTCATGCACGGTGGCACCGAGCTGGATGCGGTCGCCCAACGAGACCGCGACTGATTCCGTCAGCGTGGACGGGCCGCCGACGATGCCCTGGCTCAGCCCCTGTCCGATTCCGAGGACGAGGCTGAAATACCCGATTCCGGCGCCGGCAGAAATCTCGTTCATGTCACCGGCGGAACGCGTGACGGTGGTCTTGAACAGTGCGGCGGCGTCTTCGGACAGGTTTCCGATGAAGTCCAGGAACGAGTTGTCGTTCTCGAAATCGTAGATGCGCTGCTGGCGCATGGAACCGGATTCCCCCGACCGCTTCCTGACGACGCCCGTGTACTTGGCGACCCCGCTGACAACCTTCAGGCCGGCGCGGAGCGTGTCGATGCGCGATGACAGGGACATGGGGATGCGGAACGGGTAGGTGGCGATATGTCCCTTGCGGATGAACTTGCCGTTCATGGACAGGGCTTGGAGGGATCCGGGGATCTGGACGGCCGTGACCCCTACTTCATTGAGCAGCGAGTCGGTGGAGGAGCCTGCGCCCGCGAAGACGTGCCCTCCCCAGTTCAGCCAGTAGGCACCCCGGCGTTCGGAGCGGATCCGCCCGCCAACCCTGTCGGCCGATTCCAGCAGGAGCGTATCCCAGTGACGCAGCCGCCAACCGGCCGAAAGACCGGCGAGTCCAGCGCCAACGATGACTACATCTTTCATGTGTTTGAACTTTCCTGATGGGGAATGGGGTACCGGTCTGCGACCTGAGCGGTTCGCGCGGCACGTGTGGGCTTGTATGGCCGGCTTCGGTAGGCCGGCCGTGGTGAAGTCTTTGATCAAGGGCACGCTGTGCGCCTGATCACATCTAAATACTACATCATTGTATGATTAATGCAATAGCTTTTATTGGTTGCCGTTGCTTCGCATCCAACTGTCTGAAAGCACGTACCCCCAGCGGAAACGGATCGGTCGGGTCGAGTCCCACCTGGGACATGTCAGTGATCCACGCTTGGCCGGCCACGCTCGGAACGACAGCGTCGTAGGCGCCCACCGCAGTCAGCGACTCGATGGTGCTCTCAAACCGGCTGCCGATCAGCGACTCGTGGACAAACTTTTCTCCGGGAACAATGAGTCCACGGGCATGCATCACAGCGAGACGTGCAGAAGTCCCCGTTCCACAGGCGCACCTGTCGATTCGGCCAGGAGAGACGACGACGGCATTCCGGGAGCGGATGACGCCACCCTGGCGTTCCAGCGGATTGGTGAATTCTGTGTTGGTGATACCTGCGAATTCCGGGTTTTCCGGGTGGACGGTCACCAGTTGCTCCGCGGCCGCCGTTTTGATGCGCTGACCCATGAGGCACAGGTCCCGCGCCTCATCCGGCACCAGATCGAACCCCAGGCTTCCAGCGTCAATAATGGCGTACGCCATACCGCCCCATGCCACGTCCAGGGTGACGGTACCAAGGCCGGGCACTTCAACCCGGGCGTCCAGTTGGTAGACGAACGCGGGCTGATTAGTGAACCGGACACTGAGCACCTTCCCGTCCCGGCATTCACAGCGCAGCCGGATGAGGCCGGCCGGGGATTCCAAGGTGAGCTCAGTGACAGGTTCCTGCATCGGCACCATGCCTGTCTCCAGCAACACCGTGGCGACCGCAATGGTGTTGCCCCCGGACATGGCCGGGTATTCCTCAGACTCCATGATGACGTAGCCCATGGCGGCGGCCGGGTTGGTGGCGGGAAGGACCACGTTGACCGAGCGGATCATGGACCCGCGGGGCTCCTTCAGCAGCAGCTGCCTGATGTCGTCCCGCTCCCGCTCAAGGTACAGGCGCTTCTCGAATACGGTGCTGCCGGGAACGTCTCCGACGCCGCCCACCACTACATTGCAGACCTCGCCGCCAACGTGGCACCCCACGACATTGAAGACTTTGCTGAATCGCATTTACTGAACCGGGGTGTCCCGGCGCTCGTTGAGGCTGCGGAGGAAGGTCTTCGTAGCCTCGGCCTGGGGGTTGTCGATCACCTGCGACGGAGGGCCCTGCTCGGCGACGCGTCCTTCAGACATGAAAACAACCTCGTCCGCGACCCCGCGGGCGAACCCGATTTCGTGGGTGACCACGATCATGGTCATGCCGCTGCGGGCCAGTTCCTTCATGACTTCCAGGACTTCGCCCACAAGTTCAGGGTCGAGGGCCGAGGTGGGCTCGTCGAAGAGCATCACCGACGGTTTCATCACCAGTGCCCGTGCGATGGCGACGCGCTGCTGCTGGCCTCCGGAGAGGGTGCTGGGGTAGAAGTCCGCTTTCTCGGCGAGCCCCACGCTGCTGAGCAGCTTCATGGCTTCCTCCCGGACCTGCTTCGGCGGCCTCCCCAGGACCCGGCACGGCGCCTCCAGCAGGTTCTCCAGCACCGTCAGGTGCGGAAACAGGTTGAACGCCTGGAAGACCATGCCTGTTGCCGCCCTCTGGCGCGCAATCTCGTTGGGCCGCAGCTCGTGGAGCTTCTCGCCCTTGACCCGGTACCCCACCACTTCACCGTTGACCATCACGGCGCCACTGGAAGGCTTTTCCAGGTGGTTGATGCACCGCAGCATCGTCGATTTGCCGGAGCCTGACCTGCCGAGGATGACCACGACCTGCCCGGGATAGATGTCCAGGTTGACGGATTTGAGCACCTCCAGATCACCGAAGCTCTTGCGCAGTTCGACAATCTTCACGATGGGCTCGGACTGATCCCTGGTTGGCTTGGTTTGCGGGGTGGTGGTCATGGCTGGCCCTCCTCGGCAGTGGTCGATGACAACGTAGTGCGGACGCGCTTGCGGGGGCCGCCCAGGCCCATCCGGCCACGCTTGGCGGTGCTTTGATGACCGGCAACACCGCGCCCGTAATAGCGCTCGATGCGCTGTTGGAATATGGTCAGGACGCTCGTGCAGAGCAGGTACCAGAACGAAACCACGATCAGAAGCGGGATGGTCTCAAAGGTCTGGGTGTAGATCATCTGAGCGGAGTAGAGCAAATCGGGCAGCGCGATGACGCTGACCAGCGAGCTGTACTTCAGCATGCCGATGACCTGGTTGCCTGTGGGCGGCACAATCACCCGCAGCGCCTGGGGCAGAATAATGCGGCGGAATGCCAGCAGGTTGTTCATGCCCAATGCCGCCGCCGCTTCGGTCTGGTGCTTGGGCACCGAGAGCAACCCGCCACGCACGATCTCTGCCATGTACGCCGATTCGTGCAGTGCGAGACCCGCCAGGGCCACCGTCCACAGCGTCAGCACCGAGTTGGTGGGGCCGCCCACCAGCTCCGGCCCCCCGAACGGGACACCAAGGCCGAGCCGCGGGTAGAGCGCGGAAAGGTTGTACAGGAAGATGAGCTGGATCAGCAGTGGCGTTCCCCGGAAGAACCAGAGGTACGCGCCTGCCACACCCTGAAGAACCTTGTTCTCCGACAGCCGGCAGGCTGCCAGGAGGATGCCCAGCAGGATTGCCAGGCTCATGCTCACCACCGTCAGGATCAGGGTGCGTCCCAGGCCCGCCATGATCTCCGGGTAGAACAGGTAGTGCCACACGGTGGACCACTGGAAGTTCTGGTTGGTCACCATCGAGTGGACCAGATTCGCGACGATCAGCAACAGGAGGACAGCGGCGACCGTCCGGCCGTGGTGCCGCAGCGGGACCGTTTCCTTCGCCAGGGTCTGCTGATCGGCGGTCAGTGCGGGTGCGGCACCCCCTGGGGCCTCAGTAGGGTGCAAATGCGAGGTTGCTTTAGCGCTTTCCATGGCAGCTGTTACCTTTCGATTCGTAGGGTGCCATCGGGGTCAGCTGCCCGGATTCGGGATGATCTCGGACTTGTCCACCGCACCAAGGCCGCCGTTGAGCTTGTCCAGGACCTTGGAAAGTTCCCCGTCCTTGATGAGCTTGTCGGTGGCGGCCTGGAAGGCCTTGGCCAGCTTCGCCGTGTCGGCGTTGGTAGCCAGGGCGAGGCCCGTCTTGATTTCCGGGCCGAACCCGAGCTTGGCCAGCTTGAACTGACCCTTGGTGTTGTCCACTGTGTACGCTGCCTGGCTGCCGCTGGCCAGGCAGGCATCGAGGCGGTCCTGGCTCAGGGCAAGGTTGACCTGGGCCTGGGTCTGGAAAGTCTCCACTGTGGTGGCGGCACCGCCGGAGGCTGCGCACGCATCGGCCATGGCCTGGGCGGTTGCTGCCTCGGAGGATCCCAGGGAAGCCCCGATCTTCAGCCCGCAGACATCGCCGGGCTTGTCGAAGCTTTGCTTCGCCGAACCAGCCTTGACGATGAACTCGTCCTTGGAGACGTGATTGGTGACAAAGGTGACCACCTTCGTCCGCTCCTCCGTCACATTGATCTCTCCAGTGGCCGCGTCGAAGCGGCCTGCCTGCAGGCCGGGGATGACGCCGTCGAAGGGAATGATCTTGAAATCGACCTTCAGGCCGAGCAGGGCAGCTGCCTTACGGGTGAGTTCGATGTCCCAGCCCGTCACCTCGCCGCCCCCGACAGGTTCCATAACCGCCGGCGCGTAAACCGCTGCGGCCACAGTCAGGGTCCCCTTCTCCTTGATCGAGGCGGGCACCATTTCGGCGAGGGCAGCGTCGGCGCTTGTCGTAGACGCACCGGACTTCGTTTGATCCAGGGACGGTCCACATGCAGACGCTCCGAACAGGACGGTGGCAAGAATGCTCGCTGTGAGGGTACCCCGGGTCACGCGGGAAGACGGGCGGAAGTTCATGGTTCTCCTGAGGTGAGGTTATTGATGTTCAGCGGCCGAAGAAGGCGGCGTGGCGGCTGCACGGGGCGAATCCGTCACAGGCTGTGCCTGCCCAGGCTCATCTCCGGTCCCTGTTACCAACACTGGGGGAGGGCGATCAGGGGCGGGGTTTGAACGGGAACTGGTACACAACAGACGCCGCGGTATCGGCATCACGCCGCAGCGGAAAAGGCAAGGAAGCCAGGTAAATCACAACTCCGGACGGAAGCCCCAGGATCGGCTGGCGACTGATTCGTCCACCCCTTTTGGCGGGGTATATGAAGTACATCACAACAAAGACTTTGAAACAATAGTTTAGGGATATATGTTTTAGCGATCCGCGCTTCTGGATGATGCCCTGCGATGATCCGCCACCCCCGCCTACGGATCGGGTCGCAACAGTGACTATCCGCCGCGGAATGTGTAAAGATTCAAGGTAATAGGGAAATTGGGCCGGCCGCCCGCTCCCGTGTACCGGCGTCAGGAGGGCTCAGAATGAGCGTGGCCCTCTCCACCCGCGCCCTGGACCTCCTGCTGCTGCTGCGCGGAAGTGAGCCGGAAGGGCTGGGCCGCGCCGAGCAGGTGTCCTATCAGATCGAGACCGCCATTCTGATGGGCATCCTCACCGAGGGCGATCGCCTGCCGACGGAATCCGTGCTGGCCTCCGAGCTTGGCATTTCGCCGATCACCCTCCGCCAGTCCCTGGCCGCCCTCCGGACCAAGGGCCTGATCGAAACGAGCCGGGGCCGCAGTGGCGGGAGCGTCATACGCCGGCAGATCGAACTCACAGACACGCAGCTGCAGCACAAACTCAGGGAAACCAGTACCGAAGCCCTCCGGGACCTCGGGGACCTCGGGGCCGCCATCGCGTCAATGTCCGCGCGGCTGGCCGCCAGCCGCGCCGATCCCCAGAACGTTGAGCATCTGCAGGACCTGGTGAAGCACCACCGGGACACCGTCGATGACCGGGCCCGGCGCCGGATGGACAGCAGGTTTCACGTGGCCATCAGCATTGCTGCACAGTCAAGCAGGCTGACCTCGGCAGCTCTGCAGCTTGAGGCCGAGCTGATGACCCTGTGGTGGGGTGTGCCCGTCCTGCCGGGCAGCGAGGACTCGTTGGTGGAACAGCACATGGCGATCGTCGAGGCGATCAGGGCGCGGGACGGCGACGCCGCAGCCCGTGCCGCAGAGCACCACAGCCGGAGTGAGATGGAATTCCTGATTGAGCAGCATCTGAGGTTGTCGATGCGGCCCGACGAAAGTGCGTGACGTGGATCCTTTGACGGAAGCCCTTGAGCGGACCGCCGGCGCCATTTCTTCGAGCATCAACGGCGTGTTCGCCGACCTCGAAGAGATCGCCGCCGCAGTCACGGCCGCCGCCAACGCAGCGCCCGGCATCCCCCGCCGCGGCGAGTTCCTGTTTCTGAAGCAGGAGCTGGCCAATTTCATCAAGCTGCACTCCACGCTTATCGTGGGGGCGGGTATTGCCTACGCTCCAGGGAGCCTCCCCGAGGCGCCGCACTGGCTGGAATGGTGGCGGGCCCAACCCAAAGGCGAGCCGAAGTTCGTCACCCATGACCTCAACCCCGAGTCACTGAACTACTACGACTACACCACGCGTGAATGGTTCACGCTCCCCTCTACCGCAGGCCGGCCTCTGGCCGTTGGCCCCTACGTGGACTTCGGTGGCATCAACAGCAGCATCATCACCCTTTGCGTGCCGGCACCCACCGCCCAGGGAATCCACGTGCTGGGATGCGACCTGACCCTGGCAAACCTTGAAGGCGTCTTCCTCCGGGCCCTCCAGCTCCGTGATCCGGCGGTTGTGCTGCTGGGCCCCAACGGCAGGGTCATTGCGTCCAACAATGCCAGGATCGCAACAGGCACGTTGCTTCTGGACAAAGACCTGCAACGGGCAACCTCTTCCATGGACGTTTCGTCCGAGGTCCCCGCCCGTTTGCCGTGGAAGCTCATCACGCTCAAGGACTAACAGGCAAGGGCCCCGCCAGAACCGCCAACTCACCCAGGTCCCGCCAAATGAACCGCAGGGAGAGACAATGACGGTATGAGCACAGAAGAACCCCTGCCGCCTGCTGCCGTACCCCCGACGCCGGATAGCAAGCCCACTGTCCAGCGCCCGCAACCTGTGCCTACTGTGGCGAGCGCGCCCGCCCCTAACCGCGTGACCCGGGCTGCCGTCATCTGGAGTGCGGTGGCTGTCAGCCTCGTGGTGCTGGTGCTGCTGATCATCTTCTTCATCCAGAACCAGGACATGGTGGCGGTCAAGTTCCTTGGATTTGAGGGCCGGCTTGCCCAGGGCGTGGCCTTCTTCATTGCAGCGGTCGGAGGCGGCATCCTGGTGGCAATCGCCGGCGGTGCCCGCATCCTGCAGCTGCGCCACAACGAAAAACGCCGCCGCAACCTCACGGGCGCGTAACGCCCGGGCTACTCCCCCGCCTCCGCGGCCTCCGCCGCGACCCCGTTCAGTTCCGCGCGGGTTGGCGGGTTGGCGCCGGGCCGCGAGACGGTGATGGCAGCCGCACGGGAGGCGTGGGCCAGGAGTTCAGCGAGACCCTCGGCCGGAAGCTCCCGCAATTCCTCCCGGTTCTGGGCACCGTCCAGGCCGCGGTCCACGATCCCGGAGAGCAGGGCGGCCATGAACGAATCGCCGGCGCCCACGGTGTCAGCCACCTCCACTTTGGGGGCCGGATACTCCGCCTCACCAGCGGCCGTGACACCCCACGGGCCGGCCGCACCGCGCGTGACAACAACCATGGCGGGCCCTTCCGAACCGCCCAGGGCCAGCCAGCGGCGGGCAGAATCCAGCACGTCCGAACGCGGGTAGAGCCACGCAAGGTCCTCGTCCGAGGCCTTGACCACGTCTGACAGGGTGACAAACTTCTCCGCCTGCCGCCGCGCGTACTCCACGTCCGTGATGATGCTGGGGCGGCAGTTCGGGTCGAAACTGATGGTGGCGGCAGGGTGGGCGTGCTCGACGGCGGCCAGCACGTCTGCGGCGCCCGGCGCCAGCATCGTGGCTATGGAACCCGTGTGCAGCAGGGTGGTTCCCTGCAGCATGAATGCCAGGCGGTCCACCAGGCCGGGAAGCTCCCAGGCGAGGTCGAACGTATAGGTGGCGGCGCCGTCGTCGTCAATCAGGGCGGTGGCCACGCTGGTGGGCAGCTCATCCGGGCCCAGCGGCAGCATGACGGAACTGGACCGCAGGTGCGCCGCCACCGCATCTCCGTAGGCGTCGCGGCCGTAGCGGCCGATGAACTGCACGGGATGGTCGAGCCGGGCCAGGCCCACCGCGACGTTGAGGGGGCTGCCGCCCACGTGGGCTTCGATTCCGGAGGCGCGCTGGACTACGTCAACAAGGCCCTCGCCGATAACAGTGAGCATGGTCATACTCTGCCAGAGAAGCCGCCGCCCGGCATTGTGCGAAGCGCACTTCGCCTACCATGGAGATATGACATCCCATGTCCTCAGGCCGATGGCGGCTGCCGTACCCGACGTCGAACACGTGCTCGCAACGCGGGGCGACGGTGGCTACCGCCAGTACAGGATCCCGGCCCTGGCCGTCTCGAGGGAGGGCACACTGCTGGCGGCCTACGACGGCCGCCCCAACCTCGACGACCTGCCGAACCCGATCGACCTCCTGCTCCGCCGCAGTCCGGACAGCGGCCGGACCTGGGGCGCCCAGCAGGTGGTGCGGACCGGCGAAGGCCTCAACGGCTACGGCGATCCGAGCCTCCTGGTGGACATGGAGACCGGCCGCATCTTCCTATTTCACGCCGCGGGCACGCGGGCGGGCTTCTTCGAGGCGGTAGCTGGGCTGGAGCCTGATGACGCCGTCCAGCACTGCGACCTCAGCTTCTCGGACGACGACGGCCTCACCTGGCACCACCGCAGAATCACTGCCCAGCTGAAGCTGCGTCCGTCCCCGCGCCCGGACGAACCGGAAATTACCGGGATTTTTGCCGCTGCGGGGCAGTGCATCCAGATCCACACCGGGCCCTTCCGCGGCCGGCTGGTGCAGCAGTTTGTTGTCCTGGCGGCCGGTGACATCATGGCCGCGTCCGCGTACAGCGACGACCACGGAGACACGTGGACCCTCGGGGAGCTCATCGGCGCAGCAACGCACGGCTTCAGCCCGAACGAGAACAAAGTAGCCGCACTTTCAGACGGCCGGCTTCTTCTCCACAGCCGCGGCACACCGCGCCGGCTTGCCGCAACGTCCGACGACGGCGGGACCACCTGGAGTGCGCTGCGTCCCGTCGAGGACCTCCCGGACCCGGGGGACAACGGCTCGCTGGTCCGCTTCGACGGACTGCCCACTGTTGGCTCGTTCGAAAACGAAGCGACAGACACCTGGCTGCTGGCCACGAACAACCACGATCCGTCGCTGCGGCGGAACACCGTCCTGAGCCTCTCCCCCGACGACGGCGGCAGCTGGCCCGCGAAACTGGTCCTGTGCCCCGGAAGCTCCGCTTATTCGACGGCGGCCCGCCTTCCCGACGGGAACATCGGCGTCCTCTACGAGAGGCAGGGGTACCGCGAAATCGTCTTTGCCTCGATCCCGGCGGGTCAACTCACCGGGCAACTGGCCGGTCAACCCACCAGGGGCAGGTCCTCTTCCCAGCTCGACGGCCTGGAAAGCGCCGGCTCTCTGCAGGTGTCCCACGCAGGCGCCGCGCAGCGGGCGTCCCCCAACCTGGTCTTCGACATGGAGCTCCGCTCCATCACCCCGGGCCGCCCCGCGGCCTGGAAGAACGCCGGCGAGTTCCACGTGATGCCGTCCGGCAGCGACGGCTGGGGCGTCCACACCTGGAAGGAAATCGGGCAGGGCTACTCGGATGAGGCGGCGCAGGTCATCGGCACCCGGGAGGCCCAGGACCTGAACTACGGCCCCGTCATTCCCGGCTACAACGCCAGGGACATCCTCGCTTTCACCGGCAGGGCCCGCAACGAAGGCACCCTGGCCCTGACCGGTGTCGAGCTTTCCGGCCCCGGCTCGGAGGCCTTTCCGCCGGCAGATCTGGGGGCAGGCGAGGAAGTCCTCTACTTCACGCCCGCCTACACCGTCACCGAGGCGGATGTGGCACGCGGGTTCGCCGAAGTGACCTACGGGGTAAACGGCGAGTGTGAAAGCGGTGCCGTGCGCCGCCGTCGGGCGTTCAGGTTTGACACCCGCACGGGTGACATCAGCGAGTCGAACTGACAGAGGGTTCCGTGAAAACCCGCGGGAAGTGGGAGAGCGTCCGGGGAAAACGTGCGGGAAGTGAGAGAGCGTGGGAGCCGGCTGCCGCTTGACGCGGGCCTGTGATGGCGCTTACAGTCATCCTACGAGCTCGGACGTCCTACATCCGATAAACCTTCTGGAATGGCGAGGCCCTCATGAATGTAACCACCAAGAACCTGCCGCTGGTCAACGACGCCAGCCGCCGGAATTTCCTCAAGCTGACCGGCGCCATGGGCGCCGCCGCAGCATTCACCGCCTCAGTGGCCGCCTGCGGCAGTCCGGCAGCCACCACCACCACGGGCGGATCGGCGAGCGCAGCGGCAGTGAACAAGGACCTCACCATCGAAGCGGGCATCTCCTACGCCCTCTCCACCGGCTTCGACCCGCTGAGCTCCTCCGGCGCCACCCCGATGGCCGCCAACCTGCACATCTTCGAAGGCCTGATCGAGCTCCACCCGGCCACCCGCGAGCCGTACAACGCGCTGGCGGCGGCGGACCCCAAGAAGGTCAGCGACACCAGCTACCAGGTGACACTGCGCGACGGCGCCACCTTCCACAATGGCTCCCCCGTCACCACCGAGGATGTTGTCTTCTCCTTCACCCGCGTGATGGACCCCGCGAACAAATCGCTCTTCTCCCAGTTCATCCCCTTCATCCAGGACGTCAAGGCTGTTGACGCCAAGACTGTCGAGTTCACCCTCAAGTACGCGTTCCCCGGCTTCGGCCCGCGCATCTCCGTGGTGAAGATCGTCCCCAAGGCCCTCGCCACCGACCTGAAGGCGTTCGACGCCGCGCCCGTGGGCACCGGCCCCTACAAGCTCATCTCCGCCGTCAAGGACGACAAGATCGTCTTCGAAGCCTTCGCCGGCTACAACGGCCCCAAGCCTGCACTGGCCAAGGGCATGACCTGGCTCCTGCTCTCCGACGCCGCAGCCCGCGTTACCGCCGTCCAGTCCGGCCGTGTCCAGGCCATCGAGGACGTCCCCTACCTGGACATCGATGGCCTCAAGTCCAGGGTCAAGGTCGAATCCGTGCAGTCCTTCGGCCTGATGTTCCTGATGTTCAACTGCAACAAGGCGCCCTTCAACAACAAGCTGGTCCGCCAGGCCCTGCATTACGGCCTGGACAAGGAAGCCATCATCAAGAAGGCCCTGTTCGGCAACGCCAAGGCCGCCAGCTCCTACTTCCAGGAAGGCCATCCGGACTACGTCAAGGCCAAGAACGTCTATGGCTACGACGCCAAGAAGGCCGAGGAGCTGCTGAAGGAGGCCGGCGTCACGAGCCTCGAGTTCGAGCTGCTCACCACGGACACCGCCTGGGTCAAGGACGTTGCCCCGCTGATCCTCGAATCCTGGAACAAGATCCCGGGCGTTAAGGTCACCGTCAAGAGCATCCAGTCAGGCGCCCTGTACACCGACCGAGTGGGCGCCGGCGATTACTCGGTGGTTGCAGCCCCGGGCGATCCCTCCGTCTTCGGCAACGACGCGGACCTGCTCCTGAGCTGGTTCTACTCCGGCGCCACCTGGATGGAAAAGCGCGCCTACTGGACCGCCCCGGAACGCGCCCGGCTGCAGGAACTGATGAACAAGGGCTCGCAGGCCGCAGCGGCAGACGCCAAGAAGATCACCGGCGAAATCGTTGACCTGATCTCCGAGGAGCTCCCCCTCTACCCCATCTTCCACCGCCAGCTGCCCAGCGCCTGGGACGACAAGAAGCTCAACGGCTTCAAGCCGCTGCCCACCACCGGCATGTCCTTCATCGACGTCGGACGCACCGCCTAAGCACCCCCCTCGCGTTGCGAGGCCTGCCCTGCGCTCCTGTTCCCCCGGGAAGCACGCAGGGCAGGCCCTGCAACACAGGATCTGCAGCACCCCAAACACACCGGAGAACACATTGGTCACGATATTGCGTCTGCTCGGCCGCAGACTCGCAGCACTGCCATTAATGATCCTGGGCATCACCCTGCTGGTCTTCCTCGTCCTGCAGGCAGCTCCCGGCGACCAGGCCAGCTCGGCCCTCGGCGACGGCGCCAGCGAAGAAGCCAAACAGCAGTACCGCCAGGAAAACGGCCTGAACGATCCGCTGATCGTGCAGTACTTTGGCTTCCTCGCCAAGCTGCTGCAGTTCGACCTCGGCGTCACTACCCCGCCGGCCAAATCGGTGGCCTCCATGATCGGCTCGGCGTTCCCCCTGACGCTGCAGCTGACCTTCCTGGGCGTCCTGATCGCGGTTGTCCTGTCCCTGGTCTTCGGCATCCTCGGTGCCCTCTACCGCGATAAATGGCAGGACCAGCTGGTCCGGGTCTTCTCGATCGCCGCGATCGCCACGCCGTCGTTCTGGCTCGGCATCCTGCTGATCCAGTGGTTCGCCCTCGGCGCCAGCCCGCTGTTCCCCTCCGGCGGAATCGCGACGCCGGAGTCCGGCTTTGGCGGCTGGCTCAACTCGATGGCCCTGCCGGCCCTGGCGCTCGGCATCCCGGTTTCGGCGTCGCTGATTCGGGTGGTCCGCACCTCGATGGTGGAGGAGCTGGACCGCGACTACGTCCGCACCGCGATCGGCAACGGTGTGCCCTACGGCGAAGTGGTCTCCAAGAACGTCCTCCGCAACGCCCTGGTCACTCCGGTGACCGTGCTGGGACTGCGCGTGGGCTACCTGCTCGGCGGCGCCGTCGTGATTGAAATGATTTTCGCCCTGCCCGGCATGGGCCAGCTGATCCTGAACGGCATCACCAACCTGGACATCAACCTGGTCCAGGGCGTGGTGCTCACCATCTCCGTCACCTTCGTTCTGGTGAACATCGTGGTGGACCTCCTCTACCTGCTCATCAACCCCCGAATCAGGACGGTATAGCTCATGCGCAGCAAGCTCGCAGACCGGCTGAGTGCGCCGGGCATCCGTTTCAAGGCCCTGCCCTGGGGCTCCCGCATCGCCCTTCTCTTCCTCATCATGATCGTCCTGGCGGCCGTCTTCGCGCCGGTCATCGCCCCGCATGACCCGCTGGAAACGTTCATCCCCGCCACGCCACCGGGCGCCGAGCACTTCTTCGGCACCGACCGGCTGGGCCGCGACATCTTCTCCCGGCTCCTGTTCGGCGCCCAGTCCTCGCTGATGATCGGCCTCGGCGCCGTGATTCTGGCCATCCTCGTGGGAGCCCTGCTGGGGTCGCTCGCCGCGACGTCCAGCAAGGCCGTGAACGAAATCATCATGCGCCTGATGGACATCCTGATGGCGTTCCCGGGCATCGCCCTGGCGGCCGTCCTGCTGGCAGCCTTCGGCAACTCCGTGCCCACCATCATCATCGCGATCGCCATCATCTACACCCCGCAGCTGGCCCGCGTGGTCCGCGCCAACGTGCTCTCGCAGTACGGCGAGGACTACGTCCGTGCCGAGCGCGTGATCGGCGCCGGCCGCTTCTACATCCTGCTCAAGCACATCGTCCGCAACACCGCAGCCCCCGTGCTGGTGTTCGCCACGGTCATGGTGGCCGACGCCATCATCCTCGAGGCCTCACTGTCCTTCCTGGGCGCCGGTGTACAGGACCCCGCGCCATCCTGGGGCAACGTCATCTCCTACGGCCGCAACCTGGTGCTGTCCGGCGGCTGGTGGGCCACCACCTTCGCCGGTGTGACCATCCTGCTCACGGTGCTGTCACTGAACATCCTTGCCGAGGGCCTCACCGACGCCATGGTGAATCCGAAGCTGCGCAAGGCAGTGGCAGTGAAGGATGACGACGGCTCGGCAGCTGTGGTTGCCGGCGCTGCGGTGGGTGCCGCCGCCGAACCTGTCGATACCCAGGTGGCGACGTCCGTAGCCCAGCCCTCTGTAGTGGAAGAGCACGAGCTCGACGGCGTCCGCGCCGCCTTTGGTGATGTCCTCACCGAAGAGCGCTACACCGAGGCAGACGTCCTCGCCGATCCGAAGCTTGCCGCGGCGAACCCGCACCTGCTGCTGGACAAGGAGCTTGAACTGCTCTCAGCCATCGAGGCCAAGCGCACCGACCGCCTCCCCCAGGTCCCGGCCGGCGCCCGGAACGTCCTCGAAGTGAAGAACCTGTCCATCCGTTTCCCCGGCCGCTTCGGCGAGACCGCGATCGTGGACAACGTCTCCTTCACCGTCCGAGAAGGCGAAACCATGGGCCTGGTGGGCGAATCCGGCTGCGGAAAGTCCATCACCTCGCTGGCCGTTATGGGCCTGCTGCCCAAGACCGCCCAAGTCACGGGCTCCATCACATTCGACGGCAAGGAACTGCTGGATCCCGCCACAAAGCACAGCTGCATCAAGGCCTACGAGGGCCTGCGCGGCCAGCAGATCGCCATGGTCTACCAGGACGCGCTGAGCTCACTGAACCCCTCCATGAAGATCAAGGACCAGCTGGAGCAGCTGACCAAGCGCGGTGGCCGCAAGACCCCCACCGAACTGCTGGAACTGGTCAGGCTCGATCCGGTCCGGACGCTCGCCAGCTACCCGCACGAGCTCTCCGGCGGGCAGCGCCAGCGCGTCCTGATCGCCATGGCCCTGTCCCGTTCGCCGAAGATCGTGGTGGCGGACGAGCCCACCACCGCCCTGGATGTCACCGTCCAGAAACAGGTGGTGGACCTGCTCAACGACCTGCGTGAACAGCTCGGCTTCGCCATGGTGTTCGTCAGCCACGACCTCGCCCTGGTAGCCTCCCTGGCCCACCGCATCACGGTCATGTACGCAGGCCAGGTGGTGGAATCCGCACAGGCTTCCGAGCTACTGCAAAACCCCAAACACGAATACACGCGTGGCCTGCTGGGGGCCGTCCTCTCCATCGAGGCCGACGCCGTCCGGCTGCACCAGATCCCCGGCACCGTCCCGTCCCCGCGCGACTTCGCCGCCGGTGACCGCTTCGCTCCGCGCTCTTTGCGGTCCGACGCCGATCCGGACCAGAAGCTCGTCCTGACATCCGTACGTGCCGCCGGAGGCGGGAATGCCGACCACTACTGGGCGAGCCACCTGAAGGAGGATGCGAAGTGAGCGAATCCACCGGTAAGCCGGTCATCGAACTCAAGGACGTCAAGGTCCATCACCACGCACGCGGCGGCGGGCTGTTCCGCCCCAACATCGTCAAAGCAGTGGACGGCGTCGACTTCACCATCAGCCGCGGCGAAACCGTGGGGATCGTAGGCGAGTCCGGCTGCGGCAAGTCCACGCTGGCTTCCGTGCTGGTGGGGCTGCAGGTCCCAACCTCGGGCGAGGTCCTCTTCCACGGCAAGCCGGCCATCAAGCGGAACGCCGCGATGCGCAGGGAATTCGGCCGTTCGGTGTCCGTTGTCTTCCAGGACCCGGCCACCGCGCTGAACCCCCGGATGACCGTCCAGGACATCCTGACGGACCCGCTGCAGATCCACGGCATCGGAACCGCAGCAACGCGGGCGGCCAAGGTCAAGGAACTGCTGGCCCTCGTGGGCCTGCCGCAGTCCGCGTCCGAGGTCACGCCGTCGCAGGTTTCCGGCGGCCAGCGCCAGCGTGTGGCGATCGCCCGCGCCCTGGCCCTGGATCCGGACATCATCGTGGCGGACGAGCCGACGTCGGCCCTGGACGTTTCGGTGCGCGCGCAGGTTCTGAACCTGCTCTCGGACCTGAAGACCCAGCTGAACCTGGGCATGGTGTTCATCTCGCACGATATCCAGACCGTCCGCTACGTCTCGGACCGGATCTGCGTCATGTACTTCGGGAAGATCGTGGAGCAGGGCACCGCCGCGCAGGTCTTCGACAGCCCCACCAACGATTACACCAAGAAGCTCCTGGGCGCCGCCCCGAGCCTCCTGCACATCTAGCTTTCCCTTCATCAGTTCCAACCAACGGAGAATTCACGTGTCTACCCAATTCAAGGGCGTCATCCCGCCTGTCGTCACCCCCCGCCACGCCGACGGCAGCATCGACACCGCGTCGCTGAAGAACGTCACCAAGCACCTGCTCGACGGCGGCGTGTCCGGGCTCTTCGTCCTGGGCTCCTCAGGCGAGGTCCCCTACATGACCAACGCCGAGCGTGAACTCGTGGTCTCCACCATCGCCGACGCGAATTCTGCTGCTGGCGCAGCCCGCGTGCCGCTGATCGTGGGCGCCAACGAGCAGACCACCCCCCGCGTGATCGAGGAAGCCAGAAAGGTCATCGACCTCGGCGCCGACGCCATTGTGGTCACCTCCATGTACTACGCGATCGGCAACGTGGCGGAAACCGAGACCCATTTCCGCGACATCCACGCCGCGATCGACAAGCCGATCTTCGCGTACGACGTCCCCGTCCGCACGCACTTCAAGCTCCCCACCGACCTCCTGGTCCGCCTGGGCCGCGACGGCGTGATCGCCGGTGTCAAAGACTCCTCCGGCGACGACGTCTCCTTCCGCCAGCTGCTCCTGGCAGCCCGCGATATCGACAACTTCGATATCTTCACCGGCCACGAAGTGGTGGTGGACGGCGCCCTCCTCGGCGGCGCCCAGGGCGTAGTTCCCGGGCTCGGCAATGTGGACCCGGCCGGCTACCGCCGCCTGTTCGACGCCGCCCAGGCCGGCGACTGGGCCGGCGCGGCCCGCGAACAGGACCGTTTGGCAGACCTCTTCGAGATCGTCTACGCCCCCAACGGCCGCGTCTCCGGCGGCGCAGCAGGGCTCGGCGCCTTCAAGACCGCCCTCCAGATCATGGGCATCATCGAATCCAACACCATGAGCGTGCCGATGCTCTCCCTCAACGACGACGAAACCAAGGCAATCCGCGGCATCCTGGAACGCAACGGGCTCGTTTAGTCAGTCGTGGTTGGGTTGGGTGCGCTGGGCATGCTCCTTTTGCCGGTTGCTGCGCTCGTTCCTCGCGCTCTGACGCAACCTACACAAAAGAACCATGTCCAGCGCTGTCGGCCCAACTTCTGGGCTACCGAAATCCCGATTTAGGAAAAGATGACGTACGCGATCGGTGTTGACCTTGGTGGGACTAAGACTGCTGCCGGGGTTGTTTCGGCGGCCGGTGAGGTGCTGTATTCGGAGACCATTCCGACGCTGAACCGGGGTGGGGGCGGGGCGATTCTTGATGCTACGGCGGCGCTGGTTTCTTCCCTTGTTGGGCGGGCCCGGGCTGAGGGCCTGGCTGTTGTGGGGGTTGGGGTTGGCTCTGCCGGGGTGATTGATGCCGGGCGCGGTGTTGTGGTCTCCGCGACCGACGCGATCCTCGGGTGGTCCGGGACGGAGCTGACCGCTGGGCTGGCCCACCGGCTGGAGCTGGCTCCGGAAGCCGTGCGCGCCGTCAACGACGTCCATGCGCATGCGCTCGGTGAGGCGTGGACGGGTGCCGCGGCGGGAACGGCGAGTTCGCTGCTGGTGGCCTTCGGCACCGGCGTCGGCGGCAGTTTTGTCCTGGCCGGCCAGCCCGTCCTGGGCCACCGCTATGTGGGCGGTCATGTGGGCCATTTTGCGTCGCCCTATGCGCAGCACGGCGGCGTTCCACTCCCCTGCGTCTGCGGCGGAGCGGGGCACGTTGAAGCCATCGCCTCCGGTCCCGCCCTCCGTGAAACGTACCTGCGCCTGGGCGGCAACGCCCCGGCCCCGGATGCCCGGAGCGTCTTCGCCCTTGCCGGTGCCGGTGACGCCCTGGCCATCCAGGCGGTGGGCCTCGGCGCCGCGGCTGCCGGGCAGGCCGTGGGCGGGCTCGCCAACATCCTGGACCCCGAGGTTGTGGTGGTAACAGGTGGACTCTCCGATGCCGGCGCACCCTGGTGGCGCCCGATGGAACGTGCCCTCCGCGCCGAACTGCTGCCCGCTTTGGCTGCCCTGCCGGTCATGCCCGCTAAACTCGGCAACGCGGCCGCCATCGTGGGCGCGGCAAGCCTGATCCTCACCACCGGCCCTACGCTCCAAAGGAACCTTCCGTGATCCTGACCCCCGAAGCCCTCGAAGCCCTCCGCGGCCGGCTGATCGTGTCCTGCCAGGCCTACCCGGGCGAGCCCATGCGGGACCCGCGCACCACCGGCCAGGTGGCGGCGTCGGCCGTTATCGGCGGGGCTGCGGCCATCCGCGTCCAGGGCCTGGCCGACGTGCAGTTCACGCGCACCGCCGTCGAGGTCCCGGTAATCGGGCTGTGGAAGGACGGGCACGACGGCGTCTTCATCACCCCCACGCTGCGGCACGCCCTGGCCGTGGCCAACGCCGGCGCGCACGTTGTTGCGGTGGACGGCACGCGGCGCACGCGACCGGACGGGCTGACCCTGGCCCGGACCGTCGCCGGAATCCACGCGGACTCACATGCGCTGGTGATGGCGGATTGCGGCTCGTTCGAGGACGCCGCTGCTGCAGTCGAGGCCGGCGCGGACCTGATCGGCACCACCCTGTCCGGTTACTCCGGCGAACGCCCCAAGACGGATGGCCCGGACCTCGAACTGCTCGAACAGATCGCCGCCGCCGGGTTCGGGGTGCCCCTGATCGCCGAGGGCCGGATCCACTCCCCCGGCCAGGCAAAACAGGCGCTCGACGCCGGCGCGTTCGCCGTCGTCGTCGGGACAGCCATCACCCACCCGGCCACCATCACCGGCTGGTTCGCCGAGGCCCTGAAGTGATCCCCGCCGCGAACGGCACCGGAGCCGGCTACCTCCTGGCCGGCACTGTCCTCACGGACGGCACGGCTATGGAGAACGCGGTGGTGGCCGTAGCCGAAGGCCGCATCGCCTATGTTGGTCCGCGCGCAGGAATGGACGCTTCGTCGCTGCCGGGTTTCGAGGCGCTCGAACTGCCGCCAGGCAGCATGATCCTGCCCGGCCTGGTGGATCTGCACTGCCATGGCGCGGCGGGCGGCGATTTCCCCACCGGTAACGCCGATTCCGCCCGGACAACCGTCGATTTCCTGCACCGCAGCGGCACCACCACCCTTCTGGCCAGCCTGGTGACGGCCTCCCGTGAGGATCTGCTCCGGGCCATCGGCGCCCTCACCCCGCTCGCCGACGAAGGGCTCATAGCGGGCATCCACTCGGAGGGCCCGTTCCTCTCCCACACCCGCTGCGGCGCCCAGGACCCCCGGTTCCTGCGCGACCCTGATGTGTTCTTGCTGGCCGAGCTGATCGCGGCGGCCGGCGGCCACCTGAAGACCATGACCTACGCCCCCGAACTTCCCGGGGCTGACGCCTTGGTGCGGATGCTTGCCGAGCACGGCGTCACCCCCTCGCTTGGCCACACGGACGCGGATACACGGACGACGGCGGACTCGCTCACCGCGGCGGCGCGGCTGCTGGCTGCTTCCGGGCAGCCGGGCGTCCCGCGTCCTACCGTCACGCACCTTTTCAACGGCATGCCGCCGCTGCACCACCGCAGCCCCGGACCGGTCGCAGCCTGCCTGCGGCTGGCACGCGCGGGGACAGCCGCCGTCGAGCTCATTGCCGACGGCGTGCACCTGGATCACGAGACCGTCCGGATGGTCTTCGAACTGGTGGGAGCCGAAAACGTCGTCCTGGTGACCGACTCGATGGCGGCCACCGGGCTGCCCGACGGCGACTACGAACTTGGCCCGTCCGCCGTCACTGTCAGTGGCGGCGAGGCACGGCTGCGGAGCAACGGTTCGCTTGCGGGCGGGACGGCCACGCTGCTGGACGTTGTGCGGCGGGCCGTCAATGCCGGCGTAGGGCCGGCCGCCGCCGTCCAGTCCGCCACGGCGGTTCCGGCCCGGATCCTTGGTCTCCACCAGGAACTGGGGAGCCTCCGTGCGGGACTGCGTGCCGACGTCGTGGTGGTGGACCGGAACTTCGAGCGCACCGTGGTGATGCGGGCAGGGAAGGTGCTGGACCGCCCCAGCCTCGGACTTTAGACGCTGCGCCGCCGACGCCGGGGGAATGCACGCATCATCATTGCCGGCTCAGTCACTGGTCGATTAGCCATCGGCGCCTACGCCGTGGCTACTGCGCCGGACACCCGCACGGTGACCTGCCCGCGCCCCTCATCCAGCTGCGCGGCGGCGGCTTCGTCGGCCACCACCGTCACGTGCGGATGAAGCTGCAGGACCGACGCCGGACAGTCGGCCGTGACGGGCCCGTGCAGGGCTGCAGCGAGGATGCCTGCCTTGTCCGGCCCGTTGACCACCAGCAGCAGGTGCCGGGCTTCAAGGATAGTTCCGAGGCCCTGGGTGATGCAGCGGAGCGGCACCTCTTCCGGCGAGCTGAAGTAGCGGGCGTTGGCCTCACGTGTGCGTTCGGTGAGAACCTCCACCCGCGTCCGGGAGTCCAGGGCAGAGCCGGGCTCGTTGAACGCCAGGTGCCCGTTGTGGCCGATGCCGAGGATCTGCACGTCGACGCCGCCAACAGCGGCAATCGCTGCGTCGTAGCCGGCGGCGGCTGCCTCGGGATCGGCTGCAGCTCCGTCCGGAACGCTCACGTTGACAGGATCAAGGTGCAGCCGTTCAGTCACTTCGCGCCGGACCACCTCGGCGTAGCTCTCGGGATGCCCGGCGGGCAGGCCCACGTACTCGTCCAGGGCGAAGGCCCGGACGGAGGACATGTCCAGCCGGTGGTTCGCGAGCGCCGCGTAAATGGGCAGCGGCGATCCGCCGGTGGCTACGCCCAGGACGGCGTCCGGCTTGCTGCGGATGACGGCGGCCAGGATTCCGGCGGCAACGGAGCCGGTGGCTGAGGCGGTAGGCACAACGAAAATTTCCACGTCAAAGGCACTCTCTACAAAGGGGGTGGCAGGTCTCATGACACCGGGCGCCAGGGAGCCCGGCGTCGGCGTGTAAGGGCAGGGGCGTAAAGGGGGGCAGGTGCCGGCTAAGCGGCCGCGACGTCTTTGAGCTTCAGCCGGATCCCGTCGAAGTGGCGCTGCAGGCGTTCGGAGGCGAGGGCCTTGTCCTTGTTGGCCACGGCCTCAAAGATGTCCCAGTGGTCCTGCGTCTGCTGCTCCAGATTCACCGGGCCGGTACCGAGGGCCAGATGGATCTTGCGGTAAACCTGCCAGAAGACATCCATCAGGTTGATCAGCAGCTCGTTGTTCAGGGGCGCATACAGCCTGCGGTGGAACTCGGCGTCGTGCTCGTAGAGGGGCTCGTCGTTGCGGGCCGCGGCCTCCATGGCCTCCATGGTGGTGCGCAGGTCAGCAAGGTGCTCGTCGGTGAGCAGGTCAATGGCCGATCCGATCAGCCCGGATTCGAGGGCCTGCCGGACATCGATGAGTTCCATCGCTTCCTCGCCCTTGTGGCGGAGGGACAGCCGGCCGCGGAAGGTCAGGCCGGAGACCAGCGCGCTGAAGTTGTTGGGCGCCACGAACATGCCAAAGCCGTGCCGGATCTCGATGACCCCCAGGGCCTGCAGCACTTTCAGGGATTCGCGGACGGTGTTGCGTCCCACGCCCAGTTCGGCCGACAGTTCGCTTTCAGTGGGAAGCGCGTCCCCAACGTCCAGCCCCCGGTCCAGAATCAGGTCCATGATCCGTGTCTGCAGGGCATGCGAACGGAGCTGCGCACTGAAACGTGCGGGCGATACTTCTTGCGATGCGATGGCCACGTGGGTCTCCTCCTTGCCGCGCTCAGGGTTCGCGACTCGTTACCACTCAAGAGTACAGGAGATGGGACGTCCAATGTCCAGAACTGTCAAACCAATTTCGAGCAATCGTTACCCCGCGACACCGAATCTAACCCAGCAGGGACCGGACCAGCTCCCGGCACGTCCGGTAGGCACGCATTTTCGGATCAATGAGGGCGTAGTGGTCGCCGGGGACCATGACTAATTTCGCACTCATCCGGGCGGCCGCAGCAGCGTTGACATAGGACCGGGACTGGCCCACCGGAACGGTGGTGTCATCGGACCCGTGAACCGCATAGACCGGCACGGGCAGCGGAAGGGCGGTCATGGGGTCAGCGTATTTGTACCGGAGCGGATATTTCGACGACGACCCGCCCAGCAGATTGCTCACCGCACCGTTACTGAGGTTCAGCTTCTCTGCCCCCGCCAGGTCCAGCAGACCCGACTGGCTCACCACTCCGGTCAGATGCACGGCCGAGCCATCCGATTTCCGCAGGAGCTGGCGGTCAACCTCGGGCATTCCCAGCTGGGCGAGTTTGCCCCTGCCGGCCGCCCAGGCGGCCAGATGCCCGCCTGCCGAATGGCCCAGGGCAACCACCGGGCCAAGGTTCAAAGCGTGCGCGGCCGCAAGATCGCCGAGTTTGTCGATGCCTGCAAGGACGTCCGCGAAGGTGTTCGGCCAGCCGCCGCCGTTTCCGGCCCTGCGGTACTCAAGGTTCCAGGCAGCCATGCCGTGGGCGGCAAGGTCCCTGGCAAGCGGCTCCCCCAACTCTGCCCCGTACTGCGAGCGCCAATAGCCGCCATGGATGACCACCACCACACCATGGTGCTCACCGCCGTCGGGCTGGTCAGGCAGGAAGAGCTCGCCCCATTGGCTCGCATCCTCGCCGTACTGGTACTTGTGCCGCTTCACCGCATCCCCCTTGGCGCCGCCTCCGGCGGTGCCGTCCGGCCCGGCGCCGGGCGTACATGCGGCGCCGAGAGTTCCAACGGCTGCCGCGGCTGCCGCGCCAACCAGCGTGCGGAAGACAAACGTCCGACGCCGCAGATCAGCCATGTGCCGAGCCTACAGCGTGCATTGTGGCGAAGGTTGCAGACACTTTCCTGACGCGATCAAGGATCGTGCCGGCTAAGGGCAGGACCACCGTCAGCAATCTCCTACGGGCTCCCCGCAAGGGAGTCAACAGGCGTAGTGTCGGTAGTAGGAGATTTCGGGTGACATATAGGTGGCATACAGGTCCGGGGTTGAATATTCGGGCCGTGCGCGCATAGAGCGCTCAGCCGCCAGCCGCGTTCGCGTAGAACCGGCGATGCATGGAACAGAGGCCTTATGGCCGGCAACGATGCTCTCCCCACCGCCGAGCAACTTCAGGACCTTCTTCTGGAAAGCCCGGGCTTCACGGAATTCCTGCTGGAACTGACAGCCATTTCGGCATCCCTGCTGGGCGGCGAAACTCCCCTGCTGTGCGCCATCACCGTGGAGCGGGATGCGGGGCCTGCCACAGTAGCCAGCAGCAGCGAGGAGGCCCGAAGCCTGGACGAACGCCAGTATGCGTTCGACGACGGTCCCTGCCTGACGGCGCTGCGGCACCAGCACACTGTGCTGATCCCAGACCTCCAGTCTGACGAGCAATGGGACTGGTACGCGCGGGCTGTTGCGGACGAAGGAATCCGGACCGTCCTCGCAGTCCCCATCAAGACCGATAACGGTTCCCGCTCCGCCCTTAACTGCTATTCGACCCGCGCCGGCACCTTCGATCCGGAAACGATTGCGGCTGTAGAAGAACACGCCGCGTCACTGTCAAGGATTCTCCGGCTGGCGATGCGCGTCCATCCAGCAGATGCCTACCCAGAGCATTTGCGCTCGGCCCTGCAGTCCCGGGCAATTGTGGATGCAGCGGTCTCCCTGATCATGGTGCACAACCGCTGCGGACATGAAGACGCCGTGAAGCTCCTCCATCTTGCCTCGCGCAGCAGCAACCGCCGCCTGCACGATATCGCCCAGGACATTCTCCAGCGGGCGTCGGACATACCCGTGATAACCCCGGATGGGGAGAGATAAACAAAAGGGCAGGAAATGAGAGACGACGGCAGCCTCGGAATTCAGCAACCCGGCGACGAAGCGGACCCTCGCAGCTTCGCAGCCACACGCTACCGGAATGGGAACATCACTCTGACGGGATTGTGGACCTATTATTGCGGCATTGGCGGAAACGCCGATGAGCTGGCGCTGGATGCCTATCTGCACGAAATGATGGTGTTGCCTCGCCTGCAGATGGATCTCATCCACGCCGCCATCATGGAGATCACGGCGGACGGAGCGTGAAGGGGCTGCCATGTCGGACAATGTAGAAACCCGCGGAAACACCACCGACGGCGTTGAGCAGGCCGGAACGGGATTGCAGGACTTCGTACTCCTCCTTCAGGACCTCGTCCTGGAAAGCTCTGACGTGCGGAATTTCCTGACCGAGATGGCAACAGTTATCGCCGGGCAGCTCTCACGGGCGGGGAACCGCATGTCCTGTGGGATGACAGTGGTCCGGCACAAGCGGCCGGTAGCAGTGGCCAGCAGCGACGCCCTGGCGCAAAACATGGATGAACTCCAAAACAGCTTCGGCGACGGCCCCTGCCTGATGGCCCTCCGGTCGGGGACCGTGGTCTCCGTTCCGGACACGTACTCGGATGGCCGCTGGCCCAAATACCTCCGCGCTGCCGGGGCAGCGAACATCGGCTCCGTCCTGGCAGTTCCGATGCGCCTCCAGAATCAAGCGCGGGCCGTGGTCAATCTCTACTCACCCGCTGCGCACGGCTTCTCGCGCCAGGACATGGATGAGGCCGAAAACCTCACCGGCATCTCAGCCAAAGCCCTGGACCTTGCCCTGAACATTGCACACCTGCGCGACGCCCGGGACGACCTCACGGCCGCGCTGAAGTCCCGCACCGTGATTGATACGGCCATCGGCGCCATTATGGCGCAGAACCGGTGCAGCCGTGACGCGGCATTCCAGATCCTGGTCAAGACCTCCAGCCACCGGAACGTCAAGCTAAGGGAAGTGGCCACGGCAATAATTTCTTCCATCGCCGGCGAGGAGGAAATTCCGACAACTTACGATGAATAGCGCCATGCACCGGAATTCGTGCCCGGCGGAGTAGCAGTGCAACACAAGCGATAGTCTTTATTCGAAGTAAATGAACGGTCGATACCGGGTGAAACGGCCCCCGGGGACGGGTCGCGCGGAAATGGCCGGAGGCAAACACATGATCAGGAAGTATCCCCTGGATGAGCTTTCCTCTGTCATTGGCAGGATCATGGGGCTGCTCCTGACCGAAGAAAAAGTGGACCACGCCGTCCAGCTCCTGTCCCGCGCTGTCAAGGAGTCAATTCCGGGAACCCTTGGCGCGGGCGTCTCCATCCTCGATTCCCAGGCCCGGCCGGTCAGCTCCGGCTTCACGGACGTAATTGTGGAACGGGCAGACGCCCTTCAGTATCAGCTGGGGCAGGGGCCCTGTCTCACTGCCTGGGCTACCCAGGAAAGCGTGCTGGTCAACGACGTCGCAGCAGATCCGCGCTGGCCCGGCTGGAGCTCCGCCGTCCGCGAGATCTCCATCCGATCGGTGATCAGTGCGCCCCTGATCGCCGACGGGCAGGGCATCGGCGCCATGAAGATCTACGCTGCCGGCCCAGGGGCCTTTGAGGAATCAACCGCTGCCCTGATGGAGCTGTTTGCCTCACCGGCAGCAACACTCCTCTCGCATATCCAAACCGCGGAAATCCCGGAACGCATCAGCGAAAGCCTGCAGGCCGCCCTCTACAGCAGGGATCTGATCAACCGGGCCTGCGGCGTGCTCATGGAACGCCACACACTGACGCAGGACGAAGCGCTCAAGCTCCTGATGCGGGAAACCCGTATCACTCGCAGCACCCTCAGGGAGGTAAGCGCCGCGATCCTGGTAGGCGTCACATCCGCCACGGACAGAGGCAGAAGTGATGGGTTTCGATAGCAGCGAACCCGAGCAACGCAGCAGGCTCCGGTCAGCGTTGTCAGCAGCACACATCAGCACGGGCGATCTGTGGCTGTACTACTTCGGCATCGGCGGATCGGTGGGCGAGTATGAGGTGGAGGCGTACCTCCAGGGGCTGCTTTCCCTCCCCGAGTTGCAGCGGGACCTGCTGGCCATGGCTGCCAACGAGCTCTTCACAGGCCAGTCCGGCCACCGCGCCCCCTACTCCGACGAGTTCGGCACTGATGACCCGCCCGCCGATCCCCCAGGCCCGGAGGATCCCGCCTGACGCCGTCGAGCATTGGGGGCTTCAGCGTTCGCCGCGCCGGGTCCCCGGCGCGTGGCCGCCAAGGCGGGCGGTGACTTTGTCCGCAGCTGCGGCACACGATTCGCCAAGGCTTTGCAGGCGCTCCTGGGAGACCCGGAACCGTGGGGCCGGGATGAGGACGGCAGCAACGACGTCGCCGCGGTGGTCGTAGACCGGGGCGGCAACGCCCACCTCGTCAAGGGAGGATTCCCCGTAGTTGATGGCCCACCCGCGGCTGGAATCCTCCTTCAGGCGGAGCAGGTAGTCCTCGAGGCTGGACTCGTCCAGGCCGGGGTAGGCGATCGCTCCGCTGAGGAGGAGGGAACGGACCCTCTCCTCCGGCTCCTTGGCCAGGAACACCTGGACGGAGGAGCTCAGCGCATCGTTGTACCGCGCCCCGAGCGGGGCAGTGTGCTTGATCTGGTGCCGGCTGGCAATCTGCTCCACGCAGATGGACTCGTTGCCCTCCCACATCATGAGCGCGCTGGTTTCTCCGGTCCGCTCCGTGAGGTCACGCAGGACAGGGTAGGCAACGCGGCGCTCCTCCAGCTCGGCCAGGAGGGGGCCTGCGACGGCGATCAAGCCAAGTCCGAGGCGGAAGCGGCGCGTGTCCGGATCCCGCTCCACGAGGCCTTCCTGTTCGAAGGTTGCCAGTATCCGGGACACCGTGCTCTTGTGCATGCCGACCCGGTTGGCGATCTCGGTGACCCCCAGCAACGGTTCGTCCGCCGTGAAGGAGCGCAGGACCGCGATGGCGTTGACAATGACGGAGGCGCCTTTGGTGTCGCTCTTGCCGTTGGTGTCAGTGCCGTTGGTATCACTGGAGTCTGGTGTGGTCATGGTGCTCACTATCATTCCGCATTGTCAGCCGAAAGCGGCGCCGCACTGGGTGCGGCGCCGCCGGCAGGCTCTCGCCCAGGGTCATCTTAACCCCAACGCGGGGTCACTTTCGGCCCTCAAAATGCCCGGGATTGGGCCGGGAGTGACCCCGCGTTGCAGGTCGTTTCGCCGGTCAGGCTCCGATGATGTTGTATTCAGGACCGAACGGGAACTTGGTGATGTTCTCCGCGCCGTCCTCGCCGACAACCAGGATGTCGTGTTCGCGGTAGCCGCCGGCGCCCGGCTGGCCGTCCATGACGGTGATCATCGGTTCCATGGAGACCACCATGCCCGGCTCCAGGACGGTGTCGATGTCTTCGCGGAGTTCCAGCCCGGCTTCCCGGCCGTAGTAGTGGCTCAGGACGCCGAAGGAGTGTCCGTAGCCGAACGTCCGGTTGGCCAGCAGTCCGTAACCGACGTAGATCTCGTTGAGCTCGGCTGCGATGTCCTTGCAGACCGCGCCGGGCTTGATGAGTTCCAGGCCGCGCTTGTGGACCTCCACGTTGATGTTCCACAGCTCCAGGGAGCGGGCGTCCGGTTCGCCGTAGAACAGGGTGCGTTCCAGGGCGGTGTAGTAGCCGGAGGTCATGGGGAAGCAGTTCAGGGACAGGATGTCGTGTTCCTGGACCTTGCGGGTAGTGGCCCAGTTGTGGGCGCCGTCGGTGTTGATGCCGGACTGGAACCACACCCAGGTGTCGCGGATTTCGGAGTTCGGGAAGGTCCGTGCGATTTCGTGGACCATGGCCTCGGTGCCGATCAGGGCCACCTCGTACTCGGTGATCCCGGCGGTGATGGCGTTACGGATGGCTTCGCCGCCCAGGTCACCGATCCGTGCGCCGTGCTTGATGACCTCGATCTCCTCGGCGGACTTGATCATGCGCTGGCGCATCGCGGCCTGGGCCACGTCCACCAGGGTTGCGCCGGCGAAGGCTGCCTGAATCTTGTTGCGGTTGTCCAGCGGCAGTGAGTCATCCTCGACGCCGAGGCGGCGCGGGTTGATTCCGCGGGTGCGGAGGACTTCCTGGATGGCGAAGATGTAGTTGTCGCGGCGCCAGTCCGTGTAGATGATGTTGTCGCCATAGCTGCGGCGCCAGGGCATGCCGGCGTCGATGTTGGCGGTGACGGTGACGTTGGCGTCCTTGGTGACCACCATGGCGTAAGGGCGGCCGAAGGTGGTGAAGAGGAAGTCGGAGTAGTACTTGATGGAGTGGTAGCTGGTCAGGACGACGGCGTCGAGTTCCTTCTCAGCCATGATGCGGCGGAGGCCGGCGAGGCGCCGCTCAAATTCGGTGTCTGAGAACGTGAGGCTGACTTTCTCGCCGTTCTTCAGAAACTTGACCCGCTCCAGTTCGGCGACGGACGTTGCGTTCTCGGATGTTGTGGTGGTCATTGTGGTGGTGCCTTTCTTTAGAGCAATTACTTGAGGAGGGAAGTAGGGAAAGATTGCGGGCTATTCGTGGCGCAGCGGTTCTTTGCAGGTTTCCCTGGAAAGCGCGACGGCGATCAGGGAGATGACTGCCGCGCCCACCAGGTACCAGGCCGGTGCCAGGTCGTTGGCCGTGGCGGCAATCAGGAGCGTGGCCATGAACGGGGCGGTGCCGCCGAACAGCGCGTTGGAGAGGTTGAAGCTGACCGCGAAGCCGCTGTAGCGGACCCGGGTGGGGAACATTTCGGCCAGGAAGCTGGGGAGCGTCCCGTCGTTGAGGGTGAGCATGGCGCCCAGCAGGATCTGGACCAGGACGATGACCAGGAAGTTGCCGGTCCCCAGCAGCGCGAACGCGGGCACCGTCAGCACGATGAACGCGATGGAGGCGCTGATCAGCACCTTCTTGCGGCCGTAACGGTCCGAGAGCATCCCCGTGAGGAAGATGAACCCGATGTACGTCAGCAATGCGATGGTGGTGGCCAGGAATGATTCCGTTTCGCCCAGCCCCAGCTCGGAGGACAGGTAAGTGGGCATGTAGCTGAGGATCACGTAGAACCCGACGGCGTTGAGCAGCACGGCGCCAACGGCAAGCAGCAGTTGCCGCCAATGGTTCTTGAAAAGGCTGGATACCGGAGCCTTGACGGCCTGGTCCTCCTTTGCCATCTCGCGGAACACCGGGGTGTCTTCGAGCTTGGTCCGGATGTACCGGCCGATCAGTCCCATCGGGGCTGCCAGCAGGAACGGCAGGCGCCAACCCCAGCTGTGCATGGCGTCGGAGGTCAGCAGGACGGTGAGCAGGCCCGCGATCAGGGAGCCGAGGAGCAGGCCCGCAGCGGTGCTGGCCGGAACCACCGCGGCGTACAGGCCGCGCTTGTTGGCCGGTGCGTACTCCACGAGGAAGGCCGAGGCTCCGGCATATTCGCCGGAGGCCGAGAAGCCCTGGACAACCCTGATGATCAGCAGCAGGACCGGAGCCCAGATACCGATCGTGTCGTAGCCCGGGATGAGTGCGATGCAGAACGTCGCTCCGGACATGATCAGGATGGACAGCGACAGAGCCGTCCGCCGGCCCACTTTGTCACCAATGTGGCCCCAGACGAACCCGCCGAGCGGGCGGACCAGGAACGAAATGGCGAAAAGGGCGAAAGTCAGCAGAAGCCCGGTCTGGGGATCTGATCCAGGGAAGAAGACTGTGGCGATCGTGACGGCCAGGTAGCCGTAGACGGCGTAATCAAACCATTCAACGAAGTTGCCGATGAAGCTTGCCGCGATGACCCTGCGGCGGGTTTCCTTGCTGACACCGTTGTCAGCAGGCTCAAAATTCTGGCCGCTCATGGTGCTGCGGCCGGTCCGGGAGCCGCCAAGGGTGCCATGCGGTTCCGGGCCGGGTCCTCCGGTCAGAGCGGGAGAAGAAGTTCCGTTACTCATGTATCCACCAAGTTGTGTTGGGGTTGCAATCAGCGCAACGCTGTTGCACCAGACTAGGTGGTGAGCTGCAACACAGTCAAGACCCTTTTTGATTTTGGTTCTCTATCGCAGACAAGCTCATCAGAGGCACAGGCCGCGCGCTTGCGGACGCCCGGTGGCCGGCACGCCACGGTAGGGGCATGCCTGGCGGATCATGAGAAAGTTGCGTCAGGAGTAACCGTGTTGCACAGTGTCAGCAGCAGAGTCCACTTCGCCGCGAGGCGGCAGGCGTAGTACTTCCCGGTTCTATTGACTCGCCCTCCCTCGGCTGACATATTTCGAGTACGCGCTATACGCACAGTGTTGTGTAATGCGCAATGAAATCTCCCCCAGGTCTGCGGACCGAGGAAAGGAACACAGCTAAATGGTTCACAAGGTCAAGGCCGTCATTGCCAGGGAAAAGAACGCTCCGGTCTCAGTGGAGACCATCCTCGTCCCGGATCCGGGCCCGGGCGAGGCCCTGGTGGACATCCTCACCTGCGGGGTCTGCCACACCGACCTGCACTACAGGCAGGGCGGAATCACCGACGATTTCCCCATCCTGCTCGGCCATGAAGCCACCGGTGTGGTCAGCGCCGTGGGTCCCGGAGTCACAGAGGTGTCCCCCGGTGACCGCGTCATCCTGAACTGGCGGGCAGTCTGCGGCGAATGCCGTGCGTGTGCCAAGGGCCAACCGCAGTACTGCTTTAACACCGCCAACGCCACCCAGAAGATGACGCTTGAGGACGGCACGGAACTCTCCCCCGCACTGGGCATCGGCGCCTTCGCCGAAAAAACCCTCGTCGCCGCCGGGCAGTGCACCAAAATTGACGGCGACGTCGATCCCGCCGCCGTCGGCCTGCTGGGCTGCGGCGTGATGGCCGGCATCGGTGCCGCCATCAACACCGGTGAGGTCAAGCGCGGCGAGTCCGTAGCCGTGATCGGCTGCGGGGGCGTGGGCATCGCCGCGATCGCCGGCGCCAAGCTCGCCGGGGCCACCACCATCATCGCGGTGGACATCGACGCCAACAAGGTGGAGATGGCCAGGTCTTTGGGAGCCACCCATGGTGTGGATTCCAGCAAGGCAGACCCCATCGAGGCCATCCGTGCCCTCACGGGCGGCAACGGAGCGGACGTGGTGATTGACGCCGTCGGACGCCCCGAAACGTACAAGCAGGCGTTCTACGCCCGCGACCTCGCCGGCCGCGTGGTCCTGGTGGGCGTCCCGACGCCGGGCATGTTGCTCGAACTGCCGCTGCTGGACGTCTTCGGCCGGGGCGGCTCGCTGAAGTCCTCCTGGTACGGCGACTGCCTGCCCTCCCGCGACTTCCCCATGCTCGTGGCGCACTACAAGCAGGGCAACCTGGACCTGGACGCTTTCGTGACCGAGCGGATCACCATCGACCAGGTGGAGGAGGCGTTCGCCAAGATGCACGAGGGCAAGGTCCTCCGCTCGGTCGTCGAACTCCCCGCGGCGGGCCTCTCCTGATGGGCGTCACCATCGAAAACCTGGTCACCTCCGGCACGTTTTCGCTCGACGGCGGCACCTGGGACGTGGACAACAACGTCTGGATCGTGGGGAACGCGGAGGAATGCATCATCATCGACTCCCCGCATGACGCCGCAGCAATCATCAGCCAGGTCCGGGGCCGGAAGGTCAAAGCCATCCTGCTGACCCACGCGCACAACGACCACATCGGGGCCGCCCGTGACGTCGCCGCGGCAGTGGACGCGCCCATCTATCTGAACCCTGAGGACCTCATGCTGTGGGAGCAGGTCTACCCCGACGCGGTTCCGGACAGACACCACGCAGCCGGTGACGAGTTCGAGGTAGGCGGCGCAACACTCACTGCCATCCACACACCCGGGCACTCTCCGGGATCCACCTGCTTCTACCTCGAAAGTGAAGGAACGGTGTTCACCGGCGATACCCTCTTCAACGGCGGTCCCGGTGCCACAGGCAGGTCCTACAGCGACTACCCCACCATCCTGACGTCCATCCGCGAACGGCTGCTCACCCTCCCGCCGGAAACCGTAGTCCGCACCGGCCACGGCGGGAACACCACCATCGGGGCAGAACGGGAAACGCTGGCACAGCTGGCGGACCCGGTGGAATCAGCCCAGTGACAGCAGTGGCGGCCTTCCGCCTTCCGCCCGTGGGGCCACGGTGACGGATGCCACCCGTTCGAGCCGCGGGTGCAGTTCGTCGCCGTTATCCACCACTCCGGTCTGCCACCACAGCTTCAGCCCCTCGGGGACAACTTCGAGGCAGGCCAGGTTGTTGGTGAACCAGGGACCCTTGACGCCCTTCCAGCGGAACGGCGGGTCCGGCACTTTCGCTGAGCGCGCCACTAAAGCACCCACCGGCGCAGCCACCCCGTAGGACATGACGGCTGCGAAGGACCTCATCAGCCGGGGCAGGGGGTTCCGGATCGGGGAGCAGACGGCCTGCATGATGCGGCTGCCGGAAGCGCGCTCCACCTCCGCGACGTAGGAATAATGCACGTCCCCGGAGAGGAACATGATGGTTTCCGGCGCAGTGCCGCGTTTGCCGTCGGCGATCTCAGTGACCATGGCTGCCACCTGATGGAAGCTGTTCTCGAAAGCGCCCCAATGTTCAAGATCCACAGCCTGGCGGACTTTCTCACCCGCACGGGCGGCACGGTTTCCCCATGCACCTTGGGAAATGGCCTCATTCCAGGATTCGACATAATGCAGGCCCATCGGCAGCAGGAAAGGCAGCGAGGTTGCTACCAGCAGGTGCCGGAACCCGCCCCGCATACTGCCGTCGAGCCAGGCCATTTCATCCTTGTCGAGCAGGGCACGGTTGTCCGGGGCCAGATCCCGGGCGGCGCGCGAGTCCACCACAATCAGCCTGGTATCGCCAATATCCCGGCAGTAGCTCCACCGGTAGGACTTCGGATCCTGATCAGCCCGGTCCGCGAAATCATCCAGCGCAGCGCTGACGTCGATTTCGGCCCCACCCGTGTGGCCGGCGATCTGCCGCCAGATCGGGTCCTCGTCACGTTCCTGCGGTGAGAGATTCCCCAGGTGCTGGTAGACCCAGTATGAGGCCAGCCCCGCGACGATCCGCCCGTGCCACCAGGGCGTCGCCTCCATCTCCTTTTTCCAGCTCAAGGAGGTATTCCAGTCGTCACGGATGTCGTGGTCGTCGAAGATCATGGCGCTGGGCAGGGTGGACAACAGCCACCTGTTCGCCGGGTCCGACCAGGCCAGGAAGTAAAGGTGGGCGTATTCCTCGTAGTCCTTCAACTCCTCCCCAGGCGGCGCCTCGATGTCCCGCCTGGCCCGAATGAACTCCTGCATCTGTTCGCTGGTCAGATCGGCGTAGACCTGGTCCCCTAGGAACGCCACCAGATCCGGCCACGGCAGGTCAGCGTCGGACGCCATCGCCAAGGCGAAAGCGCGGAGTGAATCGACGCCGTGGGTGCGGTTGCCGGCCGCGTCGTGCGGGACACTGGTGCGGCAGGAGCCGTAGGCCATGCGCAATGGCTTGCCCGGCTTCAGCGTCGCAATCACCGGTGGCGGAAACCCTGAGGTGGGCTCGGGCCAACACTGGGTCCCGTCAATTTCGAGGGTATAAGGCAGCACGCTGCCCGGCTCCAGCCCGGCCGCCTCCACCAGAGCATAGTGGTGGCCGTGCACAACAAACGTGCGGGCCTCCCAGCTGCGGTCACCGGCCCGGACCGTGACACGGGAATCGCCCCGGGTCTCCACCCAGATGCTGGCAGAAGTCTCGTCCACGTACCGCATCATGGGGCCCAACACCAGGGGCGACGTCGTCATGACTTAGTTCTACCCGTTCCGGGCCGCGGCAACCATACGGGCAGCCGGGAACCAAGGAAATAACTCCCCAGGCACTGCTGCCTAGGCCCGCACCTGGAATCCACTCCGCTTGTCGAAAAGCCGTCGCCTGTCGTTCCCGGCTGCGGCAATCCACAGCACGGAGTCGTCTGCCGAGGCCTCCACGTCCAAACAATTAAGGAGCGGAAGGCGACGGGCGGTGTGGTCCGGCAGCGCGCGTAAAAGGGGCCCCGAGTCCAGGCCCGCCGCGAAGCGGCCTAGCTGGACGCGGGGAATAGCGCGCCGAGGATCAGAGCGTTCGGGGCCCCCAAAGCGCGAGTTACCAGCCGCGCTCGGCGAGGCGGTGGGGCTGCGGGATTTCGTCCACGTTGATGCCCACCATGGCTTCGCCCAGGCCGCGGGAGGCCTTGGCGATGACGTCCGGGTCGTCATAATAGGCAGTAGCCCTGACGACGGCGGCGGCACGCTGGGCCGGGTTGCCGGACTTGAAGATGCCTGAACCAACGAACACGCCGTCGGCGCCGAGCTGCATCATCATGGCAGCGTCGGCCGGGGTGGCGATGCCGCCGGCGGTGAACAGCACCACGGGGAGCTTGCCGGTGGAGGCGATTTCCTTGACCAGTTCGTACGGGGCCTGCAGTTCCTTGGCCGCGACGTAGAGCTCGTCCTCGGGCAGGGACGCGAGCTTGGCGATCTCGGCGCGGATCTGGCGCATGTGGGTGGTGGCGTTGGAGACATCGCCGGTACCGGCCTCGCCCTTGGACCGGATCATCGCCGCGCCCTCGTTGATGCGGCGCAGGGCCTCACCGAGGTTGGTGGCGCCACAGACGAAGGGAACGGTGAATTTCCACTTGTCGATGTGGTTGGTGTAGTCGGCGGGTGTCAGGACCTCGGACTCGTCAATGTAGTCCACGCCGAGTGACTGCAGGATCTGCGCCTCGACGAAGTGGCCGATCCTGGCCTTGGCCATGACCGGCACGGACACGGCGTCGATGATCGCCTCGATCATGTCCGGGTCAGACATGCGGGACACGCCGCCCTGGGCGCGGATATCGGCCGGAACGCGTTCCAGCGCCATGACTGCAACGGCACCGGCATCTTCGGCGATGCGGGCCTGTTCGACGTTGACGACGTCCATGATGACGCCGCCCTTGAGCATCTCAGCCATGCCGCGCTTGACGCGGCTGCTGCCCGTGACAGCGATATGTTCGTACGGGAGTCGTTTCAGGGTCACTTCTTGCTCCAAAAGGACGGGGCGCCTGCGAAGCCAGGCATTCGAGTAATGGGACTTGCCCCGGGTGCATGAGCACACCCGGGGCTACACGTACTTCACCGGGTCAGCATTCGATGACGTTTACCGCGAGACCACCCCGGGACGTCTCCTTGTACTTGCTCTTCATGTCGGCGCCGGTTTCCCTCATGGTCTTGATCGCTTTGTCCAGGGATACCTTGTGGCTGCCGTCGCCGTGCAGGGCAAGGCGGGCGGCGTTGATGGCTTTGACGCTGGCAATGGCGTTGCGCTCGATGCAGGGAATCTGCACCAGCCCACCCACCGGGTCGCAGGTCAGGCCAAGGTTGTGTTCAATGCCCACCTCGGCGGCATTCTCCACCTGGGCCGGCGTGCCGCCCAGCACTTCGCAGAGGCCGGCCGCGGCCATGGAGCAGGCGGAGCCGACCTCGCCCTGGCAGCCCACCTCGGCCCCTGAAATGGAGGCGTTGATCTTGAACAGGATTCCCACCGCGGCCGCTGTCAGCAGGAAACGGACCACACCGTCGTCGTTGGCGCCGGGCACGAACTTCACGTAGTAGTGCAGCACCGCGGGAACGATGCCGGCCGCGCCGTTGGTGGGTGCGGTGACGATCCGGCCGCCGGCGGCGTTTTCCTCGTTCACGGCCAGCGCGAACAGGTTCACCCACTCCATCGCCCGGAGCGGGTCGGTCACCCCGGTGTCCGCCGTCAGGGTCTGGAACAACGACGGCGCCCGTCGCCTGACGTTAAGGCCGCCTGGAAGAATCCCTTCCGCGGCGCAGCCGTTGTCCACGCATTCGCGCATCACCGCCCACAGCCCCAGCAGCTTTTCCCGGAGCTCGGCTTCGCTGCGCCAGGTGAGTTCGTTGGCGAGCATCACGTCCGAGATGGACATGCCCTCGCGGCTGCAGATCTCCAGGAGTTCGTCGGCCGTGCTGAACGGGTAGGGCAGGACGGTGGCGTCAGCCACCACCCGGTCGCCGGCGTCGGCGTCCCCGTCAACGACGAAGCCGCCGCCGATCGAATAGAAGCTCCGCTCGCTGAGGACCGTTCCAGCGTGGTCCAGAGCCCGGAATGTCATGCCGTTGGGGTGGGCCGGGAGGGACTTGCGCCGGTGCAGCACCACGTCCTCGTCCCAGTTGAAGTCCACACGGTGGACCCCGCACACCAACAGTTCGGCATCGAGGGCCGCCGCGGCCACCTGGTCATCCGCCGTGGCGGTGTCCACGGTTTCGGGGTCCAGCCCCTTGAAGCCCAGGACCACGGCCTTGTCGGAGCCGTGGCCCCGGCCGGTGGCCCCGAGTGAGCCGAACAGTTCGGCCTGGACGCGTGTGGTTGAGCTCAGGTGGCCGTCGCTTTTGAGTCCGTCGGCGAACAGCTTCGCCGCCCGCATCGGGCCGACCGTGTGTGAGGACGACGGCCCGATGCCAACGGAAAAGAGGTCCAGGGCACTGAGTGCCATTAAGGGACCTCAGGGGAGGCGTATTCCCGCATGGCATCCAGGAGCCAGCGGCCCAGGAAATCGGCGAATGAAGCCCGGGGGAAGATCCGGTAGCTTTCGTCACCGGTCTTCCACAGGACCACCGGGATGTTGCCGATCTCCGTGGACACTGCCGTGCCTGCCTTGAACCCGCGCGGGTGGAGGTCCAGCGAGCAGCCCTTTTCCAGGACGGCGCGGGACCGGGGCCCGGTCAGTTCGAACGTTGTGCGGTTGGCGGAGAGGTCCACCACCTGGCCTTCGCCGTCACCGAGGGCTTCCCGGAGCGCCTGCAGCAGGTCACCGCCCAGCGACTCGTGGGCCTCCATCGGCGCCACCACCAGGAATTCCTCGGGCCCGAGCCACAGCACGGACGTTTCGCCGGAGCCGCTGACGGCGCCGCACGCTGCGGGCAGCCCGCCGGTGACGGACGCGATGCGTGTCCCGGCCTCCGTGGCCCGGTTTACCCGGACGCCCACCATGGTCAGGAAGGTGATTTCGCTCAGTTCCACGGTGCCGGGGACGGATGCCGTTTCAAATGCTTCCCTGAGCAGCGCAGCGGGGCTGGTGCGGAGTGACAGGTTCGTCTCACGGGAGGTTTTGGGTGCTGCTGTTTCAGCCATCTTTGCGGGTCCCTTCGGGGTCAAAAAGTACGGTTTCTGCGACAACAACGTCAACCACCTGGTTTCCAGCGACGGCCACAAGGGTCTCGCCGATCCGGTTGCGGCCGTTCTTGATCAGTGCCAGGCCAAAGGAGCGGCCGAGGGCGGCGCTGTGGTAGCTCGAGGTCACGAAGCCCTGCATGGGAACCGGGCCGTAGGCGGGGGTGGTGGGGATCCCCTTTTCCACGAGCTGGGTGCCTTCCGGAAGCCGGAACGAGCCGTCCACGGGCAGCACGCTGACCAGGTGCTTGCGGTCCTCGCGCCGGGCGTCGGCCCGGGCGTAGGAGCGCTTGCCGATGAACTCCTTGGCCTTGGAGACAATCCAGTCCATGCCGGCGTCCTGCGGGGTGACGGTGCCGTCGGTGTCCTGCCCAACAATGGGGTAGCCCTTTTCGGCGCGGAGCACGTGCATGGTTTCGGTGCCGTAAGGGGTGATGTTGAATTCGGCCCCTGCAGCGGCTACGGCTTCCCAGGTGTTCAGTCCGTACCAGGACGGAATGTTGATCTCGTAGGCCAGTTCGCCGGAGAACGAGATCCGGCAGACCCGTGCCTGCACGCCGGAGGCGAGGGTGGTCTCGCGGAAAGTCATAAACGGGAAGGCTTCCGCCTCCAGCCCGCCGTTGGCTGCCAGTTCCGGTGCCACCTTGGCGAGGACCTCGCGGGACTTGGGTCCGACCACGGCAATGGTGGACCACTGTTCGGTCACCGAGGTGCAGTGAACGTCCAGCTCAGGCCATTCGGTCTGCAGCCATTCCTCCAGCCAGTCCAGCACCTTGCCGGCGCCGCCGGTGGTGGTGGTCATGAAGTAGCGGTCATCGTCCAGACGGAGGGTCACGCCGTCGTCGAAAATCATGCCATCGGCCATGCACATCACGCCGTAGCGGGCAGAACCCGGGGCGAGCTTCTTGAACGCGTTGGTGTAGATCCGGTTGAGGAACTCACCGGCGTCCTTGCCGCGGATTTCGATCTTGCCCAGCGTGGTGGCGTCCATAAAGCCAACCGAATCGCGGACGGCGGCGCATTCGCGCAGAACTGCCGCGTCCATGTCCTCGCCGGCCTGCGGGTAGTACCAGGGGCGCTTCCACTGTCCCACGTCCTCGAACAGTGCACCCTTGGCTACGTGCCACGGGTGGATCGAGGTCTTGCGGGCGGGATCGAACAGTTCGCCGCGCTGGCGTCCGGCCAGTGCCGCGAACGCCACGGGGGTGAACGGTGCGCGGTACGTGGTGGTGCCGATGTCGCCGATGCCGCGGGAGGCTTCGCCTGCGGTGCGGAGTGCGGCGGCGATGACGCCGATCGCGTTGACGCCGGAGGTCTTGCCCTGATCGTTGGCTGTGCTGATGGAGGTGTAGCGCTTGATGTGCTCCACGGACCGCATGCCGGCTCCGGTGGACCGCAGCACGTCAGCCACTGACTGGTCGCGCTGGAAGTCCACGAAGTGGTGGTGCCAGTCATCCGGCGTGCCCTGCTCGCCCGGAACCAGCCACAGCTGGCGGGTCGGGGCTGAGGCCTTCGGCTCCCCGAACGTGGCCGGCTTGGTGGCGGACTCGAAGCCCGCTGCGATGGCCGCCGATGCTCCGGCGGAGATCCCCTCGGCCAGGCAGTCCGCGGGTTCGAAGCTGCCGCGGCCGGAGCCGATGGTCTGCTGGTTCGGGACCACGGTGCTCGGCACGAAGGCGGCGAGCTCATCGTCCCAGCGCAGCTTGCCCTGGCGCTGGGAGTGGAGGTGCACCAACGGGCTCCAGCCACCGGACACTGCCAGCAGATCGCAGGCGATCTCTTCGACGCCGGAGGTGAGTTCGCCGTCGTCGTTGATGCTGCGGATGGTGACGCCGTTCAGACGGCCGGCCTCTCCCGCAGTGGTGTTGGCAACCGCGCTGCCGATCAGCACGCGGGTGCCGGCCTCGACGGCGGCCGCAGCCACCGGAGTGAGCTGGGGGCGGGCGTCGACCACGGCGGCGAGCTTGACGCCGGCGGCGCGGAGGTCCGCGGCCAGGGCGTAGGCGCTGTCGTTGGTGGTGCTGATGACAACGCGCTGCCCGGCGGCCACTGCGTAGCGGTTGAGGTAGCTGCGGACGGCGGAGGCCAGAATGATGCCGGGGCGGTCGTTGTTCTCGAACACCAGCGGGCGTTCGTGGGCGCCGGGAGCCAGGACAACCTGGCTGGCGCGGACGTGCCAGATGCGCTGCCGTGACACGCCGGACGCGGCCGGGCTGGACAGGTGGTCCGTGCGGTTCTGCACGGCGATGACGTAGTTGGCGTCATAGGCGCCGAAGGCCGTGGTGCGGTTCAGGACGGTGGATTCAGCACCCGAGACGAGCTCGGCTTCAATGTCCGCCACCCATTCCAGGGCAGGCTTGCCCTCGATGGTCTCGGCCAGTTCGGGGGCGGTGGACCCGGACAGCAGGGACCCGCCCAGTTCCGGCTGGTCGTCCATGAGGATGACACGGGCGCCGGCGCGGACCGCCTCGCGGGCTGCGGCGAGGCCGGCGGGGCCGCCGCCGATCACCAGGACGTCGGTGTGGACGTACTTCTTGTCGTACTCGGCGTGGTCCTCTTCCGGGTCCAGCTTGCCCAGGCCGTTGAGCAGTTCCGCTTTCAGGCCGTCCACCAGGGTGACGGTGGTGGCGGGGAGCATGGACTCTGCGACGTCGCCGGGGAAGCGCGGGGAGATCTTGACCATCGCGTTGGATTCCTCAACGCCGGCGGACATGATGCCGCGGGCGCGGTCCTCGTAGAGCGAGTTGCCGGCCGCGATGCGGCCGTTGGCGATCAGGGCCGAGGCGAGGGTGTCGCCGGGGTGGCCGTTGAATTCCTCGCCGTCCACGGTGAAACGCCAGGAGATGGTGCGGTCGATGCGTCCGCCGGAGGCGAGGCGGGCATTCTGGGAAGTCACTTGGTTGCTCCCTTCGGGGCGGTGGTGCCGGCGGCGGTGGTGCTGGGCGCTGAATCGGCCGGCGCGATGCTGGTGCCGGAGATGCTGGGAGCCGCGGTCCCGGTGGTGGTGCTGTCCGGGGCGGTGCTGGCAGTGCCGGATTCAGGTGCCGGGGCGGCTTTGTCAGGCCGGGGCGCGCCCATGGGGTAGATCGCCTGGATGTCGTAGGTGACCGTGTCGCGGAGCATGTTGAACCACTGGCGGCAGCCGGTGCTGTGGAGCCAGCGCTCGGCAAAGGCGCCTTTGGTGTTGTCCCGGTAGAACAGGAACTCGGCCCATTCGCGGTCGTTCAGTTCGTTCGGGTTTTCCGGATAGGCCACGTGGGCCTGGCCGCCGTAGTGGAACTCGGTCTCGTCGCGGGAGCCGCAGTTGGGGCATGAAATGAGGAGCATGTCCGGACTCTCTTCTAGTGGGCCACGGCTGCTGCGCCGTGTTCGTCGATCAGGGCGCCGGTTTCGAACCGCTCCAGCGCAAAGGGCTTGTTCAGTTCGTGCGGCGTTCCCGTGGCGATGGTGTGGGCAAAGGTGAGGCCCGCGGCCGGCGTGCCCTTGAAGCCGCCGGTGCCCCAGCCACAGTTCACGAACATGTTCTCCACCGGAGTGGTGCCCACGATCGGGGAGGCGTCCAGCGTTGTGTCAACAATGCCGCCCCAGGTCCTGAGTACGTGCGCACGGGCAAAGATCGGGAAGAGCTCGACGGCGGCCGCCATTTGGTGCTCGATCACATGGAACGAGCCGCGCTGGCCGTAACCGTTGTAGGAGTCCACTCCGGCGCCCATGACCAGCTCGCCCTTGTGGGCCTGGGAAACGTAGACGTGCACGTGGTTGGACATGACCACTGTGGGGTGGACCGGTTCGTGCAGTTCGGACACCAGCGCCTGCAGCGGGTGGGACTGGATGGGGAGCCGGAAGCCGGCCATTTCGGCCAGGACCGAGCTGTGCCCGGCGGCGCACAGGCCCACCTTTTCGGTGTTGATGGTGCCGCGGTTGGTCTGGACACCGGTGACCCGGTTGCCGTCCTTGACGAAGCCGGTGACTTCGCAGTTCTGGATGATGTCCACGCCCAGCTCGTCGCACTTGCGGGCGAAGGCCCAGGCCACGTGGTCGTGCTTGGCGATGCCTGCGCGCGGCTGGTAGGTGGCGCCCATGACGGGGTAGCGGATGTTGTCGTTGATGTTCAGGATGGGGCAGAGTTCCTTGACCTGCTGCGGGTCCAGCCACTCGGCGTCCACTCCGTTGAGTTTGTTCGCGCCCACGCGCCGCATGCTTTCACGGACGTCACCCAGGGTGTGGGCGAGGTTCATCACGCCGCGCTGGCTGAAGAGGAAGTCGTATTCGAGCTCCTCCGGCAGGATTTCCCAGAGTTTGAGGGCGTGCTCGTAGATGGCCGCGCTCTCGTCCCAGAGGTAGTTGGACCGGATGATGGTGGTGTTCCGGGCCATGTTGCCGCCGGCCAGCCATCCCTTTTCAAGGACGGCGATGTTGGTCATGCCGTGGTTTTTGGCCAGGAAGTAGGCGGTGGCCAGGCCGTGCCCGCCGCCGCCGACGATCACGGCGTCGTAGCTTTTCTTGGGGTCCGGGTTGTGCCACAGGAATTCCGGGTGCTCCGGAAGCAGATCGGCCATCATGCCACCTCGTTTTCGGTCGCGTCAGAAGAGAGATTGGGGTAGAGCGGGAACTTTCCGGCCAGGATTTCAACCCGCTGCCGCAGTTCCGCCACGGTCTCGTCGCTGAACTCGCGCTTGAGTGCTGCGGCGATAATGTCCGCGACCTCGGTGAACTCGGCCTTCCCGAACCCGCGCGTGGCCAGGGCCGGCGTGCCGATGCGGAGACCGGAAGAGATCATCGGCGGCCGCGGGTCGAACGGCACGGCGTTGCGGTTGACCGTGATGCCGATCCGGTGCAGGCGGTCTTCGCCCTGCTGGCCGTCCAGTTCCGAATGCCGCAGGTCCACCAGGACCAGGTGCACGTCGGTGCCACCGCTGACAACCGTCACGCCGGACTCTGCAACATCGGCAGAGAGCAGGCGTTCTGCGATGATGCGGGCGCCTTCCAGGGTGCGTTCCTGGCGGTCGCGGAATTCCGGCTCAGCAGCGAGCTTGAAGGCCACTGCCTTGCCGGCAATGACGTGCTCCAGCGGGCCACCCTGCTGTCCGGGGAATACCGCGGAGTTGACCTTCTTGGCGATAACGGCGTCGTTGGTCAGGATCACACCACCGCGCGGGCCGCCCAGGGTCTTGTGGGTGGTGCTCGTGACAATGTGGGCGTGAGGCACGGGGTTGGGGTGCAGCCCCGCAGCCACCAGGCCGGCGAAGTGGGCCATGTCCACCATCAGGTAGGCGCCTACCAGGTCCGCGATACGGCGGAACTCGGCGAAGTCCAGCTGCCGGGAGTAGGCGGACCAGCCGGCGACGATCAGCTGCGGCTTGTTCTCAACCGCGAGGCGCTCGACTTCAGCCATGTCGATGGTCATGGTGTCCTCACGAACGCCATAAGGGACCACCTTGTACAGCTTGCCGGAGAAGTTGATCTTCATGCCGTGGGTCAGGTGGCCGCCGTGTGCGAGGTTCAACCCCAGGATGGTGTCGCCGGGCTGGATCAGGGCGAACATCGCCGCTGCGTTGGCCTGGGCGCCTGAGTGGGGCTGCACGTTGGCGAATTCGGAGCCGAACAAGGACTTAAGACGGTCGATGGCCAGCTGCTCGACCACATCAACGTGTTCGCAGCCGCCGTAGTAGCGCTTGCCCGGGTAGCCTTCGGCGTACTTGTTGGTCAGGACGGATCCCTGCGCCTCCATGACGGCGGTCGGCGCGAAGTTTTCGGAGGCGATCATTTCCAGCGTGCCCTGCTGGCGCAGGAGCTCCTGCTGAACGGCTGCGTGGATCGCAGGATCGGTCTCTGCGAGCGTACGGGTCAGAACGTCGACCATCTTTTCTCCTCTGCTATCTAATATCCTGTTGATATATTAGTTACGTGACTCAAGTATGCTATCCCGGCCGGTGGGTGTCAACAGATTTTTTGAGCCATTCCAGAGGCGCCAAATGCGCGGCCGGAAGGGCCGCGCATCTGGTAATTCGTCGGGAGGTGGGGCTCAGCTCAGGTGAAGAGCGCCTTGCGGACGGCATCCTCGAAGCCGCTGACGTGGCTCCGCGCCAGGTCGGCGGCCCGTGCCTCGTCGCCGTCGATCACTGCGCCGAGCAGGTCCAGGTGCTCATGCACGTGGCGGGAAAGATCGGGAAGGCGGTCCAGCACCATGCACCAGATGCGGGTGGCGAGATTGTCGTACCGGATCAGGACGTCTTCAAGGTGGGGATTGGCCGCAGCTGCGTAGATGCCTTGATGGACGCGGGCATCCAGGCGCAGGGTTTCGACGACGGGGGCCGCATCGGTATCGAAGGCTTCAACAGCCCGCATCACTTCCCGCAACTGCTCCCGCTGCTGCTCCGTGGCCACCCGGGCGGCACGGGACGCTGCGAGCGGTTCAAGCTGTGTCCGGATTTCTGAAATGAAAGCAAGATCGGTCACCTCCACGCGGGTGGCAAAGGTGCCCCTGCGTGGATACGAAACCACCAGGCGGTCGAGCTCAAGCCGCTTCAGAGCTTCCCGGACCGGAGTCCGGCCCATGCCGAGGTCCTTGGCGAGGTGGTCGTCGTTAAGTAGATCGCCGGGTTTGATCTCAAGCATCAGCAGCCGGTCACGGATGCGCTCGTACGCCACGTCCGCCAACGACTTCCTGACCGCATCTTCCACGATCGCCACTGCTTCAACTGCCATAACCCGGACCCCTTTCAATTCAGCCGAACAGGCTATTGACCTCGCCCACTGACCAGTATACGCTGATTCCCAACCCTAATATATCAGTTCATCATCTGAGAATATATCTAACGGGAAGACATCCTAAGGAGGAGACATGACCCTAGTGGCAACAGACTCATCAACCAGCACGCTGACTCAGGACGGCCCCCGCGTGAAGGACAATGCCCAGAAGTTCGTACTCACACTGTCGTGCGTCGAACGTGCCGGTATTGTCCAGGCGGTCACCACTTTCCTCTTCGAACGTGGCTTCAACATCGAGGAGCACCAGCAGTTCGACGACGGGCTCCGCGAGACGCTGCACCTGCGCACCGCATTCTCGGGTTCCCCCGAGTTCACACCGGAGCGGCTCCAGGAGGAGTTCAGCGCCATTGCGGACCGCTTCGAGATGAAGTTCAGCTTCCATGACCAGACCAAGCAGCGCATCCTGGTCATGGTGTCCAAGTTCGGCCACTGCCTGAACGACCTGCTGTTCCGCTGGCGCGGCGGAAGCCTCGGCGGCGACATCGCCCTTATCGTTTCCAACCATGAAACCCACCGGGCCATGGCCGAGGCCGCCGGTCTCCCCTTCATCTATCTCCCGGTAACCCCTGAGACAAAGTCAGACGCCGAGCGGCGCCTGCTGGAACTGGTGGACGAGCACAACATCGATCTCGTCGTGCTCGCCCGGTACATGCAGGTACTGTCCGATGACCTCTGCCGCTCCCTGGAGGGCCGGGCCATTAACATCCACCACTCCTTCCTCCCGGGGTTCAAGGGCGCACGCCCCTACCACCAGGCCTACGACCGTGGCGTCAAGCTGGTGGGCGCAACCGCCCACTATGTGACCGCCGAACTCGATGAGGGGCCAATCATCGAACAGGAAGTCATCCGGGTCGATCACAGCTACGGACCGAACGCCCTTTCAACAGTCGGAGCGGACGCCGAAGCACTGGCACTCTCCCGCGCCGTGCGGTGGCACTGCGAACACCGGGTGCTGCTGGACCAGACCAGCACCGTAGTGTTCCGCTAAGCACCGCCACCCGCCCAGCACAGACAACACCCGAAAATCAGCAGGAGAAACCACATGGCATCGACGCCAAGCATTGTCATTATCGGAGCTGGAATCGTCGGCACAAACCTGGCCGATGAACTGGTCACCCGGGGTTGGAACAACATCACCGTCCTGGACCAGGGACCGCTGAACATGCCCGGCGGCTCCACGTCCCACGCACCCGGACTTGTCTTCCAGACCAACGCTTCAAAATCCATGGCGCTCTTCGCCAAGTACACGGTTGAGAAGCTTTTGTCCCTGACCGAGGACGGCGTCAGCTGCTTCAACCAGGTGGGCGGCCTCGAGATCGCCACCACCGAGACACGCCTCGCGGATCTGAAGCGGAAGCTCGGCTACGCCGCCGCGTGGGGTATCGAGGGCAAGATCCTTACCCGTGCCGAGTGCAAGGAGCTTTACCCGCTCCTGAACGAGGAAGACGTCCTGGGCGGTCTCCACGTTCCCAGCGACGGCCTGGCCCGTGCTGCCCGCGCAGTCCAGCTGCTGATCAAGCGCACGGAAGCCGCGGGCGTCAAGTACCTGGGCAACACCACGGTGACGGGCATCGAGCAGTCCGGCCGCCGGGTCACCGGCGTCGAGACTTCCGAGGGCACTATCCCTGCCGACATCGTGGTCTCCTGCGCCGGCTTCTGGGGCGCCAAGATCGGCGAAATGATCGGGATGTCAGTCCCGCTCCTGCCGCTGGCCCACCAGTACGTCAAAACCACTCCGGTGCCCGCACAGAAGGGCAAGAACGAACTGCCCAACGACGCATCCCTGCCCATCCTGCGGCACCAGGACCAGGACCTCTACTACCGCGAGCACGGCGAGCGTTACGGCATCGGTTCCTACGCCCACCGCCCCATGCCCGTGGACCTTGACGAACTGGGCACGTTCGCACCCGAGACCATCAGCGACCACAACATGCCCTCCCGCCTCGACTTCACCCTGGAGGACTTCCTCCCGGCGTGGGAGGCCACCAAGCAGATCCTGCCGGCCCTGCGCGAAAGCGAAATCGAAGACGGCTTCAACGGCATCTTCTCCTTCACCCCCGACGGCGGATCCCTGGTGGGTGAGTCCAAGGAGCTGGACGGCTTCTTCGTCGCCGAAGCCGTGTGGGTCACCCACTCGGCCGGCATCGCCCGCGCCGTTGCCGAATTGCTGACCACCGGAAAGTCGGAGATCGATCTGGGCGATTGCGATATCCACCGCTTCGAAGAGGTCCAGCTGACCCCCGAATACGTCAGCGAGACGTCACAGCAGAACTTCGTGGAAATCTACGATGTCATGCACCCGCTCCAGCCCAAGCTTTCCCCCCGCAACCTCCGCGTCAGCCCGTTCCACGCACGCCACAAGCAGCTGGGCGGCTACTTCCTGGAGGGCGGCGGATGGGAGCGTCCGTACTGGTTCGAAGCCAACGCCGAACTGCTCAAGGAGATGCCTGACGAATGGCAGCCGCCGGCACGTGACGCCTGGTCCGGGATGTTCAGCTCGCCCATCGCCGCCGCCGAAGCCTGGAAGACCCGCACCGCGGTGGCCATGTACGACATGACTCCGCTCAAGCGCCTTGAGGTCTCCGGCCCCGGAGCCATGAAGCTGCTGCAGGAGCTGACCACCGCGGACATGACCAAGAAGCCGGGCGCCGTCACCTACACCCTCCTGCTGGACCACGCCGGCGGGATCCGAAGCGATATCACCGTGGCCCGCCTGAACGAAGACACCTTCCAGCTCGGAGCCAACGGAAACATCGACACGGCCTACTTTGAGCGGGCCGCACGCCACCAGACGGAAAACGGTACCGCCAGCGACTGGGTCCAGGTGCGCGACACCACCGGCGGCACCTGCTGCATCGGCCTGTGGGGACCCCTCGCCCGGGACCTCATCAGCACGGTCAGCAGCGACGACTTCTCCAACGACGGACTCAAGTACTTCCGCGCCAAGGAAGTAGTCATCGGCGGCGTCAAAGTCACGGCGATGCGCCTGTCCTACGTCGGCGAGCTGGGCTGGGAACTGTACACCAGCGCGGACAACGGCCAGCGCCTGTGGGACGCACTGTGGAAGGCAGGGCAGCCGTTCGGCGTGATCGCTGCCGGCCGCGCCGCGTTCAGCTCGCTGCGCCTGGAAAAGGGCTACCGTTCGTGGGGCACCGACATGACCACCGAGCATGACCCCCTCGAAGCGGGACTCGGTTTCGCCGTGAAGATGACCAAGGAAGACTTCGTCGGCAAGGCAGCACTTGAAGGCCGGACCGAGGAAAACTCCGCCCGCCGCCTGCGCTGCCTGACGGTCGACGACGGCCGCAGCATCGTCCTGGGCAAGGAACCGGTCTTCTATAAGGACCAGGCAGTCGGCTACGTCACCAGTGCCGCCTACGGTTACACGGTGGCCAAACCGATCGCCTACGCGTACCTTCCGGCTGCTGTGTCCATTGGTGACTCGGTCGAGATCGAGTACTTCGGCCGGCGCATCCAGGCCACCGTCACCGCAGATCCGCTGTACGACCCCACGATGTCCAGGCTCCGCGGCTAACCACCCGCCAGACCGCTCAAGGGCACGCGGCCCGGACTCATTCTTTCGCAACCAGAGTCCGGGCCGCTGCTTTTCCATGGCCCGCCCCATCCCCGGGTCAGCCGGGCAGAGCTTCAGCACAGGAAGACACATGATCAGTTCAGAGACAATAAACGATTACCTCGCCAGGCTTGCCTCCCGCGAACCCACCCCGGGTGGCGGCGCTGCCGCGGCACTCCACGCCGCCCAGGGAGCGGCACTTGTGGCCATGGTGGCCCGGTATACCACCGGCGCGAAATACGAGCAGCACGCCGAACCCGTCGCCAGGATCATCAGCAGCGCCGACGGGCTGGTGGCACAGGCCCTGCTCCTCGCGGACGCCGACCAGCACGCGTTCCAAGGCGTCATTGATGCGTACAAGCTCCCGGCAGGTACTGACGGCCTCAAAGCCGCCCGGACAGCGTCCATCCAGGACGCGCTCGTCCAGGCCGCGAAAACACCGGCTGACCTGATCCTCGTCGCCGGCGCCGTGGTGGATCTTGCCACGGAGCTGTTCGAGGTGGCCAACGCCAACGTGATCAGCGACATCGCCGCCGCCGTCGACGCAGCCCGGGCGGCCGCCACCACTGCACGGGTCAACATCGACATCAATGTGGTGGCCATCAAGGACACCGAAACACGTTCCCGTCTGGCCGAGAAGACCGATGGCCTTGAGGACAAGGTCATCCTGGCAGCCGACTCGCTCGTGAAGCGCGTGCGCGAAAGGATCCTCAGTTGAGCACCACACTCCTCTCTGGACGAAACCTGGCAAAGCTCATTCAGCAGAAGGCCCACGATGAAGCCCGGGACCTCGAATCTGACGGCCTACGCCCCACCCTTGCAGTGGTTGTGGCCACCAACGACGGCTCCACGCACTGGTATGTGAGGTCCATCGAACGTGCCGCAGAAAGCGCGGGCATCAATTGCCGGATCGTGGACCTGGGCCAGGACGCGACAGGTCAGGTCCTGGCTTCAGTCCTGAAAGACCTCAGCGCCGAGCCGTCCGTCAACGGCATCATCCTGCAGACGCCCTTGCCTCCCGGCGTCGATGCAGATGCGCTGGTGGGGCACATCGCCCCTTGGAAGGACATCGACGGCGCGAATCCCCTGAGCCTTGGCCGCCTGGCCGTCGGCCAGCCCTCGTTCGCCCCTGCCACCGCACAGGCCGTCACCGAGATCCTTGACCACTTCGACATCCCGGTGGCCGGCCGGAACGTCGTGGTCATTGGACGTTCCGCCGTCGTCGGAAAACCGCTGTCCCTGCTGCTGCTCGAACGCGACGCCACCGTCACCGTCTGCCACTCCAGGTCAGGGGCGCTGGAGAAATACACCAAAACGGCCGACGTCGTGGTGGTCGCCGCCGGGCGCACCGGCCTGCTGAACGGCAGCCACATTTCGTCCGGGGCCGTAGTGATCGACGTCGGCACCAACGTCCTTTCGGACGGGTCCCTCGTGGGGGATGTGGACGAAGCCAGCGTCCGGGGCATCGCCGGGGCGCTGACACCCGTTCCGGGTGGCGTCGGCTCGGTCACCACATCCCTGCTTCTGCTGCACACCACCGAGGCGGCGCGGGAACAGTCGCGTGCCTTGGTCCGGGGAGCAGCCGGGTAATCCACGGCAGGGAACCCTGCTTCGCCTAGGCCCGTTTATTGTCTCCGCGCCCGTGCGGATCCCTGTGATCCGGACGGGCTCGGACGCACGTCCCGACAAGGGGGCTAGCAGTGTCCCGCCGAGGGGCTACAGGACGGCCCTGATGAGGTTCTCGAAGTCCGTCACATGCTTGGTGGTCAACCGTGCCGCAGCTTCGGAATCCCCTTCCGCGATGCACTCAAGCAGCTCAATGTGCTGGGCAATATGTTCGGACACCGGAGGAAGCTTCTCCAGGACAAGGCTCCAGATCCGCGTCGCCAGGTTGTCGTACCGGATCAGGACATCCTCAAGGTGCCTGCTCCCGGTGGCCCGGTAGATCATCCGGTGGACCCGCATGTCCAGGCGCATCAGGTCCTGCTGGGAGTGCATTTCCGGCAGTAGATCCCCGACTTCCCTGGCAAATTCCCTGATCTCCCGCCGGAGCTGCGGTGATGCCATCCGGGCAGCCCGCGCTGCGGCCGCAGGCTCCAGGAGCTGCCGGATTTCTGAGATTTCAGCCAGATCCGTGATGTCCACCCCTGCGGCGAATGTTCCGCGGCGGGGATACGCCACCACCAGATGGTCGCTCTCGAGGCGCTTCATGGCTTCCCGGATTGGCGTCCTCCCCACTCCGAGCCGCCTGGAGATCACTTCGTCGTTCAATGGTTCGCCAGGCTTGATGTCCAAAACAATCAGCTCATCGCAGAGCACCCTGTAGGCGAAGTCGGCGAAGGACTCGTCCTCCTGCCGCGTTGACAGGAAGGATCCCCCAGCACCCGACGGTAGTTCTCCAGCGCTTGCCATATCCAAGTCTCCTCCCGATGCACGGCTGAGCCTTGACGCGAAGGCCTCCTGTACATAGTATTCCTAGAACTGATATATCAATATACTATCAAAAAAATGTCACCCGCCGGTAGGTACCAGTTGGAGAAGATCACATGGCTTCAAAAGCCCCCAAGCAGAATATCGATGAGTCAAAGCTGACTCTGACGAAGCCCAAGACGACTGCAGTCGGCCTTCCGGCCGTAGCAAACGCATTGAAGATTTCCCTTGAGCAGATGGGCCCGCTGCGCAGCATCCAGACACTCCTGGCCGTCAACCAGGTCGACGGCTTTGACTGCATGGGCTGCGCCTGGCCCGAACATGAAAAGCGCAATGCTGCGGAGTTCTGCGAGAACGGCGCCAAAGCGGTGGCCGAAGAAGGCACGCGCCGCCGCGTCACGCCTGAATTCTTCGCGCAACACTCCATCGCGGACCTGAAGACCCGGGACGACTACTGGCTGGGCCAGCAGGGCCGGCTGACGCATCCGATGCTCCTCGACGAAGGCGGAACCCACTACAAGCCCATCGAATGGGACGACGCTTATGAGCTGATCGCCCAGGAGATCAGGGACATGGAGCACCCCGACCAGTCGGTCTTCTACACGTCCGGGCGGACATCGAACGAGGCAGCCTTCGCCTACCAGCTCCTCGTTCGCGGCATAGGGACGAACAACCTGCCCGACTGCTCCAACATGTGCCACGAATCGTCCGGATCGGCCCTGGTCGAAACGATCGGCATCGGCAAAGGCTCCGTCAGCCTCACGGACCTGGAGACGGCGTCGCTGATTTTCGTGGCGGGGCAAAATCCCGGCACCAACCACCCGCGCATGCTCAGCGCGCTGGAGAAGGCGAAGAAGAATGGCGCCGTCATCATCTCCGTAAATCCACTCCCCGAAGCCGGGCTCCTGCGGTTCGAAAATCCGCAGCACCTTTCCGGCATGGTGGTGGGCACACAGCTGACCGACGACTTCCTGCAAATCCGCGCCGGCGGCGATCAGGCCCTCTTCCAGGGGCTAGGCAAATACCTTCTCGAAGCCGAAGCGCAGGGGCGCAAAACCCCCGGCCTCTCCACCGTGCTGGACCATGAATTCATCAAGGACCACACCGTTGGAATCGACGAATACCTGCGCTACCTCGAAAAGGCGGAATGGGACGACATCGTCGAAGCCACCGGACTGACACTGGAGCAGATCAGGTCCACCGGCGAGCGCCTCCTGGCCTCGAGCGCCACGATCGTCTGCTGGGCCATGGGCCTGACCCAGCACAAGCACTCGGTTCCCACCCTGCGCGACGTGGTCAACGTTCTGCTTCTCCAAGGCAACATCGGCAAGCCCGGAGCCGGCGTCTGCCCCGTCCGCGGCCACTCCAATGTCCAGGGTGACCGGACCATGGGCATTTTCGAGAAGATGCCGGAGAGCTTCCACGACCGGCTTGACCACGAGTTCCAGTTCCTCTCCCCCAGGGCGCATGGCTTCGACACCGTGGCCGCCATCCGCGCCATGCGGGACGGCAAGGTGCGCGTCTTCATCGGCATGGGCGGCAACTTCGTGCGGGCGGCCCCGGATTCCGAGGTCACCGAACAGGCGCTGGCCAACACCCGCCTGACGGTGCAGATCTCCACGAAACTGAACCATTCCCACGTATCGACGGGCCGACGTGCGCTGATTCTGCCGACGCTGGGACGCACCGAGAAAGACACCCAGCGCACCGGCGACCAGAGGGTGACCGTGGAGGACTCCATGAGTGCGGTCCACGCCTCGCGCGGACGCCTTAAGCCCGCAAGCGAGCACCTGCACTCCGAGGTGGCCATTGTGTGCAACATTGCCCACAGGATCTTTACCGGCAGCGGGAACCTCCCGCTGCCCGGGACCCCCAAAGCCGACTGGCTCGCCATGAAGGACGACTACTCCATCATCCGGAAACACATCGAAGCGGTCCTCAGCGGCTTCGAGAACTTCGAGGAGCGGATCAAGAACCCCGGCGGGTTCGTCCTTCCCCACCCACCCCGGGACGCCAGGAAGTTCGATACCGCTTCGGGCAAGGCCCACTTCACCGGCAACGAACTGGAATTCATCAGGGTCCCTTCGGGACGGCTCGTCCTCCAGACCCTGCGCTCCCATGACCAGTACAACACCACCATCTACGGCAAGGACGATCGCTACCGCGGCATCCACGGCGGGCGCCGGGTAGTCATGGTCAACGCGGACGACATTACTGCGTTGGGCTTCGCGGACGGGGACATGGTCCATCTCATCTCCGAATTCCAAGGGACCGAACGACGCGCCGAAAACTTCCGCATCGTGGCCTACTCGACGCCCAGGGGTTGCGCGGCGGCCTACTACCCGGAAACCAACGTCCTCGTGCCGCTTGACTCCGTGGCCGACACCAGCGGCACGCCAACCTCCAAGTCCGTCATCGTGCGGCTTGAACGGGCCGAAGCATGAGTTCCGTCCTGACGACGGAAGCAGCCGTCACCAACGGGGTGGACGGGCCGAGGGTGGAACGGGCTGTCCGCGAATACCTTCTGGCCATCGGGGAGGACCCCGACAGGCCGGGACTGGCCGATACCCCGGCCCGCGTTGCCCGCGCCGCCGCGGAAATGTTCGGCGGGCTCCATGAAGATCCCGCTGCCGTCCTGGAGCGGACCTTCGACCTCGGCCACGGTGAAATGGTCATCGTCAAGGACATCCCGTTCTATTCCACCTGCGAGCATCACCTGGTGCCGTTCCATGGCGTGGCGCACGTAGGCTACATCCCGTCCGCCGAGGGACTCGTGACCGGCCTCAGCAAGCTGGCCAGGCTGGTGGACGTCTTTGCGCGAAGGCCGCAGGTCCAGGAGAGGCTCACCACCCAGGTGGTCGAGGCACTAGTTACGTCGCTGCGGCCGCTGGGGGCAATTGTGGTGATCGAGTGCGAGCACCTGTGCATGTCCATGCGGGGCGTCCGCAAGCCCGGGGCAAAAACCATCACGTCCGCAGTGCGCGGTGAGCTGCGCCTGCCGGCCGCCCGCGCCGAGGCGCTGAGCCTCATCCACGGCCGCTGAGAAACCTCTGGACATGCCCCCGTGGCTGCCATACGATGTAACTGATATATCTATAGTGAGTAACTAAAAATATCAGTCTCGGCGATGCTGTCCCGTTCCCGTAAAGGGTGCTTCGATGGCCTGAACCTGGGGAGGTATCCCCATCGAAGCACCGCTTTCGGGCAACGGGGCAGCGCAGCCCTATCACTAGGAAGGGGCACCCTTGCTGGCCCAAGATACCGCCACCAGCGGCGGCGGCAGTCCGGAGTTGCGCTCTGCACGGCGTCCATCCGGACATCCGTCCCCCACCTGGCTCGAAGCCCGGCAACTGGCCTTCGATTGCGCGGTCCCCCTCGAGCCCGTGGAGGTTCCCCTCGCATTGGCAGCAGGCCACACGCTTACCCGCACCGTGGCCGCCCTGCAGGAACTGCCCCATTACGACTCTTCTGCCATGGACGGCTGGGCCATCAACGGCGGCGGTCCATGGATCCTTGCCGGCCACGAACCCTTTTTGCGCCCCGGAACGGCCAGCGTCATAGCCACCGGCGGACTGGTACCTGTTGGCGCCCAGTCGATACTCCGCAAGGAAAGTGGCCAGATCCACCCAGACGCCGGCGGCAACCCTCTCCTGCGGCTCACTGACAACGCCAAGGAAAGCGAGCCGGGCCTGGGCCAACACATTCGTCCTGCAGGCGAGGAAGCTGCTGCCGGCGAGGTGCTGATCCCCGCCGGAACAACACTGAACCCGGGCCACATTGCCCTCGCCGCCGTGGCCGGCCACGACAACCTGCAGGTGCAGGCCAAGCCGGTGGTCGGCATCGTCTTGACCGGTTCCGAAGTGGTCACGTCAGGCGTTCCGGAACCAGGACATGTCAGGGACACTTTTGGTCCGCAGCTGGGGACGGTGATTTCCCTTCTGGGGGGCACACCTGCCGGCCCCCTGCGGATCGGGGATTCCTACCCTGAGTGGCTCGCGGCACTCGGCGGTTCTGACGCGTTCCCGGGGCGGATGCCGGACGTGACCATAACCACTGGCGGAACCGGATGTTCCGGCACAGATCATTTTCGCGCCGCCGTCGCTGATCTTGGAGGAGCGCTGCTGCTGGATGGCATCGCCATGCGGCCGGGCCACCCGGCAGTCCTGGCCGGGCTCCCGTACGGCCGCTTCGTCGTCGGGCTGCCCGGTAACCCACTGGCAGCAATGATGGCTCTTATCACTATGGGTGCACCGCTGCTGGAGGCGCTCGGAGGAAGGCCCCTGAGCGCCGTTGGACAGGTGACCTCCGCGGCTGACGTTGATCCAAGCCCCGGGCGTACGCGCCTGATTCCCTGCACGTTCATCGAGGGGCTTGCGTTCCCCGCCTCGCACACGGGGCCCGGCATGATGCGTGGACTGGCCTGGGCCGACGGCGTCATGGCCGTTCCCCCTGCCGGGGTCCAGGCCGGCGAGCCGGTTCCTGTGCTCCCCCTCCCTTGGACGAAGGCCAACGAAACAATCCTTTCCACCACCAACCGGGCACGGAGCACCGCATGGCCCGCATGACGCAGCGCCGCAAGATCCACCGCTTCCACGTGGACGGCCCCGGCACCGAATACCACGTGCGGTTCAAGGAAGACGTACTCGCCGCTGAGGAGCCCCTGGAAATCCGGATCGGCGGCCGCTCCTTCGCTGTCACCATGAGGACCCCGGGGGACGATTTTGACCTGGTGGCCGGGTTCCTGGTCTCGGAAGGCATCATCAGCTCCCCCTCCGAGCTGGTATCGCTGCGCTTTTGCACCGGCGATGCCGGGGCAGAACAGACATATAACGTGGTCGAAGCCCAGCTGAGGCCGGATGTACCCATGCCTGACACCATGCGGCATGTCTACACCTCAAGCTCCTGCGGCATCTGCGGGACAGACTCGATCGACTCGGTCCGCAAGACCCTTCCCTTCGACCCTGCACAGGACACGCTGCAGATCCCGGTGGATGTCCTCGCCGAACTGCCGGACCGGCTTCGCGAGGCCCAGGCAGTGTTCGACAAAACGGGCGGCGTCCATGCGGCCGGCCTGTTCAAGGTGGACGGCGCCAGCACTGAATTGCTTTGTCTCCGGGAGGATGTCGGACGCCATAACGCTGTTGACAAAGTGGTGGGATGGGCGCTGCGCCAAGACCTGTTGCCTCTGACCGGCACCGTCCTGCAGGTGTCCGGTCGCGCGTCCTTCGAACTTGTCCAAAAGGCCGCCATGGCCGGCATTCCCGTCCTGTCCGCGGTGAGCGCACCCTCAAGCCTGGCCGCCGATCTCGCCGCCGAGACCGGAGTGACGCTGGTTGGATTCAGCCGGGGGCACAGCCTGAACGTCTATGCCGGCCGCGAGAGGCTGGGGGGTCCGCAGAAGGTGGGCCGCGAGGAAACCTATGCCACGCTTTGACGTCGTCCTCGCCGAACTCAGCGATGTCCCCATCTCGGTGGACCGGGCCACAGCCGCCGTCCAGGGCGACGAAGCCGGGGCCGTGGTCAGCTTCAGCGGAGTGGTCCGGAACCACGATGACGGCATGGCCGTCAGCAGATTAAGCTACTCGGCGCACCCCACGGCAAATCGCATCCTGGCCGACGTCGTGGCGGAACTGGTCGCGGAGCATGCCGGGAAGGCCGGCAAGCCGGTCCGCATCTGGGCCGCCCACCGCGTCGGGATGCTGGAGGTGGGTGATCCTGCACTGGTCTGTGCCGTGTCAGCAGCCCACCGAGGCCAGGCGTTTGAGGTGTGCTCACAGCTTGTGGACCGCATCAAGGCCCGTGTGCCGATCTGGAAGGAGCAATTCTTCGCAGACGGCACCGTGGAATGGGTCGGCGCAGGCCAACAACTTCCTTCTGAACCTTCCTTCTGAACGTCCCTCACAAGTAATCGAGTAATAGGAGAACAATTGACTGTCATTTCAACCACCCAGTCAGGTGCGCCGGTCACGTCCGACGCGCATTCCCAGGCCGTCGGCGCCGACGGTGCCATCATCCTCACTGATCACTACCTGATCGAAAAGCTTGCCCAGTTCAACCGGGAGCGGGTGCCGGAGCGTGTGGTGCATGCCAAGGGCGGCGGCGCGTTCGGTACGTTCAGGACCACCACGGATGTCTCCAAGTACACCAAGGCCGCGTTCCTGCAGCCCGGTGTTGAGACCGAGATGCTGATCCGGTTCTCCTCGGTCGCCGGTGAGGCCGGTTCCCCGGACACCTGGCGCGATCCCCGCGGTTTCGCCGTGAAGTTCTACACCTCCGAGGGCAACTACGACCTCGTGGGCAACAACACCCCGGTCTTCTTCATCCGCGACGGCATCAAGTTCCCGGACTTCATCCACTCCCAGAAGCGCCTCCCGGGCACGCACCTGCGCGACGCAGACATGCAGTGGGACTTCTGGACCCTGTCCCCCGAGTCCGCACACCAGGTCACCTGGCTCATGGGCGACCGCGGCCTGCCGGCTTCCTGGCGGGAAATGCAGGGCTACGGCTCGCACACCTACCAGTGGATCAACGCCGAGGGCGAGCGTTTCTGGGTCAAGTACCACTTCAAATCCAACCAGGGCGTCAAGTCCATCACCGGTGACCAGGCCGAAGAACTCGCCGGCTCGGACGCGGACTTCTACATCCGCGACCTCTCCGAAAACATCGCTGCCGGGAACTTCCCGTCCTGGGAACTGCACGTCCAGGTCATGCCCTACGAGGACGCCAAAACCTACCGCTTCAACCCCTTCGACCTCACCAAGGTCTGGCCGCACGCGGACTACCCGCTGATCCACGTCGGCACCATGGAACTGACCCGGAACCCGGAGAACTACTTCGCGCAGATCGAACAGGCCACCTTCGCGCCCTCGAACTTCGTCCCGGGCATCGCCGCCTCACCGGACAAGATGCTGCAGGCCCGCATCTTCTCCTACGCCGACGCACACCGCTACCGCGTGGGCACCAACCACGCCCAGCTCCCCGTGAACCTGCCCAAAAACCAGGTCAACAACTACAGCCAGGACGGCGCCGGGCGGTACCACTTCAACGCACCCTCTGTCCCGGTGTACGCCCCCAACTCGGTGGGTGGCCCGGCAGCCCTTGAGCCTGCCTCCCCCGCCGGTGGCTGGGAGAACGACGGCGAGCTCACGCTCTCCGCGCACTCGCTCCACGCCGAGGACGGCGACTTCGGCCAGGCCGGCACCCTCTACCGCGAGGTGTTCGACGACGGCGCCAAGGCCCGCCTGCTGGACACCATCACCGGTGCTGTCGGCGGTGTGAAGACCCCTGAGATCAAGGAACGCGCCATCCAGTACTGGACCAACGTCGACGCCGAACTCGGCGCCAAACTCCGCGCCAACCTCGGCGCGGCTCCCGCCGCCGACTCCGACGCCGAAGCAGCCAACAAAATCGGCTAACCCCTCTGTCCGGCCTTCGAGCCAGCACATGCGACACCCCGCCACGGTTATCCGTGGCGGGGTGTCCTGCATTGCCGCGCCTGGTGCCGATTGGGGGCCTTGCGGCAGTGTCGGTCTAGGATGAACCAAGATGAGCCGGAAGGTTGGCTGGAACCTCCCTCCGGGCCAGCCCACCCTGCATGGACGACGACACGAGGCATGATGGCCGCACGCAATGACCCGGACATGGGCAAGAACCCGGATGCGCAGGCTGGAGGCGTCCAATCGGTGGACCGCGCCCTTCAGATCCTGGAAATCCTGGCCCGCGAAGGCGACGCCGGCGTCAGTGAAATCGCCGAGGAGATGGGCATACACAAGTCCACTGTGTCCAGGCTGGTGGGATCCTTGGTCGGGCGCGAGCTGGTCCGGCAGAACAGCGAACGTGGAAAGTACCAGCTGGGATTTGGCATCCTGCGCCTTGCATCGTCCATCCCGGGCCGGTTGAGCGTTGTTCGGGAAGCCAGGGAGGTCCTTGAGAGCCTCGCAGCGGCATATAAGGAAACGGTCAACCTCGCCGTGCTGCGATCGAATTTTGCCGTCAACGTGGACCAGGCCATGGGACCCTCCACGCTGGCAACGTATGACTGGGTGGGCAGCCTGACACCACTGCATGCCACGTCCAGTGGAAAAGTGCTCCTCGCGGCCCTGACTGCCGACGAAAGGGACGCCATCTTCAAGACGGTCGGCCTGCCTGCCCGCACGCCACGTACCATCACCAACCGTTCGGAGCTGGAGAAGCAGCTGCTGGAGGTCGCCCGCAATGGCTATGCCGTAGTTCACGAGGAGTTTGAGATCGGGCTGACGGCCGTTGCGGTACCGATCTACAACCACCTGGGACAGGTCATCGCCGCGGTGAGTATTTCAGGCCCCGCCTTCCGGTTCACGCCGGAAGAGCAGCCCGGGCTTATTGACGGCCTCAAGGATGCCGGCCTGGCCATCAGCACAAAGATGGGTTACAGACGCCGGTAGGCCCCGCCCACCTCGGGACTCCGGGCAAGGGCAGGCAGCACGGGCGCCGGGAGGCCGGCGGGCGATGTTCCAACGACAGCAGGCGTCTCCCCATCTCCCCTCTCAGCGGCTTATTACGCAACGACAATCGCGATATGCAACAGAGTGACGTATCGCACGTTGTGTGTCAAGACTCCCGGGAAATCAGCCAAAACCCTTGACATCCATTATCAACGGGCGCAATCTGTTGCTTACTGCGATTGCCGTTGAGTAATGCGGAACGATCCCGTCCAAACCCACGTGGCGCACGAGTGCAGATTGTCGACGGCAACACCATGATCATCGAATCGGACGAGGCCCCCAACCTTCCGCCCGGGCCGCCCGTTTAGGTCCTGTTTTAACCGTTAGCCCATTATTCGCCGAGCAAAGGATTCGCTCATGGCTATTAGCCGTGACTTACAACTCTCCACCCCCGAGGAGTCGGCTGCCGAGGACTCTTTGGCAGCAATTCCCCCCAACGGAAAACGCGGAAGAACGCGGAACACCACAACAGCCATTGATGTCCCCACGGACGAAGACAACAACCCTGCTGTCCTGGATCCGGAGGACGGAGGCGCAGAGGGCCTGCCGGATTCAGAAGAGTACGAACAGATCCTGGAAGAGCTCCGCACCGCCAAAACCGAGCAGGCCGTTTCGGCACGCCGGAACATCAAACTCACCCTGGACAAGGTCACGTTCGGAATCACCGGCGCGATCGCCATCGCCTTTGTGATCTGGGGCTTTACCGGCCGCGACAGCCTCGCGACCTCCTCCACGGTGGCCCTGAACTGGGTCATGGAATACACCGGCTGGCTGTTCATGCTCCTGGCCTCGCTCTTCGTGGTCTTTGTCCTCTGGCTGGCCTTGGGCAAATTCGGCAACATCCCGCTGGGCAAAGACGGCGAAAAACCCGAATTCCGGACCGTCTCCTGGGTCTCGATGATGTTCGCCGCCGGCATGGGCATCGGACTGATGTTCTACGGAGTGGCCGAACCGCTCTACCACTACATCTCTCCCCCGCCCGGAACCGTGAACGGCCGCACCCCCGAAGCCATCCAGACCGCCATGGCCACCTCCATCTTCCACTGGACACTGCACCCCTGGGCCATGTACGCAGTGGTAGGCATCGCCATGGCCTACGGCACCTACCGCCTGGGCCGCAGGCAACTGATCTCCATCGCCTTCACCTCCCTCTTCGGCGTCAGGAGGGTCGAAGGGCCCATCGGGAAATTCATCAACATCCTGGCCATCTTCGCCACCCTCTTCGGCACCGCCGCATCCCTGGGCCTGGGCGCCCTGCAGATCGGCTCCGGCATGACCTCCAACGGCTGGTTCGGCGAAATCGGCACCCCCGTGCTCGTGGCCATCGTCGCCGTCCTGACCCTCTGCTTCGTCGCATCGGCCGTCTCCGGCATCAGCCGCGGCATCCAATGGCTCTCCAACATCAACATGGTCCTGGCCGTCGTCCTCGCACTCATCGTCTTCATCGCCGGCCCCACCCTGTTCATCCTGAACCTGATCCCCTCCGCCGTCGGCGACTACGCCCGCGACCTCGCCGAAATGTCATCCCGCACCGAAGCAGTCGGCGACGACGCCCTCCGCAGCTGGATGACCAGCTGGACCATCTTCTACTGGGCCTGGTGGATCTCCTGGACGCCCTTCGTCGGACTCTTCATCGCCCGCATCAGCCGCGGCCGCACCATCCGCCAGTTCGTCACCGGCGTCCTCCTCGTTCCCAGCGTCGTCAGCGTCATCTGGTTCGGCATCTTCGGCGGAGCCGCCTTCCACGTCCAGCAGGAAGCCGACAAAGCAGGCACACCCGGGCTCGTCACAACAACCAACGGAGTACCCTCCGTGAACTTCGACGGCGCCCTCTTCGACCTGGTCAAAAACCTCGGCATGCCCGGCTGGCTCACCGCCGCCGTCATCGTCCTGGCCATGGTCCTGGTCGCAATCTTCTTCATCACCGGC